>CAZGQL010000060.1:0-638 GCA_964527905.1 uncultured Syntrophobacteraceae bacterium
ATGGGTGCTCAAATGGTGCGGGAGGTGGCCAGCAAGACGAGTGATGTCGCCGGTGACGGCACCACGACGGCGACCATCCTGGCTCAGTCGATCTATTACGAGGGCTCCAAACTGGTGGCGGCGGGTGCCAATCCTATGGCGCTCAAGCGCGGCATTGAAAAGACCGTTCAGGTGGTCGTGGACGAACTCAAGAAGATCAGCAAGCCGACGAAGGATCAGAAGGAAATCGCTCAGGTCGGCACCATTTCCGCCAACAACGATCCCACCATCGGCAACATCATCGCCGAAGCCATGAATAAGGTCGGCAAGGAAGGCGTCATCACCGTCGAAGAAGCGAAGGGCATGGAGACCACCCTGGAAGTGGTGGAAGGCATGCAGTTCGACCGTGGCTACATCTCCCCCTATTTCGTGACGGATCCCGAAAAGATGGATGCGGTGCTCAATGAGCCCCTCATCCTCATCAACGAGAAGAAAATCAGTAACATGAAGGACATGCTGCCCATTCTCGAGCAAATCGCCAAAATGGGCAAGCCGCTGCTCATCATCGCCGAGGATGTCGAAGGCGAGGCCCTGGCGACCCTGGTTGTGAACAAGCTGCGCGGAACGCTCCATGTTTGTGCGGTCAAGGCCCCGGGATT
>CAZGQL010000060.1:648-3953 GCA_964527905.1 uncultured Syntrophobacteraceae bacterium
GCCGCAAGGCCATGCTGGAAGACATCGCCATCCTCACGGGCGGCCAGGTTGTCAGCGAGGAGAAGGGCATCAAGTTGGAAAACGTGAGCTTGGCGGATCTGGGTCGTGCCAAGACGGTCCGTATCGACAAGGACAACACGACCATCGTGGACGGCGCCGGTGACCGCAAGGCTTTGGAAGGCCGCGTGAAGCAGATCCGCGCACAGATTGAAGAGACCACCAGCGACTACGACCGTGAGAAGTTGCAGGAACGCCTGGCCAAGATGGTGGGTGGCGTGGCTGTGATCAGCGTGGGCGCCGCCACGGAAACCGAAATGAAGGAAAAGAAGGCTCGCGTGGAGGACGCCCTGAACGCGACTCGCGCGGCGGTGGAGGAGGGCATCGTTCCGGGTGGTGGTGTGGCCTACCTGCGCTGCCTGGCTGCCGTTGAGGCGCTCGAATTGGACGGGGATGAGAAGCTGGGGCGCAATATTGTGAAGCGGGCTCTCGAGGAGCCTGCGCGACAGATCGCCGCCAATGCGGGCGAGGAAGGCTCCGTGGTCGTCCAGAAGCTCAAGAGCTCCAACGGAGCGTTCGGTTACAACGCAGAAACGGGCGAATACGAGGATCTCATTGCCGCCGGGGTCATCGATCCGACCAAGGTGACGCGGTCGGCGCTTCAAAATGCCGCCAGTGTGTCGGCACTCATGCTGACCACCGAGTGCATGATCGCCGAGAAGCCGAAAGAGAAGGAACCCGCGATGCCGATGGGCGGCATGCCTCCGGGAGGCGGAATGTACTAACCGAACATGCGGGAACCTGGTGCGTGGCTGAAGCCATTTTTCAGAGGCGCACGGGCCGGGATCTCGCCCGATCTTCGTTCCCCGAGCTATGATTGGGGGAACGACGGAGCCAGCTGAAACGCGGGTCGACGACCCTTCCACGGGGTCCGCGGCCCTGTTTCGAAGGTGAGCGAAGCAGCCCCTCCGACCGCCGATTGGCGGCCGGAGGGGCTTTTTGTTTTTCACGCGCCGCCTAAGCGCTTGACTTGTGGATGTGGTATGCTAAGAGGAAATCCCTTTCTTGGATAAGAAAATCCGCCAACCAACCGGATGCGCCGGTTCGCGCGCGTCGACCCGTGCTATGAGGGGGGAACGAGACATGGATTACAAGGAAACCCTCAATTTGCCCCAGACTGCCTTCCCCATGAAAGCAAATCTGTCCAAGCGCGAGCCTGAGATTCTTGCCAAATGGGATTCTATGAGGCTCTACCACCAGCTGCGGGAGCAAGGCACGGGACGCACTCCGTATATCCTCCATGACGGCCCGCCCTATGCCAACGGGCACATTCATCTGGGAACCGCCCTCAACAAGATCCTCAAGGACATGATCATCAAGGGGCGGCAGATGAGCGGTTTTGACGCGGTCTATGTCCCGGGCTGGGACTGCCATGGCCTGCCGATCGAGCATCAGGTGGACAAGGAACTGGGCTCGAAGAAACACACCATGACCCAAGTGGAAATTCGGCGTCATTGCCGGCGGTACGCGGAACGTTTCATCGACATTCAGCGGGAGGAGTTCAAGCGCTTGGGAGTGCTCGGTGAGTGGGAAGACCCTTATCTCACCATGTCTTACGACTACGAAGCGACCATCGCTCGAGAGCTCGGGCGCTTTTTCGCCAATGGGAGCGTGACGCGCAGCAAGAAGCCCATCTACTGGTGCAGCAGTTGCGGGACCGCGCTTGCGGAGGCCGAGGTCGAATATCATGATCACAAATCACCGTCCATCTATGTGAAGTTTCCCATGCGGCCGGAAAGCCGCGATGTCTTTCCGGAGCTTGCGGGGCGGGAGGTGTTCGTCCTCATCTGGACCACCACCCCCTGGACTCTTCCCGCGAACCTGGCCATCACCCTGCACCCGGATTTCGAATACGTGGCGGTGGAGGCTGGAGGTGAGGTGTGGATCCTTGCCGAGGGGCTGCTCGAACCCTGCGCCAGGGTCTTTGGCCTGTCGGAGCCTCGGGTGGTTCGGCGCTTCAGTTCCCATGAGCTCAGCGGTCATCGCTGTGTGCATCCGTTCATCGAACGGGATTCTGTGTTGGTCCTCGGGTCCCACGTGACTTTGGACGCCGGAACGGGCTGTGTTCATACGGCTCCAGGTCACGGGCGCGAGGACTATGACATGGCTCTTGAGCACGGCCTGTCGGTTTACTCCCCGGTCGACGACGAAGGTCGGTTCACGGCGGACGTGCCGTTCTTCGCCGGTCAGTTCGTTTTTGACGCCAACCAGGCGGTCACGGCCAAACTTAGGGAAATGGGCCGTCTCATCCGGGAGAGCGAGATTCAACACAGCTACCCGCACTGCTGGCGCTGTAAGAAACCGGTCATTTTCCGGGCGACGGAGCAGTGGTTCATTTCCATGGAGCACAACGACCTGCGCGCGAAGGCCTTGGAGTGGATCGACCGCGTCGAGTGGATCCCGGGCTGGGGGCGTGACCGCATCCACAACATGATTGCCAACCGCCCGGATTGGTGTATTTCCAGGCAACGCTCCTGGGGGGTACCGATCACCGTGTTCACGTGCAAACAATGTGGTGCGCTCCTGTCCAGTCAGGCGATTTTCGATCACGTCGTCAGGCTTTTCGAGCAGGAAGGTGCCGATTGCTGGTTTGAGAGGCAGCCGTCGGAGCTCATGCCTGCGGGAACGACGTGCGCCGAGTGCGGCAGCGCGGATTTCGAGAAGGAGATGGACATCCTGGACGTCTGGTTCGATTCGGGGACCTCCCATGCCGCCGTTCTCGAGCGACGCCCGCAGCTCCGTTCCCCCGCCGACATGTATCTGGAAGGCAGCGATCAGCACCGGGGCTGGTTCCACTCCTCGCTCCTCGCGGCGGTCGGGACCCGAAACGCCGCTCCGTACCGCACGGTCCTGACCCACGGATTCGTGGTGGACGGGCAGGGGTACAAGATGTCCAAGTCATTGGGCAATGTGATCGCGCCTGAGGAGATCATTCGCCAATACGGAGCGGAGATCTTGCGTCTCTGGGTGTCCGCGGAGGACTACCGGGACGACATCCGCATTTCCCCCGACATCCTGAAGCGCTTGAGCGAAGCGTACCGGAGGATCCGAAACACGTGCCGTTTTCTCTTGGGCAATCTCTATGATTTTGACCCGGGAAGCGACGCGGTGCCCTACGATCGGTTGGAGGAGCTGGACCGGTTCGCCCTCCATCAGCTCCAGGAATTGATCCAGAAGGTCCGAGCCGGTTACGATCGGTTCGAATTCCACCGTGTTTACCACGCCCTGCACAACTACTGTGTGGTCGA
>CAZGQL010000060.1:3965-14258 GCA_964527905.1 uncultured Syntrophobacteraceae bacterium
GCGCGTTCTATCTCGACATCCTCAAGGACCGCCTCTACACATCGCCCCCGAGGAGCTTGGAGCGGCGGGCGGCTCAAACCACCCTGTACGAGATCCTGACGGCGTTGTTGAGGCTCATGGCGCCCGTGCTTTCCTTCACCGCCGAGGAAGCCTGGGGTCACCTGCCGCAGCGCCCCTCGGAATCGGTCCACTTGCAGCAGTTTCCATCGATCATGCCGCAATGGCGTGATGAGGCTTTGAACGACCGGTGGCAAAAGATCCTGGCCCTCCGAACGGAGGTGGCCCGGGTCCTGGAAGGAGCCCGACAGGCGAAGACCATCGGCCACCCTCTGGATGCGCAGGTCGAGCTGGCGATGCCACCGGCTTGGAGCGACGCGTTTCAGGGACAGGAGGAGCTCCTTCGGACAGTGCTGATCGTTTCGGGAGTCTCTTTCGTGGATCGGGATCGAAACGACTTGAGCGCCTTCGTGGAGGGGGCCGAGATCGAAGGGCTCTGGATTCGCGTCAGCCCGGCTGAGGGCGAGAAGTGCCAGCGCTGCTGGGTTCGCGCGAAAACCGTCGGGCAATTCGATGCCCATCCCACGATTTGTCATCGCTGTCATGAGGCGGTGACCGGGAACGACGCGTCCGCTTAAGGCATCACCCAATCATTTGTGCCGGGTCCCTCCCAGTCCCTCTTCGAGGGAGGAATCCTAGGGGGGTGTTTCCCGCGAACCGACGTTGGCGGAGCAACGGGCTCCCGGCGATTCTTGCCCCTAACAAAAGGCTGACTCCTCATGACGTACTTGTTTGTACTGGCGGGTACGGTTCTGGTTCTGGACCAGTTGACTAAATTTCTGGTGTTCAGCCTGATGCCGCTCCACAGTGTCAGGGAGATCCTGCCCGGCTTCTTCAATTTGGTCCATGTCCGAAACACGGGCGCGGCGTTCAGCCTGTTCGCGGGTGCGGCCTCATGGTGGAGGCAGTTTTTCTTCGTGGGGCTGGCGTTGGTCATTGTCGTGGGGCTGCTGGTGGCCTACACGAAGCTGGACAAGCGGGACGTCGCCAACCGGACGGCGTACGCCTTGATCATCGCCGGCGCACTCGGCAATCTCATCGATCGGGTCAGGCTGGGTGAAGTGATCGATTTCTTGGATTTTTATGTGGGGGCCTACCACTGGCCGGCGTTCAACGTGGCAGACATGGGGATCTCCGTCGGTGCCGCCATCATGTTTCTGGCCATGCTCAAGCGCTGGTGATCCCCTGGAAACCGAGCCATCCCGAAGGGAAGAGGGGCCGCGGCACCGGAGCGGAGGCGATGCCGCGGCCGCAGGAGCCTTGGGCTCCTGGGAGCGGTGTCATTTGGGTTGGACCTTGACGAGCTTCACGATGACGTTTTGCGGAACCATTCGTTTGCTTTTCTTGTCCCAAAATTCCTGCTGAATCACCAGGTGGTCATTAAAAATCTCGGTGATAACCCCGTTTTTCTCGCCCACCGGGGTCCCTACTCCAACAATATAGCCCTTGCCCGCGGCATCTTCGATGATCGCTCTGCGCCCGAGATCCCCCCAAGTGATGGCCTTGAGACCCTTCTCGATCTCGCTGATCTTCATCTTCTGTAGTGGAGTGAGGGGCCGTTGCGGTTCCGCAGGAGGTCCCAGTTCGTCGTCTTCCGCTACGACGGTTGGAGGAGCCGCTTCAGTGGCGGTGATGAACGCAACGAATGGATTGATGAGGTTCTTCGGCGTGTAAGTGAAGTTCTCCCTCAACAAGGCTTCCCGGACGCTCTTGATCACTGCCGCATCCGGGGTGGGGGTGCCTTCGGCAGGGGGTTGGGACGTGGCAAGGGGAGTGGGTGCGGCCGGCTGGACGGAGCCGGCAGGTTCGGCCTGCGCGATCCTTTGAGCTTGGGTCAGGTCTGCGGACGGGACACCGGCCGCTCCAGCAGGATGCACGGAACTCAACAAAAGGAAACACAAGAAGCCCGTCCGGCAAAAACATCGAACAACTTTTCTCGATTGGGGGACCAGTATGGATCGGCTCATTTTCTTTCCTCCATGCATTGCTGAAAAAACCCGAGATGACTGCTGCCCCTCATTATGTAAATACCTTCTCATTTATTGCAGGAATTCGCAAGAGGAGATTGTTGTGTTTCGACATTGATCTATGTCCAGTTTGGAGAATATGGATGGCTTGTATTGTTGTCTCGGTCAGGATTCCCCAAGCGGTCAGAAATACAACCCCATTGCATGAATTGTCCGGACATCCCAACAGCGTTGAGATATTCGTCTTTGAAGCCCCCGCCCGCATGTCCTTGTAGTATCGGTTCTTCAACAAAATGGCCCAGCGTGTGGGTGGTCTGCTCGGACTGTATTCAACCTTGAAGATTTCGGAACGAGACATGAATCAGTAGATCGCTGCCTTCATGTAGCGATCCTTCCAGTCATCCCATGGGGGGTTTTTTCAAAGACGAAAACCTTGGTGAATCCGGAACCCGAGGCCGAGCTTTCGCGCGGAAAACGGACTCTGATATAATTGGCCGAAATGCCTTCGTACCACCCGGGAGTGACCTCACGCTCGATGAGAACGTCGAGCTCGCGGCCGATACAAGTCCGCTCGAACGCGTCCCGCTTTTCAACTCCGAGGTCCCGAAGCACCTTGGCTCGCTGACGCAGCTCGTCACCCGTGATCCGCCCCGGCAGGCGGGCCGCCTCCGTCCCGGGCCGGGGCGAGAAGGGGAAAACGTGAAGGTAAGTGAGGGGCAGATGCTTGATCCATTCATAGCTGTCCTCGAAACGACGTCGCGTCTCTCCCGGAAAGCCGACCATGACGTCCGCTCCAATGGCGGCCTGCGGGAAACGAAATCGAATGGCATTCACCAGGTCCCGATACTGTGCTGGGGTATACGGGCGACCCATGGCACTCAGAATGTCGGCATTGCCGTGCTGCATCGGGACATGGAAGTGTGGGCAGATCCAAGGCTCGCTGGACAGGACATCGAGCAATTCCTCGGTCCATTCCATCGGTTCGATGGAGCTCAGGCGTAGGCGGGCCGGCGGTGCGTTCTCCCCGATGGATTTCAGAAGCTCGGCAAGGCTCTGTTTGGGTTGCAGATCATTGCCCCACTGACCCAAGTGAATGCCGGTGAGCACTACCTCCAAGTATCCCAAGCCCAGAAAGCGGTCCAATTGGTCATGGACCTCAGGCAAAGGCAAGCTGCGGCTTCTTCCGCGTGTGTGGGGCACCACACAGTAGGAGCAGAAGGCATCGCAACCGTCCTGCACCTTAAGAAATGCCCGGGTGCGTTCGAGGTGCATCCGGCCGACGGGCAACGGTGCGAGGGGCAGGGGGGGCTGCTCGCGGAGGTTCCCCACGCGGCAGCAGGGATGGTCCAGGGTTCCCGGTTGTGTGATCCAGTGAAGCAAATTGAGCTTTTCCAGATTCCCCAAGAGATGGGTTGCGAGGCGCTCCGACAGAATGCGCTCCTTTTCCATGTGGGCGTTGCATCCCGCCAGAACGACGGCGGCTTGTGGCTGGATCCGAAGAGCCCTTCTGAGAAGTTGTCGCGACTGGTAGGCGGCACTGCCGGTCACCGAGCAGCTGTGGACAATGTACACGTCGGCCGGATCGCGAAAAGAAACCACATGATACCCGGCTTCCCGCAGGGAATCCAGCATGTGGGACGATTCATACTGGTTGATCTTGCACCCCAGGGTTTCCAGAGCGGCGGTCCTGGCCATCGGGAAATACCTCTCCATGGGTCGTTGAGCTTACGGCTGGATGACGCCGCCCCCGAGCACGATCTCGCCGTCGTAAAAGACGGCGGCTTGACCGGGAGTCACCGCACGCTGCGGCTGTTCGAACCGCACCTCGACATGGTCGGCTCCCTGGGGTGTCACCTGTGCCCTCGCCGGGACATGCTGATTTCGGATCTTGACCGAACAAACGATCGCATTCGCGGGAGGCGGCATGGCGATCCAGTTGATCCTCGATACCGTGATGACGCGACGGCTCAAGTCTTCGACGCGCCCCACGCGGACGGTGTTGGTCCCCGCGTCGATGCCCACCACGTAGTAGGGAGCCGTCGAGGCGATGCCAAGGCCTCTTCGCTGTCCGATCGTATAGGCCCAAATCCCTTTGTGTCGGCCGATGGCCCTGCCCTCGAGGTCCACTATGGGCCCAGCGCGCTCCGGGGCGATGTCCCCAAGCTGTTCAGAGATGAATTCATGGTAGCGCCCGTGAGGGATGAAGCATATTTCCTGACTTTCCTCGGACAGCAAGGATTCCACCGGAATTTCGCCGGACCAGGCGGTGGTTTCCGTCTTCAAGGAATCACCTAGCGGAAAAAGCGTCAAGGCGAGCTGTCGCTGGGTCAGCCCGAAGAGGAAATAGGATTGATCCTTGAGCCGATCGCGACCGCGTGCCAGCCGGAGTTCCCCCGTGGTCCCCTCGGAGGGAAGGATCCGAGCATAATGCCCGGTGGCGAAACGGTCCGCCCCCATCCCGATGGCGTGTTCGAGCAGGATGCCGAACTTGATCCGTGGATTGCAAAGGACGCAGGGGTTGGGGGTGAGGCCGCTCCGGTACGTTTCGATGAAGGGGGTGAGCACCTGCTCGGCAAAGCGCTCGCGCAGGTCTACAAAAAACAAAGGGATCGAGAGCCAATCGGCCAGTCGCTGAAGATTCCTTTGGCGTTGCGCGTGGATCTCCTCGGCGTTCCAACGGTTCGTTCGAGAGTCGGGCTGGATGCGCATGTGGAAGCCGATCACCCGATGTCCCTCGGCTTTCAGGATGGCGGCGGCCCGGAGGCTGTCCGCGCCGCCGCTCATGGCAACAGCGATACGCACGTTTTGAAGCCGTCCGTTGGGAAGGGGGATGAGGGGGAAAAGTGCCGATAAAGGACCCAGCACGGGAGCGCGACCGGTTCCGGCTCCCGTGCACGTCAGGATACGACCCCTCGATCAAAGGTCACGACCATGGCTCTCGATGGGCACGCCTTCACACACAGCTCGCAGGCACTGCATCGCTCCGACTCGAACAAAACAGCCATTTCGGGGCGCTCGATGTGCAGAGCCCCCGTGGGGCACACGGCGGTGCAGGCCCCACACTGGTAGCAGAGGTTGTCATCGCGACGGATGCCGTGGGCGACGGGTTCGATCTCGACCCCGCAAGACTTGAGGTAGGCAATGCCGCGATCGTAATCCTCGCGTGTGCCTTGGAGCTCCAGGACGACGATACCCTCCTTGCGGGGATAGATCTGAGCCTTGAGGATGTTGAACGTGAGGTTGTAATCTCGAACCAGATTGGTGATGATCGGTTTTTCCACGATTTCCCTGGAAAACCGAAGGACCAGCATTCTCGCGTACATGGCAGGGTTGCTCCTTTTCACGGTGAGTTCGCCAGAGGCACGGAAAGATAACATGCGTCGAAAAGATTGCCCAAATTTTTTGTGGAGCCTCGCCGGTCCGGCCACCATTGCGGAGTGCATCTGGAAGATCCATTTTTAGGAAAAGAGGAGGAGCACTGAAATCAATTCAAAAACACCGGTGGGTGCGATATGTTGCAGCAGAACCCTAACGGGGGGTATTTGCCTCTGCGCCCATCGCCCTGTCTTGCAGGCTGACAGATTCGAAGCGTCAGGGATCCCATAACGCATTGAGGGGGGAGAATCGCGGCATGCTGAGCAGTCCCTACGTGGAGCGTCTGACACGGTTTCGGTCCTTGATGGATCGGGAAGGGCTCGATGCTTTTCTGGTGGCGGTACCGGAAAACCGCCGTTACTTGAGCGGTTACACGGCCGAAGACCTTCTGCTGACCGAAAGCTCGGGCTACTTGCTCGTTTCAGGTTCCAGCCAGGCGTTGTTGACGGATTTCCGCTATCAGGAGTCGGCGAGGTCGGAGGCCCCGGATTTCGACTGCGTCGTCTATTCGGTGGGATTCGGTCAAGTGCTCCCGGAGCTCTTTTCGGCGTTTGAAGTGAATCGCGTGGGGTTTGAAAGGGATTTCCTGACCTACCAGCGGTTCATCGAGTTGAGTGAGGCGCTTCGCGCGGCCCGCCCCAGCGCCGAGGTGGTTCCTTGCGAGGACCTTGTTCAAAAGCTTCGGGTCATCAAGGACGCGGAGGAAATCCATCGGATCAAGGCGTCTTTGGCCCTGACGGAACGGGTGCTCGAAGCGGTTTGGAAGAACCTAAGGCCGGGCAGGAGAGAACGGGAGGTGGCCTGGGAAATCGAGCGTTCCATCCGTGAGAACGGAGGCGACGGGGTGTCGTTTCCACCCATCGTGGCCAGTGGGCCCAACGCGGCGCTGCCGCACGCGGAGCCTGGTGACCGGATCATCGGGATCGGGGAACCGGTCATCCTGGATTTGGGCTCCAGGCTCGACGGCTACTGCTCGGACATGACTCGGACATGGGTTTCCGGAGAGCCGGATGCGCGGATTCGGGAAATCTATCGCGTCGTCAGGGAGGCGCAACTTGCGGCGCAGGAGGCGATTCGGGCGGGCAAGGATTCGGTTGAGGTGGATGGGGTGGCGCGCGGGATCATCGCTTCCGCCGGATACGGCGATCAGTTCGGACACGGCTTGGGCCATGGCGTGGGATTGGCGGTACATGAAAAGCCCGGACTGCGCCGGCACGGGCCTACGGTCCTGGAGGCGAACATGGTCGTCACCGTCGAGCCGGGGATCTACGTGCCCGGGCTCGGCGGGGTGAGACTGGAAAACATGGTGAGGATCACGGCCGACGGTTGCGAGGTCCTCAACGGGGCCGACCTGTTCTATGACTGGTAGGATCGGCGGAGGAACCATGCATTTCTTGAAGGTTTCGTTTCTCAACGAGCGGGGGGAGCGCCTGTCCGGTCGGCTCGACTTGCCGGTAGATGACAGACCGCGCGCTTATGCCCTGTTTGCCCATTGCTTCACGTGTACGAAGAACCTGAACGCGGTGTTCCAGATCAACCAAGCACTTGCGCGGAGGGGCCTGGCCGTCCTGCGCTTCGATTTCACGGGTTTGGGGGAGAGCGAAGGGGAATTTTCTCAAACGAGCTTCCGGACCAACGTGTCCGACCTTGTTCACGCTGCCGAGTTTCTGGCCCAGAACTTCGAGGCTCCGAGGCTTCTCATCGGCCACTCCCTCGGTGGTGCGGCCGTGTTGCAAGCCACGTCCCGCATCCCTTCGACGGCGGCGGTGGCCACCATAGCCGCGCCTTTCGATCTGACGGATTTGAAGCGTCGCTTGGGGAGCAGGGCTCGCGAGATCGAGGAATTCGGGGAGGCGCCTGTCCGTTTGGGCGGTCAGGAGTTTGTGCTCACCAGGGACTTTCTCGATGAATTGGAGCGGACGCGGATGGAAGAGGCCATCGAGGGTCTGAACCGACCGCTGATCCTCTTTCACTCGCCTCGGGACACAGTTGTCGGCATTGACCAGGCGGCCAAGATCTATCAGGTCGCAAGGCACCCCAAGAGTTTCGTGTCGCTGGATCAAAGCGACCATCTCCTCTCCGACCGGGCCGATGCGAAATACCTGGGAGACGTGCTCGCGGCCTGGGCCGCCAAATACATACCGGAATTGGAGGCCCCTTTGAGTCCTTCGAGGGACCTCACGGACAACCGCGTAGTGGTTCGAACCGGCAAGATCGGTTATCAGACTGAAATCACCGCCAATGGTCATCATCTCGTCGCCGATGAACCGATCTCGGTGGGAGGGGCCGACACGGGGCCTTCTCCGTATGACCTTCTGGTGGCTGCCCTGGGAGCTTGCACCTCCATGACCTTGAGGATGTATGCGGACCGCAAGCAGCTCCCGCTGGATGCCATCACGGTGCGCCTGAAGCACCGCAAGGTCCATGCGACGGACTGTGCCGAGTGCACGACCCGGGAGGGCTCCATCGACGTGATCGAGCGCGAGATCGATTTGACGGGTCCGCTCGAGGAATCCCAGCGCACGAGACTGCTGCAGATCGCAGACCGGTGCCCTGTGCACCGCACACTCCATTCCGAAATCCTCGTCAAGTCCTGGCTCAAGGGGGAAGACGGGGAAGCGGGGCAGGGGCCCCGATGATGAACCGCACCCGTGCCGGGTGCCTGCCAAGGGGAGGATGAGACATGAAGGTTCCTTTGGAAGTCAGTTCGCGCAACGTGGAGCTCACGGACGAACTTCGAGATCTCATTCATGACAAGGCTGGCAAGCTTCGGACGTTTCACGACAATATCATCAGTTGTCGCGTCATGGTGGAGGTGCCCCATCGGAGTCAAAAGAAAGGCCATCCCTACACCATCCGCATTGAGCTCACCGTGCCCGGAGGCGAGGTGGTGGTGAAGCGTGAGCCCGGAGAAGACCTTCGGGCTGCGATCGTGAGCACGTTCGATGTGGCCGAGCGACAGCTGAAATCCTACGCGGGTCGACAGCGCGGTGAGGTCAAAACCCATGATGAAAAGCCCACGGCCCGGGTGGATAAGCTGTTTCTTGACGAGGGGTATGGGTTCTTGGTGACGTTGGACGGAAGAGAGATCTATTTTCACGAAAATGCCGTGCTTGGCGGCAAGTTCAAGGATCTTACCGAGGGGACCCTGGTGAGCTTCGTGGAAAGACAAGGTGACAAGGGGGCCCAGGCAAGCAGCGTGACGCCATTCTAGGTCTTGGAACTCGTCCAAGAAGAAAAAGGCTTTTGAAAACCCGGGCCTCGGGCGGGACAACCCCCGCCCCTCCCCAGTACACCACTCATGCCGTAGGGGCGCGGTTTATTCCCGCCCCATTTCCGCATGCTTGTTCTTGGACGATTCCCCAGTGCTTCCGGACCTCGGGACGGGCGGTGCCCTCAGGCGTTTGGCCCGCCCGAAAATCCTCAAAGAACGGTGTCGTCGATGGGTGGAAACGATGGGCTCCCTGGGGTTGGACATCTTGATTGTGCTTGGTCTCATCCTCATGAACGGATTGTTGTCCATGTCGGAGATCGCCGTGGTCTCCGCGAGAAAACCCCGTCTCCAGCAGTGGGCGGAGGATGGCAACAAACGGGCGCGGGAGGCTCTGGATCTGGCCAATGCGCCCAACCAATTGCTCTCCACCGTGCAGATCGGCATCACGTTCGTGGGAATCGTGAGCGGTGCTTTTGGGGGAAAAACCCTGGCCATCGAAGTCGAGCACCGTTTGCTCGCCTTCGAGCCGCTCGCGCCCTATGCGGAGTCCATCGGTTTCGGAATGGTGGTGCTCGGGATCACGTTCCTGTCTCTAGTGCTCGGGGAGTTGGTGCCTAAACGAGTCGCGCTCAACAACCCGGAGCGGGTCGCGTCCATGGTGGCCGCCCCCATGCGGAGACTTGCCTTGCTGGTTTCCCCGGTGGAGAGACTCTTGAGCGGCTCCACCGACTGGGTTCTCCGGCTCGCCGGGGTTCGGCCGTCCACTGAACCACCCGTAACCGAGGAGGAAATTCGGCTGCTCATCAAACAGGGCGCCGTGGCGGGCGTGTTCGAGGAGGCAGAGCAGGAGATGCTGCAGCGGGTCATGCGACTCGGGGAGCGTCGCGTGGGGGTCGCCATGACCCCGCGGGGCAGCGTCGAATGGCTGGATCTCAATGACCCCCCCCAAAGGCTCAGACGCAAGATCTCGAAAAGCGTTTATTCCCGTTTCCCCGTTTGTCAGGGGCGTCTCAACAACCTAGTGGGGGTTCTGTTCGTTCGCGATCTCTTGGCCCGCACGCTCAAAGGGGGGTCCTTCGACATCAGGGCATGCCTGAGACAACCCCTGTTCGTGCACGAGGATATGCCTTTGCTCGACGTGATGGAGCGTTTCAAGGAATCGGGCATGGAGTTCGCCCTGGTGGTGGACGAGTATGGAACCATCGAAGGGATCGTGACCTTGAACGACATCCTCGAGGCCATCATCGGGGACATCCCGTGGATGGATGAGGAGGGGGAGCCGGCCGTCATCAAGCGCGAAGACGGTTCACTGCTCGTGGATGGAATGCTGCCCTTGGACGAGCTCAAGGAACTACTCCAGGTGAAGCGGCTTCCCGGAGAAAAGGCCGGCCATTACCAGACCCTCGGGGGTCTGGTGATGACCTGCCTCAAGAAGATCCCTGTGAGCGGGGACCATTTCTCCTGTGCGGGGTTTCGTTTCGAGGTCGTCGACATGGACCGGCGTCGGGTGGACAAGGTTCTCATCCAACGTTGTGCCGAGGCGGAGGGAGGGACCTGCGGCGTGTCCGACGAGGAGTAACGGCTCAGAGGATCCCCACCAGAATCAGGACCGTCGCCACCACGGCAATCCCGATTCGGTAGTATCCGAAAATCTGGAGGTCGTGGTGGTTCAAGTAGGAT
>CAZGQL010000060.1:14280-23722 GCA_964527905.1 uncultured Syntrophobacteraceae bacterium
CATCCACTTCACCGATGCCACAGCGGACAGAAAGGCAATCACGAGCCCCAGGAGAAGCGAAGCGGCATCGAAGGTCGCGAGCATCTCCCGCCCATGTTGAATGGCATCGAAGGTCGTCGCCGCGCCCAGGGTGATCACCCCCAGCAGAAAACTGAATTCTACGGCAACGGCCGTTGGAAGCCCGACCAGAAGTCCGCCGAGGATGGTCGCAAGGCTACGGCTCACTCCGGGCCACATGGCCGCGCACTGGGCCAGCCCGATCACCAGGGCCATTCGAATGTTGAGGTCTGCCATTGTCTTTTCGTGACGAACGCTCTTCCCCGGCCCTTTGGCTTGACGTGCCATCCACAGAATTCCCACCCCGCCCACCAGCCAGGCCGCGACGATGGGCCAGGGTCCGAATAAGTACGTCTTGATCGTGCGGTGGAGAAGGGTCCCCAGGATAGCCGCCGGCAGAAACGCGGAAAAAAGGCACACCAGCAATCGCAGCCCCGCGGGATCTCGGCCCATGAGTCCAAGGAGCATCTGCTTCACTCTCCTGAAGTACAGCCCGAGCACCGCGACGATGGCACCCGCCTGGATGCAAATCGCATAGGCATCGGCCGCATCCTTCTCAGTGTGCGACGCGGCGGCGCCGGTGTCCCCGCCGATCCCCATCAGGCGCTCGGCGATGAGCAGGTGTCCCGTGGAGCTGACCGGGAGATACTCCGTGAGCCCTTCCACCAGACCCAGGACTGCGGCCTGCATGAGGCTCATGCCGCCGGATGCCCCTCCTTCGATGGGGCGACGGACTTGCGAGACGGATTGCGTCTCAGCGGGAAGGGAAAGGAACAGACCGGTGAGTCCCACGAGCATTAAGGCGGTGACCCAAAGGTTTCGTCTGGGCATGGGGAATCCTCTCATCGTTCACTGGGCCGGGGTTTCGGTTCGCACCGGCCCGAACATCTCGGGACGATGGCCCCCCAGGGCCCGGGACGGGCACCCTCGCCTTATAGCTCGAATGCCATTAGGGAGTCCAGTGCAGGAGTCCACGCCACAGCCGACACGAGACCATAGGATCCAGGGGGCGGGGGGCTGCGTTGCCCAAAAGCCGCCCTACTCGTCCCGTTCGATGGGGCGGTCCCGATTTGCGGCCTCGGGTCGGGGCTGCTATGATGGCGGCCATGAGCGTCACCGGTCGTGAAAATGAGAGGGCTCGTGGGGAATCGGGTTCAAGGCCCCCAGCGAAGGGGGAAAACCGTGACATGAGGAGAGACATGCTCAGACTGTACAACACCATGGACCGATGCATCATGCCTTTCGAGCCCCGTGACGGCAGGGAGGTCAGGATGTTTACCTGTGGCCCGTCCATCTACGGGCGTCCCCACCTGGGCAACTACCGGACTTTTTTGTGGGAGGACGTGCTCGAGCGCTACCTGGAATACTTGGGTTACGGCGTGCGGCGCGTGATGAATCTGACGGATATCGAAGACAAGGCGCTGGCCGAAGCCGAACGGGTCGGCACGGACGTGCGTGACCTAACGGAAACCAACGCCAGGAGGTTTCAGCGGGAATGCCGGATCCTCCGGATTGCGCTACCGGACCTGCTCCCACGCTCGTCCACCAGTGTCGATCAGGCCGTGGCACTCATCCGGATCCTGCTGGACAAGGGCTGTGCCTATGCGCACAAGGGGGACGTTTTTTTCGACCCCCTCACGGTTAAGGGTTTCGGCCGCTTGTACGGCCTCGACATGACGCGTTGGCCCCGGACAAAGCGTCGGTTCAAGCAGGACACCTATCCGGGAAGACGCTGGAATTTGGGGGACTTCATCCTGTGGCACGGTTGCGGGGAGGGGGACACCGTCTGCTGGGACGCTCCGATGGGGAGGGGAAGGCCGTCCTGGAACATTCAGGATCCTGCCATGATCACGAAATATCTCGGTTATGAGATCGATCTGGCCTGCGGCGGCATCGACAATCTGTACCGGCACCACGACTACAATCTGGCCATCATCGAGGCGGCTTCGGGGAGGGAATTCTGTCGGCATTGGATGCATTGCGAGCACCTTCTCGTGAACGGGAAGAAAATGTCCAAGAGCGTGGGCAACATTGTTTATCTCGAGGATGTGCTGCAGAAGGGTTACACGGGGGAGCAGGTCCGCTTCTACCTCATTTTCGGCAAGCATCGGGTGCGTCAGAACTTCACCCACTCGCACCTCGAAAAGGCCTGCGTCGTGCTCGAGGAACTGCGTTCGTTCATGCGGGCGCTCGCGCCGGCCGGCGGAACGGTTCCGGCCCCGGGCAGCAGGGAGGGGTGTGTGGGGCCTCTGATCGAGTTGTTTGAAGCCTACATGAACAACGATCTCAACGTAGAGGCCGCCGTTTTTGCTCTGCTCGGAGCATTGAAGGAGTGCGACGCCCAGCGGCAACGGGGGCAGCTCAGCGAAGCCGACCGCATCGGTCTCCTCCTGCAGCTGCATCGGATCGATTCGGTCCTCCAGGTCCTCTTTGATGAGGATTCTCGCTGATGGGCAATCTGGTGGGCAGGTGGCCGGTCCGGCATGGATTGGTGCAGGTCGCCGGTGTCCTCGATCTGGAAGAAGGGCGCATGCTTCTGGAAGAAGGGGTCGATTGGATTGGGTTTCCCATCGGATTGACGGTGCACCCGGAGGAGATCACCCCCGAGGCTGCATGGGAAATCGTCCACCGGCTTTCACTGGGGGATCGGGGCGTTTTGATCACGTACCTCAACTCCGCCCATGAGGTCCTCGATCTCTGCCGGAAAACGGGACTCACAACGATCCAGCTTCACGGTGAGATCCCGCTCCGGGAGCTCTCGCGGTTGCGGGCGGCCGCTCCGGGATACACCGTCATCAAGAGCCTCGTGGTTGGGGAGTCTTCCGTTTCTGAGCTGCTGGATCGGCAGCAGGCCTACCAACCCTTTGTCGACGCCTTCCTCACCGACACCTTCGATCCCGAGACCTCCGCCTGCGGTGCTACCGGTAAGCCTCACGACTGGGCGGTCAGCCGTCAACTGGTCGAAGGTTCCGCCCATCCGGTGATCCTGGCGGGGGGGCTCCGTCCCGAGAACGTGCGTGAAGCCATCGCGCGGGTCCGCCCCGTCGGCGTGGACGCTCACACCGGGCTGGAAGGACGGGACGGCCGAAAGGAACGGGGTCGGGTTCGGGCTTTTGTCAGGGAATCGAGGCAGGCGTTCCGATCCTTGGAGCATCCGCCGGGCGGACGAAACGGACCCGGAGAAACCGTCCCATCTTGAGAAACGCTTGTCGAGATTCTATGCCGGTCGATAACGGTGCCAGAGCCGCAGGGCGTGGACGGCGAGGATGGCCATCAGGAGGCGGGGCACGTAGAGCCAAAACGCGCTCAGTCCCAAGGCCATGAAGAGCAACGGATCCTCGATCATGGAGTGGTTGATCCCGATCGACAGGTGAAGGATCTCCAGATCCTCATGGGGGAGATTTCCCTGTTTGGCTTCTTCAACGATCACCGCACCGCCGTATCCCAGACCGAACACCACCGCGGTTAGCCACAGCATGCCCACCTTTCTGCTGACTCCGAGAATCCAGAGGGCCGGCGAGAAAAGCTCGACGATCGGCTGGATCCATCCCAGTGACTTGAGCATTTCGAGAAGCGTCAAGATGAGCATGATGATCACGAAGATCTTTGCCGCGAGCCGGGCGCTGACGCGCAACCAGGCGATCAGCATCTCCTGGAACGGTTGCGCGACCGGAGCCCCACCGGCTGCCTCACCCAAAAGAATCGGTTCCGAACCAAGGAAGCGCGCGCAGATCATTGTGGTGGCCACGGCGGCGATCAGGCGGAATGCGGTGGCTTTGACGGGGTGAATCCCTGAATTGGCCTGGATCACGCCCTCCTGGATCATGTTGTGGGCGATGAGGAGAAAAATGGCGATGAGCGTCATTTGCGGGGCCGTGAGCGGCAGGACGATCATGGAGGCAATGCCGCCGTAGATGTTGGTGAGGAGTCCCATGAGGATCGGTAGGGCCGCCGCGGGAGGGAGTCCCATCCATCGCATGGCGGGACTCACAACGCCTTCGATCTGTTGCAGGAGACCGCTCCACTGCAGGAGGGAGGTCAGGAAGGAAACCGGGATAAGGATCCGCATCATCCATAAGAAGCCGGACCACCCTTTGTGCAGTCCGCGTCGAAAACCTTCCCTGGCCAAGAGATTTCTTTCGTTTGAATTCATGGGCTCCCCGGATCCTGGTTGACAGTCTTCGTGGCGATGGCCTCCCCATCCCGCCGAGGGTTCGATGGAAACGGGGGGATGGCAATATACTGATTCTGATTCCGAGTCTCAACGGCAAATGCGTCGGCCCGGATCGATTGGGTCGTGCGGGCGGGGTCAAGGCTGTCCCGGGGGCTGGGGACTCCTCCCAAGACTAGCTGGGACGCAGGAACGAACCCCGGGTGTGCTCGGCATTGCCCCTTTTTTCTCAAGAAAGATTGACAATTCTGTGAGCGCTGCCCTACAATGAAATCCACGTTTGCCATGTGGTCCGCGCCAGGCAGCGTGAAGGGGGGGACATCCTCAGGCTGCTCCTGAAAATGTTTCCGCTCGGCCGGACATCAGCGAATGTAATGCGGGGGAGACGTTCTCCCCACGGGAAAGCGCTTCACTCGTCCACCCGTCCGAATCAAGCGACACGCCTAATATCTTCGAACGATCGTCATGTCATCTGCGCCCATTCAAACATGAAGGAGGTGAGGCCGTCTCACGATCCCATGCATCGAAGGATCTTCTCGATTTGGGGAGAGGTCTTTTCATCCATCAACCGTCAGGGATATCGGGAGACAGTACGGAAGGGCGGGGCTGGAGGGATCCTGCCCGCAGGGGCTTCAACCCCCTGCTTTTCCGGGAGGGCATGGTTCATGAAGCTGACTCGCAGGGATTTTCTCAAAATCTCGGGTGCGGCGACGGCCGGTTTGGCCTTGAACGGAATGGGCCTCAACCTGGCTCCGGTTCAGGCCTATGCCTGGGAGCTGCGCACGAAGGATGCCAAAGAGACGCCGACGATATGCTGTTATTGCTCGGTCGGTTGCGGCATCATCTGTCACACGGACAAGAAGACCGGCAAAGTGATCTACACTGAGGGGGACGCGGATCACCCGATCAACCAGGGTTCGCTGTGCGCCAAGGGGGCATCGTCTTATCAGATCGCCCAGAATGACAAGCGCATCACCAAAGTGCTCTACCGGGCCCCTGGGGCCGACAAGTGGCAGACCAAGACCTGGGACTGGGCCCTGAAAGAAATCGCCAAGCGCGTCAAGGCCAGCCGTGACAAGAGCTTTGTGACGAAAAACGAACAGGGTCAGGTGGTCAATCGGTGCAACGGGATCGCCTCGGTGGGCAGCGCGGCCCTGGACAACGAGGAATGCTGGGTTTACCAAGCCATGCTGCGTGCCCTCGGAGTGGTGTACATCGAACATCAGGCCCGTATCTGACACAGCGCGACGGTTGCGGCTCTGGCAGAGTCGTTCGGACGCGGTGCGATGACGAACCACTGGATCGATTTCAAGAACAGCGACTGTATTCTCATCATGGGGAGCAACCCCGCCGAAAATCACCCGGTTTCCTTTCGCTGGATCATGAAGGCGCAGGACCAGGGGGCCAAAGTCGTCCACGTTGATCCCAGGTTCACGAGGACGTCGACCAAGGCGGACATCTACGCGCCTTTGCGCTCGGGCACGGACATCGCCTTCCTGGGCGGCATGATCAAGTATATTTTGGAAAACAAGAAATATTTCGTCGATTACGTGGCCCAGTACACCAACGCCAGCTATCTGGTGGGGGAAAAGTACGGGTTCCAGGACGGGCTCTTCTCGGGCTACAATAAAGACAAACGCTCCTATGACGCGTCCACTTGGGCTTTCGTCATGGATGAAAACGGTCTTCCCAAGAAGGACCCCACGCTACAGGATCCCCGGTGCGTGTTTCAGCTCCTGAAGAAGCACTACGAACGGTATGATCTCGATACGGTCTCGAAGATCACCGGCACGCCCAAGGAAGACCTCTTGAAAGTTTACGAGGCCTACAGCGCGACGGGTACTCCGGACAAGGCGGGAACGATTCTGTATGCGATGGGCTGGACCCAGCACACAGTCGGCGTGCAAAACATCCGCACCATGTCCATCATCCAACTCCTGCTCGGGAACATGGGCATCGCGGGCGGAGGGGTGAACGCGCTGCGTGGGGAATCCAACGTTCAAGGCTCGACGGATCAGGGACTGCTGTTCCACATCTGGCCGGGCTATCTGCCGACACCGAGCGCCTCCCTGGCGACCCTGGCGGACTACAACAAGAAGTACACGCCGGTGTCCAAGGACCCCATGAGTGCCAACTGGTGGCAGAACCGGCCCAAGTACGTAGTCAGCTTCCTGAAATCCCTTTTCGGTGATGCGGCCAAGCCGGAGAATGATTTCGGCTATTCCTGGCTCCCCAAGCTGGAGGAAGGGAAGTCCTACAGCTGGTTGGACCTCTTCGATGCCATGTACAAGAAGGAATTCACCGGCTTCTTCTCGTGGGGGCAGAATCCCGCCTGCAGCGGCGCCAATTCCAACAAGACCCGGGCGGCGCTCGCCAATCTTGACTGGATGGTCGTCGTGAACCTGTTCGACAACGAAACGGCGTCCTTCTGGAAGGGCCCCGGCATGAATCCCAAGAAGATCAAGACCGAGGTTTTCTTTCTGCCGTGCTCGGCCTTTCTGGAAAAAGAAGGATCGATTTCCAACAGCGGCCGCTGGGTACAGTGGCGCTACAAGGCTCAGAACCCTCCGGGCGATGCCCTCCCCGACGGGGATATCATCGTCGAGTTGTTCAAGGAAATCCGGAAGCTCTATGCGAAACCGGACAAGAAGTCCGCTTTCCCGGATCCCATTTTGAATCTGAAGTTCGATTACGTGAAGGACGGCAAATTCGATCCGCATGCCGTGGCCAAGGCCGTCAATGGGACCTTCACCCAGGACGTGACCATTCAGGACAAGACCTACAAAAAGGGCGACCCGGTTCCCGCTTTCGCCATGCTCAAGGACGACGGGTCCACCTCGTGCGGCAACTGGATCTACTGCCAGAGCTACAACGCCGATGGGAACAACATGGCGCGTCGGGATAAGACAGATGAGAGCGGCCTCGGGCTCTATCCCAAGTGGTCCTGGTGCTGGCCGGTCAACCGCAGGATCATCTACAACCGCGCCTCGTGCGATCCCACCGGCAGACCTTGGGACCCCAAACGCGTGGTGGTGGAATTCGTGGGCGAGGTCAAGGACGGGAAGTACACGACCCAGAAGTGGAAAGGCGATGTCCCCGACGGCCCTTGGTATCCCATGAAGAATCCCGATGGGTCCAACCACGAAGCGGGCAAGTACCCCTTCATCATGAGGGTCGACGGCATGGGCGCGATTTTCGGGCCGGGCATGAAGGACGGTCCGTTCCCCGAGCACTACGAGCCCATGGAATGCCCTGTGGAGAAAAACCTCCTGAGTGCACAGTTCACCAATCCGGTAGCTGCGCTCTTCGGAACGGAAAAAGATGTCATCAAAACCTGCGATCCGGGATTCCCGTTCGTCGGAACGACCTATCGGGTCACCGAGCATTGGCAGACGGGAGTCCTGACTCGTTGGCTGCCGTGGCTTCTCGAGGCCGAGCCCCAGATGTTCGTTGAGATGAGCGAGCAACTGGCGAAGCTCAAAGGCATCAAGAACGGGGAGAAGGTGCTCGTGGAATCGCCCCGTGGGTCCCTCGACGCCGTCGCAATCGTGACCAAGCGGCTCAAGCCCCTCATCGTGCACGGCAACGAGGTGCACCAGGTCGGACTTCCGTGGCACTATGGGTGGGTCTGGCCCAAGGACGGCGGCGATTCGGCGAACCTGCTGACCCCCTCCGTGGGCGATCCCAACACCCGTATTCCCGAAACCAAGGCCTTCATGGTCAACGTTCGCAAGAAGGGGGCATAAGCCATGGCAGGAAAAACCTTTTTCATCGACACGACGCGCTGTACGGCCTGCAGGGGATGCCAGGTGGCTTGCAAGAACTGGAACCAGAACAAGGCCTCGGCAACCAAGAACACGGGATCCCACCAGAATCCCCCGGATCTCGACGCCGACACGTTCAAACTCGTGCGGTTCAGCGAGGTGGAAACGGACGGGAAGCTGGCCTGGTATTTCTTCGCCGATCAGTGCCGCCATTGCCTGATTCCCCCCTGCAAGGACGCTGTCGAGGCGCATGTGGCCGACGCTGTCCTCCAGGATGAGGCCACCGGGGCGGTGATCTACAAGGAAGCCACCAAGAAGGTCGCGGCCCAGTTCGAGGAAATCCGCTCCTCGTGCCCCTACGACATCCCACGGAAGGCAGCCGATGGGCGGCTTGCCAAATGCACCATGTGCATTGACCGGGTGAGCAACGGGCTGGTGCCGGCTTGTGTGAAGATTTGCCCGACGGGCGCCATGAACTTCGGAGATCGGGACGCCATGGTGGCTCTCGCCAAGGAGCGTCTGGCGAAGCTTAAAGAGAAATATCCGAAGGCCCAGCTGATCGATCCCGAGGAGGTCCGAGTGATCTACCTGGTCGTCGACGATCCCAGGAAATACCACAAATCGGCCATCGCCAGTGCCGAACGGGGAGTATCCCGCAAAGTGGCTCTGCGGCGGGTGCTCAAGCCGGCGCAGGGATTCTTGAGCGGCTGGATGTCGGGCTGAATTTCCTGACGCGGGCCCCGCCCACTCTCCGGGGCCTCGCAAGAGTGCGGAGGGGTCGGGAGGCCCCGTACCGGAACTTCATGAACACACTGAGAGCGCAAGGGGGGGAACCGGAGCATCCGGTTTCCCCCTTCCTTCAAGCGGGAGAAAGCGAGTGGTTTCACAAAGGGCTCACCTGGAAGACAGGATCAAGCAGGCCTTCGTTCTGGCCGCCGAAGAGAAGCCGGCGTACGCTGAGTTGTTCCCTTGGCTGGAGCGCCTGTATCTGCTCCAGGCGGAGATCAAGGAGAATCTCAAGATCAGTCTACCCGGTTTCACGAGCGAGGCGGCGCAGACCAGATGGGACAATGGCTTTCCCCTCCTGCAGCGCGCGGAGCTCCCGGTGGACGCCGAGGCCGCCGGGAACACGCTCCGCAGGCTTCAAGACATCATCCCGTCCGCCAACGAACCGTTGCGTGCCGCCGCCGCGGCGCTCGTGAAATCGCTTGCGCAACACGCCGGCTATGAGGACGATTTCTGGACCAGCTTTCAACAGGCGGATCTGGGGCCCTGGGAGGACTGGGCCGAAGGTGAGGGATTGGATCTAGCCTCGGTGGCGTTCGTGATCCGAAGCTGTATGAGGCCCTCATATGAGCAGGCCGCCGAAGAGCTCGTTCGGCGCTTCCCCGTTCCCGGCTCGTGGTTGAAAGGCTACTGCCCCGTCTGCGGGTCCCTCCCCGCATTGCTC
>CAZGQL010000061.1:0-7900 GCA_964527905.1 uncultured Syntrophobacteraceae bacterium
AACCGGCATCCGATGAAATCCTTTCGGATCATCTCGGAGGGAAGGGACTGGCGACCAGGCTGCTGATGGCGGGAAACCCTCCAGGAGTGGACCCCCTTGCCCCGGAAAACCAGCTGATCTTTGCTACCGGCCCCTTCTGTCAGAGTCGCATCTGGGGTGCGAGCCGCTACGGCGTGTTCACGAAATCCCCCCTGACGGGACTCTACCTGGAATCTTATTCCGGAGGCAAGGTGCCCGAGGCCATCGATGCCGCGGGATTCGATGCCGTTGTCTTTACCGGGAGGGCTGAGCGGCCGACTGTCGTGTCGATCCATCCAGACGGCGCGGCGTTCTTCGATGCGGACGACCTGTGGGGGGCAGACACCTTCCGGACCGAAGAAGAAGCCAAGGCCCGCTATGCCGTCGTCAAGGACGGCTACCGGAAGCTGGGCGCCGTCGTCATAGGGCCCGCGGGCGAAAAGATGCTCCGGTTCGCGGTCATTGAAAACGACAAGTGGCGCTCCGCCGGGCGCGGCGGCGTGGGGGCCGTCATGGGATCGAAGCTCCTCAAGGCCGTTGTGTTCCAGGGCGACCGACAGCGCAGTCTGTACAACCCGGAAGGTGTTGCCGATTATGGCAAAGCTTTCGCCAAGGCAAACATCGAAAACCCTGGAGTCAAGGCCTACAAGGCATTGGGCACAACCATGATGGTGAAGATCATGAACAATGCCGGAGCGTTTCCGACGCGCTACTGGACCTCGGGGACCTGCGAGCACTGGGAAAAGATCAGCGGCCAAACCTTGCACCAGGACCATGACGTCAAACCCCATGCCTGCGCCAAGTGCTTCATGGCTTGCGGTCGCTTGACCACGATCACCAAAGGCCGTCACAAGGGGCTGGTGATCGAAGGGCCTGAATATGAAACCATCTATGCCTTTGGCGGGTTGTGCATGATCGAGCAAATCGAGGAGATCGCCTACCTGAATGACCTCTGTGATCGCCTTGGCATGGACACCATCACCGCAGTCTTTCGGCCATCGCACGACTGCGGTGACCACCATCACCGCAGGCAACCTTTGCGCCTTCACCATCGAAGCGTCACGGCGAGGGAAGGTGGACTACCAGATCGACTATGGCGATGCCGACGCGATTGCCGTGCTCTTGAACCAGATTGCCCATCGGGCCGGCCTAGGCGACATCCTGGCTGAAGGGATCGTCCATGCGGCAAGGACCTGGGGCATGGAGGATGTGGCGGTTCATGTGAAGGGGATGGAGCCGGCGGGCTATGATCCACGGGTCATGAAGGGCATGGGGCTTGCCTATGGCACCTCGGATCGTGGAGCCTGCCACTTGAGAACCACTTTCTACAAGCCCGAGCTGGCCGGCCTGACTCCCCGCGACACGATCGAAGGGAAGGCGGAGATGCTGATCGATTACGAGGACCGGCTGACGCTCTTCGATACATTGATTTTCTGTCGCTTTTACAGGGACCTCTACACCTGGGATGAGCTTTCCAAACTGGTGGAGCTCGTGACCGGACTGCCGGCTTCGAAGGACCAGCTGCGCAAGACGGGCTCTCTCATCGCCGATACAGCCCGAAGGTTCAATCTGCGGGAAGGATTGCTGCCCGAACAGGACCGGCTGCCCAAGAGGCTTCATCGTGAAGCGTTGCCTTCGGGGCACAGCCTGACCGAGGAGGAAATGGAACGGATGCTGGCGGATTATTATCGGCTCCGGGGATGGAATGAAAGGGGAATTCCGCTCGACTGGACCTGAACAGGTGAAAGGCCCTCATCGTCCGCCGGACGGAAGGCCTGGCTCCGGCCAATCAGGCCGGATGCAAGCACCAGGCGGTTCAACACTGCACCCCTCGCAGTCGGCGGGGAGCGAGGGGGCCATGTGACATAAGCGGGGACATCGAGCTGCCATAACCGAGGTGTGCCACAGAGGAGGATCGCTTGCTCAGTGTGGTTGTTCCTACCAATCGAAAATCCTCATGCGAGCTCCTGAAGAAGTCGGTTCAATCGCTCGAACGAATCGAGGGGGTTGAGCTGGTTTTTGTCGAATTGAATGAAGCTCATTCGCGGGCAGAGAGGTTGAATATCGGGTTTCATCGCACAAAAGGCGATTTTGTGCTCTTTCATCATCCCAGGTCCTTTATCGATTCCACTGGCATTCGATATCTGCTTGACCTGTGCCATGGGCACTTAAACCAAAAAATGTGGGGAGGATTTAGACACTGCTTTGACAAATATCATCCGCTCTTACAATTCACATCTTGGTATTCGAATAATATTCGCGCCCGTCTCCGCGGGATCTTGTATCTAGATCATTGCATATTTTTCAGTCGCAATCTTTGGCGCTGTGATCTGCCAAAGGTCGATATATTTGAAGATACGATTTTGAGCAAGTATTTCAGCAGTCAGCTACCTCCAATTATTTTGCCCTTTGAAAGTATTACGTCTGCAATCCGATTTGAAAAAAACGGAATAATGAAACAGTCTTTTCTTAATCAGACCTTGAAAATTGGATTTCAACTCGGTTTTTCAGATCGTCTCATGAATCAATTATACGAACGAGACCTTTTTTTGAACTCTAATTATAACTTATCGGTCAAGAATACAAACGTATTAAATGGCGCCGCCTAGTTCAGGTCGCGTTGAAAAGCCATCACGGAGGTGTCAGGCCTTTGACTTCTTGACTGAAGGCAGATTATTTCTAAATTGCACAAAGATTCTCTCACATTCTGTTCTTTGACGACTTCACTTCTGGTATTTGTGTTGCCAGGAATTCCAGGCGACCAGGCTTTGCAAAGGAGATGAAATGAGGATTGTGTCGATCGCCGTCAGCAAGCGCAAGGGAACCCGCAAGACCCTCGTGGATGAGGCTGTCCTGATCGAGGGCCATGGATTGGAAGGGGATGCTCATGCAGGCTCCTGGCACCGCCAGGTGAGCTTCCTGGCTTCGGAGAGCATTTCCAGGGCCAGAGAGAGCGGACTGGATGTGGATCTTGGGGATTTCGCGGAGAATATCGCCACCGAGGGCATCGACTGGCTTCGCATTCCCGTGGGAGCGCGATTCAGACTGGGCGACCTCGCCGAGGTTGAGATCACGCAGATTGGCAAGGAATGCCACAAGAAGTGCGCCATTTATTACCAGGCGGGCGATTGCATCATGCCCCGCGAAGGGGTCTTCGCACGTGTGGTCAAGCAGGGGACGATCCGCCCAGGAGACCCCATCGCGGCAAGCCCCGACTGCCCGTAGACGGTGTTGCGCCGAACCCCGCAACCCCTCTTGCCCGGAGCGGAATGCCTTGTATCCTTATCGATTTCTTGCCTCTATATCCGAAATGTTATTATCCGGCTTCATTCCGTTGGTTATGAAGTCGAAAACAAACGGCTCGATCTGCTCGTAGGTGTATTTGCCGCTTATGACCGTTCTCAGACACATGATCTCGATGATTCCAGTGAGGGTATATGCTGTGAGATCAGGATCCATTTTCCTGAATATTCCTGCCTCGATTCCTTTTTCTATGTCCCGAATGACGGGCTGGGTAAGAGCATGATAGGCTTTCTTGATCTTTTCGTGGGGCCATCGGTCTTCTCCGACCATTTCAGCGCGTAACTGGTTCAGGATTTCATTGTATTTTGAATAGTTTTCGTAGAAGATTTTGCCACGGATCGCCAGCCTTTTGAGGATACTGTCTTCCTGCTTCAGGGCTTCCCTTGCATCTCCTATGATAGCTCGTATCACCGCATCCACGACATCGACGAAGAGTGCCTTCTTGTCTTCAAAGTAGATATAGAACGTACCCGTCGAGATGCCCAAGGAAGTAGTGATGTCTCTTATCTTGACCTTATGGTATCCTTTTTCGGCGAAAACCTTTATGGCCGCGTTGACAATCTCCTGCCTTTTTTGGTCCTTTGCCTTCGTGGTTGTGGCAATCCCTCTCGCCGCCGATCCGGTTGAATCCCGGTGCTCGGCTTCTCGCTCCTCCAGCTCCGCCAGGCTCTCCTTGAGAAAGGAAAGCGGCACGCGCCCTTCGACCTTGAGCTTCTGAATGTCTTGAAGCCTCTTGAGGTGGGTCTCGTCATAGTAGGCCATCGTTCGGCCCGTCTTGAGAGGGGGGTGGAGCAAGCCATTCCTCGTATAGAAGTGTATGGTCGTCCTCGGAATGCCCGCTCGTTTTTCCAATTCATTAATCCGCATCATTCCTCTCTTGCTCATCACCCGTTCTCCATTGCGGACACAGTAATGAATGTTCATTCAGCGCTTTATAGACTAGTCCCAGGGATCAAACATGTCAAGCTTTCCAAAGGAGTTTCGAACCGCTTTCTTCAGCACTCGTCGCCACCCGCGACTCTATAGATCGCTATTCTATAGAGTACCGGCATTTTCCCTCCTTATCTGGAGCGGACCCTTCCGATGAACGCCATTTCTCGCCAAAATTATAATCCGTGATAATAACAACTTACTGCGATTCGCTGGATCTTCATCTGTGGACTTCTATTCGGTTGACAGCCATAAAACTGCATAGTAGCTATAGCTACGAATGTTCGTTCTCACTATGTAGACTTACTCGGCTCGATGACCTCAAGCCATGCAGAGTCTGCAAGGCGCAAGGGGCATCCGAGGCTCCGAATTGAAGCACACGGAAGGAGGCAGCCATGAAGAAGATCAGAGCGTTTCTTCAGCATCAGGCAAATTCGCTGCACGTCTTCTGTCGCCTGTGTCCGCTCCTGGGCAGGCCAATGGCGGAAGCGGCCTCGAAAGCATGGGAGCGCTGCCTCCTGTACCGCGTTGTCTATTTCTAGAAGAGAAGGGGTAAGAGATGAGCAAGAGCAGAATCGCGATAGTTGGGATCGGGGAAGTTCCCACGGGAATCTACCCACAGAGATTGCCCTGGGAAATCCTTTATGAGACCTGCACCGAGGCGGTGCGGGACTCGGGGCTGGACAAGAACGACATCGAAGCGGTGGTCACGGTCGCACCCCAGGCACAGGCCAGGCTGTCCGCCGAAATCTCCTTCGGCAAGATCCCTGAAGAGCTGGGACTCAAGGGCTGCAAGGATGTCTGCATCTGCAACGCGGGAGGCGCATCCACATCCAACTGCCTTCGCCTCGCCGAGCACCTCATCGATACCGGCGCTGCCCGGGCGGTCCTCATCCCCCACGTGACGGTCCACTCCGTCATTCAGCAAGACGAGCTCATCGAGTTCTTCGCCCAGGCCGGCATGGACCTCCAGTGGGAGTACCCCTTCGGAACGACCTACAATGCCCTCGTCGGGATGATCACTCGGCGCTACATGCATGAATCGGGCGCCACACCGGAAGAGATGGCCTCCATTGTCGTGTCGATGCGCAAATGGGCCGCCCTCGATCCGAACTCCATGTTCTTCAACAAGAAAGTCCCCTCCGTAGAGGAAATCCTCGCATCCCCCCTGGTCGCGGACCCGCTCCGCAAAAGGGAGTGCAACGTACTGGCCGACGGAGGCGCCGCCATGGTGGTGACCTCGGCCGAGCTGGCACCGAAAGTGACCTCAACCCCTGTCTACAAGCTCGGGGAAGGCTCCGTCTTTTTCACCGCATGCCCCATCCTCAGAGACAACGACATGTGGTTCCACGGCTTCAGGGATTCCGCGGCGAAAGCCCTTTCCGAAGCCGGTCTCGCCAAGGAAGACATCGACATCTGGAACATTTACCTGGCCTACCCGGTGGGCCACCCCATCATGATGGAAGCCCTGGGCCTCTGTGAGCCGGGGCAGGGATGCAAGGCTTTCCTGGACGGCAGGACCTGGCCCGGCGGAACAATGCCGTGGTCCACCATCGGCGATGCCATCGGACGGGGACACACCGGCTCGGGGGTCAGCACGGCAACCTACGTGGAGACCGCCCGCCAGCTCATGGGCAAAGCCGGAAGCCGCCAGGTGGAGGGAGCCCGGTTTGTCTTTCAGAACACATCCGGGGGTTCCGGAATGAACAACATCGCGACCGTATGGGGGAAGGAGCTGATATGAGCGAGCAATACACCAAACCGATTCCTGTGGCCCAACCCTGGAGCGAAGCGTTCTGGAAAGCGACCAAGAAGCACACGCTCCTGATCCAGAAATGCGACGCGTGCAAAAGCCTGATCTTTTATCCCAGGAAGCGCTGCCCCGACTGCTGGTCAACCGAGCTGGGATGGCAGGAAGCCTCCGGACGGGGCAAGGTGTACACCTTCAGCGTCGTCCGGGACATGGTCGAGACCAAGTTCATGCCCGACCTTCCCTACGTGCTGGCCATGGTTGAGCTCGATGAATCGATCCGGATGATGACCCGGATCGTCGAGTGCGATCCCGCCGTGGTCGAAATCGGCATGGAAGTCGAAGTGGTTTTCGAGGACATCACGGACCGTCATGCCCTGCCCCTCTTCAGACCCGTGGATGAGAGCCTGAGAATCGCTCCCAAGGGCGGCGAGGAGACCGGCAAGGCTTCGGAGCCCACCCTGTTCATGAGCCCCGAAGAGTACCAGACCATTCTCTACGAGGTCGGCGGACCCAACGGGGCGATCTGCCGCATCACGTTGAACCGGCCCGAGAAGAGCAATTGCATCAACAGGCGCATGGCCGTCGAGCTGCGGGATGCCTTCCGGAGGGTCAGGGAGGACCGCGACGTCGGCGTCGTGGTGCTTTCGGGCGCCGGCGGTCAGGCCTTTTGCTCGGGCGGAGACCTGGACGTCTTTCCCTCCCTTGTTGAGCACCAGACGTGCCTCAACTGGCTGGCCCACGAAGGCCTCGATGTTCAGAAGGCCATCACCGAATGCGAAAAGGTGGTCATCGCCAAGATCAACGGACACTGCCTGGCCGGCGGGCTGGAGCTCGCCCTGTGCTGCGACCTGCTCTACGCCAAGGAATCCGCCAGGATGGGCCTCACGGAGATCAACATGGGGATTCTTCCCGGATGGGGTGGCACGGCCAGAATCGTTCGGAGCATGCCGATCTTCCGGGCTCGCGAGATCCTCTACAGCGGCCGCAAGGATTATACGGCCCGCGACATGTTTGAAATGGGCCTTCTCACGCGGGTTTTCAAGGACGAGGAGTTCGAGGAGCAATTCGAAAAGGCCGTTGCCCTGCTCGCCGCCAAAAAGCCCATCGCGCTTCGGATGGGCAAGGAGATCATGGCCAGGTCGGCCGATGGGGGCAGCATCGATACGGCCCTCGCCGTCGAGCGAAACGGCATCCAGTGGCTGACCTACGCCCCGGACGTGCAGGCCATGATGGATCAATTCCGCAAGAGCGTGAAGAGCTGAAGGGAGACGGCAATGGATTTCAATTTCACTGATGAGCAAGAAATGCTCCGCGAGACCATCCGGAAGTTCTGCCGCAATGAGCTGACCAAGGAAAAAGTGCGCTGGATGGATGAGAACTGCAACTTCGTCCCGGATGACATCTGGAACGGACTGGTGGAGCTCGGAGTCCACGGCCTTTGCATTCCCGATCAGTACGGCGGGCTCGGGCAGGGGCATGTCGATCAGATGGTGGTGATGGAGGAGCTGGCCACGGCTTCGGCCGCCGTCGCGCTCGGCGTCGGCGCGACCCTGTCGTTTGGGGCCACTCCCCTGGTACACCTGGGAACCGAAGAGCAGAAAGAGCGCCACCTGCCGCGCATTGCCGAGGGGCGCGAGAAATGGGCCATGGCCCTGACGGAGCCCGAGGGGGGAACGGACATTCTGGGCGCGATGCGGTCCAAGGCCGAGGACAAGGGAGACCACTGGCTTCTGAACGGCCGCAAGATCTTCATCACCGGCGCCCATGTGGCGGACTACATCATGACCGTGGCCATCACCGATCCCGAGGCGAAGCGGGCCGAAGGATGCAGCATCTTCATCGTCCCGCGCGAGACCGAGGGACTTGAAACCCGTCTCATTCCCAAGTTGGGCTGCC
>CAZGQL010000061.1:7983-23417 GCA_964527905.1 uncultured Syntrophobacteraceae bacterium
GGCACCCTCCACGACGGCTGGCGGGGGCTGCTCAATGTCCTCAATCCCGAGCGCATCGGCACGGCCGTCCTGAGCCTTGGAGTGGCCAAGGCAGCCTTCAGGGACGCCTTCGAGTACGCCAAGGAGCGTAACGCCTTCGGAGGTCCCATCGCCCGGTTCCAAAGCCTTCAGCACTACCTGGCCGATATCGCCATCGAAATCGAAAACGCACGGAACCTCATCTACAAGTGCGCCTGGCTGGCCGACCAGGGAAAGCCCATGCACATCGAGGCCTGCATGGCGAAGATCGTCGCTGCCCGAGCCTCCGAAAAGGCCGCCATCTGGGGCATGGAGATTCTCGGGGGCTACGGCTACACGATGGAGTACGACATGCAGCGATACTTCAGGGATTACAAGCAGATGGTCTTTTCACCCATCTCGGACGAGATGGCCAAGAACATGATCATGCAGTTCATGGGCTACCCGAAGAGCTGGTAAGAAGGAGGCATGAAATGTACACCTTGGGCGACATTCCACGCTGTTCGGCCAGGAGTTTTCCCACCCGAGCGGCCATCACCTTTGAAGGGCAGACCCTGACCTACGCCGAGCTCAACGAGCGCGTGAACAGGCTCTCCAATGCGCTCGGAGCTCTGGGTATCGGCAAGGGGGACCGCCTGGCGGTTCTCTCCGAGAACACCTACAAGTATCTCGAAATCTACTTCGCCGCCTTCAAGCTCGGCATCAGCGTCACTCCGCTCAACTTCCGGCTGGCCGACCCCGAGATCACCCATATCCTCAAGGACTCCGAGTCCACCGTGCTCTTTGCGGGCGACGGTTATGAAAAGCGGGCATTGAAGATGCTGGGTGAGCTTCCCGGAATCAGGCAACGAATTGCCATGGATAACAGGGCCGGTGGTTTTGATTTCTACGAAGACCTGCTTGCCGGCGCACGGACGGATGAGCCCGAGCCCAACACGAATGAAGAAGACATGGCGATCCTGATGTACACCGGCGGCACCACCGGTCTTCCCAAGGGCGTGATGATGACCCACCGGGCACTCATGACCGGGTTCATCAGCACTGCCCTGACTTTCGCTTTCTCGAAGCAGGACATCACCTGCTTCATTCTGCCGCTTTTTCATGTCTCCTTCTGGCCCGCCTTCGCCCATTTGCTGGTCGGGGGCAAGGTGGTCATCGTGAGAAGGCCCGAGGTCGACGGCGTTCTGAAGGTGATCCAGGATGAACGGTGCACGCACATCAACGCCGTGCCGACGCTCTACAACTGGATGCTCCAGCTGGCCAATCCGGAGACCTACGATCTGTCGAGCCTCCGCATCATGACCTATGCCGGAAGTCCCTTTCCCCCCGAACTGCTCAAGAAGTGCATCCAAAGGTTTGGTCCCATATTCACGCAGGCCTATGGCATGACCGAGTGCATCGGGGGCACCAGTCTGGCCATGGAAGATCATTGCCTCGAGGGCGAACGTTCCCGGCTTCTTGCCAGCGCCGGCAGGCCGGTCATCGGAGTGGACGTGGCGGTGACCGGAATGGATGACCAGCCGCTTCCGCCCGGCGAAGTCGGTGAAATCGTCCTTCGCGGCAGGTGCGTCATGAAGGGCTACTGGAAGAACCCCGAGCTCACCGCCGAAGCGCTGCGGGGCGGCTGGTACCACACGGGAGACATGGGCTACCTGGACCAGGAAGGGTACCTGTTTCTCGTCGACCGCAAGGCCGACATGATCGTGACCGGAGGGGAAAACGTCTACCCCAAGGAGGTGGAGGACGTTCTCTACCAGCACCCAGCGGTATCGATTGCCGCCGTGGTGTCGGCACCGGATGAAAAGTGGGGCGAGCGGGTTCAGGCGGTGGTGGTGCTCAAACCGGACCAGCCGGTCACGGAAGCGGAGCTGATCGCCCACTGCAAGAGCCGGTTGGCAGGGTACAAGTGCCCCAAGGCCATCGCTTTCCAGGATTCCCTGCCCACGACGGCCGTCGGCAAGATCCTTCGCAAGGACATCAAGAGGACCTTCTGGCAAGGGTATGAGCGCACAATAAATTGAGTGAGCAGTCAACTGTTCATTGGAGGAGAGTAGCCATGAGTGCGGAATTTCAGAAGGATTCCTTCTTTAAGATCGATCCGGAGCCTCATTTGGTCGGCAATATGGAGCATGTGATCCATTTCCCGGGGGTCCAGATGTGGTGGCGGGCCATTGAGGGGATCCGTCGCCCCCTGCTATCAGGCATACCGCAGGAGGCTTTGATGGGGATCGAGCCGTGGGAGATGCAAAAAAGCACGGACCCGGCCAGATTGCTCGAGGCCATGGACAAGTATGGAGTCGACGTGGCCTGCCTCTTGCCCGAGTCCATGATGGACACCACGGGCTACACCAGCAGGTGGTGCACCAATGGAGAGATGGCCAAGATCGTCGAGACCAACCCCGACCGGTTCATGTATCAGCCCAACCTCTCGCCCATCAAGCACAAAGGGGTGAAGAACACCCTCTGGGAGCTCGAGTACTGGGTCAAGGAAAAGGGAGCCAGGATTTTCAAATATTACCCGCCCGAGGACACCTACATCAACGATGAAGCGCTTTGGCCTTTTTACGCAAAAGCCCAGGAGCTCGGAATTGTGCTCGACATCCACACCGGTTTTTCCTGGGTCCCCCCCGGAAAAAGCAAGTACGCGCTTCCCATCTACCTCGACGATGTGGCCCGGGACTTCCCCGAGCTCAAAATCAACGCCTTCCATATGGGCTATCCCTACTGCGACGACCTCAACATGGTGGCCATGGGCCATCCCAACGTCCACGTGTGCCTGAGCCTTCTCGTTCCTTGGGCCATCGGGGCTCCCAGGAGATTTGCCACGATCATCGGAGAAGCCCTGCGCTGGGTTGGACCGGACAGGATCATCTGGGGCACCGATTATGCCGGATTCGGCGTCCAGATCCGTTGCGCCGTCATGGGGCTGCGGGACTTTCAGATCCCCGAGGACATGCAGAGGGATTACGGCTATCCGGCCATTACCGACGAGGACCGGGCCAAGATGTTCGGAGGCAACCTGGGGAGGCTTCTGGGAATCGATACATCCAGGAGAAGAGTCGGGTAGCCGGCCGTTTCCAGGGCCGTGGACGACCTCGGCCCAACTTCAGAAGGAGAGAACCATGAGCTTCGAGGCACTGTTTGAACCCATCGAGATCGGCGATGTGAAGATCAAGAACCGCATTGCCATGGCCCCCATGAATCCCGGTATGTCGGCACCCAACGGCTACCACGGCGATGCAAACCTGGCGTGGTATGCCATGCGGGCCCGAGGAGGGTTCGGGTTGATCATCACCGAATGCTGCGTGATGAATCCCCATCGCTGGAACGGCTCGGAGATATTGAATCCCGCGCGCTTCAGCGATTACCGCTTCTACCGCTATCACAGCGAATGCGTCAAACTGGTTCACCAGTACAACGGCTGCAAGATCTTCATGCAGCTCAGTCCCGGATGGGGCAGGCAGGGGCACCCGCACGTGGAATCTCCCGACTGCCCCGCGGGCGCTCCGTCGGCCATCCCCTATGAAATCGATCTGCGATGCTTCACCAAGGGATGGGAAAAGCAATTCAAAGCGGCCTACCCAAAGCTCAAGGAGCTGATGCCTGATTTCGACGTCGTCCGAAGCATGAGCGATGAGGAGTATGAGGCTTTCAAGCCTTCGAGCATGGAGGTCCTCATGAACGTAGCGCCTGATCTCTACCATCTCGTTCATGGGGATACGCCGCGGGAGCTGACCATTCCGGAAATCGTCGAACTGGAGGACCGGTTCGCCGTCCAGGCCCTGGCGGCTTTCAAGCTGGGCTATGACGGCGTGGAAGTTCACTCGCCGCATGGCTACCTGATCCACTCCTTCCTGTCGCCACGCTCAAACAAGCGGTTGGACCAGTATGGGGGAAGCCTGGAAAACCGCGCTCGATTTCTCTTGAACATCATCGAGAAGACCAGAAAGCTCATCGGACCCCACAGGGCCTTTGGAGCCAGGCTCTCCGGCGATGATCTGCTGCCGGGAGGAATCCATCACGAAGATGTCAAGAAGGTGGTCGGCTGGTGCCGGGACGCCGGGGCGAACTTCATCAATGTTTCGCAGGGATCCTACGAGAATGCCGGAGCGGCCTTTGCTCCCGACGGCGAGAATGAATTCACCCGATGGGCGCCCGGCTTCAAGGAGGCTTCCGGAGGCCTTCCGATCATCACCCCCAACTTTATCAGCCCAGAAGTTGCCGAAAACGCCATCAAATCAGGGCAAACCGATATCATCTCCCTCGGACGCCAGGCCATTGCCGATCCTTTCTGGCCCAGCAAGGTGAAGGAAGGCCGCGTGGATGACATTGTGAAATGCATCCGGTGCCAGCGCTGCTACATGAACCTGGTCTCGTGCCAGTGGATGGATTGCATGGTGAACCCCACGGCAGGCCGGGAGAAGCTCTACCCCGAGCTCTGGCTCGACACGCCCGAGCTGGAAAAGAAGGTCGGCCGGTTCAAGCAAAAGGCCCAGGGTCTGCCCCAGATCTAGCCGTGATCCCGGCAAGGGCAGGGCTCATCCCCCTGCCCTCCACCAGCCGATACGAAAAAGGGCTTGACAAGGAAGGGGAAGCGCATCTAGTATTGCACCGCTCGGTGACACTATAAAAAGAAACCAATTGGATAAAAATGAATCGCCATCAGGTGGCCCCGGAGCGGGGTTACCCCGGAGAGCTGTTGTCTCACGTTCGAGCTGATTTCCGCGCCTGCTGATTCTCCCCCTAACTCCTCGATCCCACTAGCTTGCCGGCCGTAGCGACGCCTCAAACGCTTGGGCTCCGTGGCTGATATCCAGCAGTATTTTTGGCCGAATTCTCTTCTGGGTTCACAAGGGAATTCCTTCGAGCAACGTTGACCGGTCCAGTAAGGGCGTGGAGGGGTGACGATGAGGAAAGATTCGAGTGCTTGTGTGCCGGGGGGGCACCGGTGGTGCCGAAAACGAACAATCGCCGCAGTCCTGTCGGTGCTTCTGTGGATGATGGGCGTTCCACCGGTGGGGGCCTTTGAGTTCAACACGGGCTCGCCGGATTGGAAGGTCAGGTGGGACAACACCTTCAAGTACAGTGCGGCATTCAGGGTCCAAAACCAGACCGGCGCTTTGTTGAGCGATATCAACCGGGATGATGGGGACCGCAATTTCGACGTGGGACCGAGCTCCAACAGGCTTGACCTCCTCTCGGAACTGGACATCACGTATCGCAACTTTGGAGTCCGCCTCAGCGCCGCTGGATGGCTTGACACCATGTACCTCACCGAGAACGCAAACGACTCCCCCCGGACGGTCAATTCCTTTACCGTCCAGTTCGATCGATTCACGGATGACACGCGGGATCTCATGGGGCTCCAGGCTGAGCTCCTGGATGCGTTCCTCTTCGGCAAGGGAGACCTGGGGAGCGTTCCGGCAAGTTTTAGAGTGGGCAGACACACCCTGCTGTGGGGAGAAAGTCTCTTCTTTGCCACGAATGGGATCTCGTACGGTCAGGCTCCTCTCGATCTGATCAAGCTCCTGGGAGTGCCCTCAACCCAGGCCAAGGAGCTGTTTATGCCCGTCGGGCAGTTTTCGGCCCAACTCCAGCCCTTGGACAACCTGAGCATTGCCACGTTCGCGCAGTTTGAGTGGAGACGGACCCGGATTCCCGCGGCGGGGAGCTACTTCAGCAACCTGGACATACTCGATGAGGGAGGCGAGAGGCTCCTGCTCGCACCCAACCCCGGGCCCGCCCTGTTCAGGGGGGATGACCTGACGGGCGACAACCTGGGAACCTTCGGGCTGGCAACACGCTACAAGCCCACGAAGCTCGATGTGGAGCTGGGGCTCTACTACTATCAGTTCAACGACCGAATGCCCCAGGTCTACCTGCGCCCCGGCCTTGTCTTTGCCCCGGACGGGACGCCGGTGGTCATCGATCCCAGCGTCGTTCACCTTCGACGAGGCCAGGTCGGCGAGTATTTTCTGGTCTATCCGGAGAGAGTTCAGCTCATCGGTGCCAGCTTCAGCACTCAGGTTGGAGATGTCAGTCTGGGCGGAGAAATGTCGGGGAGGCTCAATACCCCCCTGGTGAGCACACCCCAGCTCGTCCTGCCGGGAATGGACGCCGACAATGACGACCATCCCCTCTATGCGGTGGGCAACACCCTGCACGCAAATCTTTCGGCAATCTATGCCCTGCGAACCACGCGTTTCTGGCAGGGCGGCAACATCTTCGCGGAAGTCGGCTGGAACTACCTGGTGAATACCACCAAGAACCCCGAAGCGCTGGATCCGACCAGGGATCGTAATGCCTTGGGGTTCCGAATGTTGTTCGAGCCGGCCTACTACCAGGTCTTCTCGGGAGTGGACCTCACGGTGCCGATCGGCCTGGGCTACAACCCCCTGGGCAAGTCATCCGTCGATCCGATTTTCAACGGTGGAGGTGCGGACAATGGCGGCGACTGGAACGTGGGGATCAAGGTCACGTACCTTCAGGCCTGGAAATTCGGCCTCACCTATACAAACTACTTTGGGAACGCACAAACCCAAACGCTCGCGGATCGCGATTTCATTTCCTTTTACATCCAACGCACCTTTTAAGCAGGGAGGTTTTACCATGAAACGCAAGGCTACCATTCTGATCATCGGGATATGCTCCCTCCTGGCCCTTTTCCAGGGAGCATTTGCAACCGCCACTCCCGAGGAAGCGGCCAAGCTCAAGACCACGCTCACCCCCCTGGGCGCGGAAAAAGCCGGCAATGCCGCCGGCACGATACCCGCCTGGGACGGGGGGTATTCCACGGTGCCCCCCGGCTACAAGTCCGGTGACAAGCGCCCCGATCCGTTCGCCGGCGAGAAGCCCCTCTTTTCCATCACCGCCCAGAACATGGATCAGCATGCGGACAAGCTTTCCGACGGCGTGAAAGCGCTTCTGAAAAAATACCCAACCTTCCGGCTCGATGTATACCCGACCCACCGCACCGCGGCGGCCCCCCAGTTCGTGTACGACAATACCTCCAAGAACGCCACTCGTGCCAAGACCACCAACAACGGTCTGTCCATTGAAGGGGCCTACGGCGGGATCCCCTTCCCCATCCCGAAGGACGGATTCGAGGTGATGTGGAACCACCTGCTCACCTTTCGGGGAGTGGCCACCGCTGTGCCATTTCGCAACTACCTGATGACGGCCGACGGAAAGAACGTGCTGGCGGTGGAGGCGGAAGACCACGAACAATACCCCTACTACCAGAATGACGTCCCCATGGAAAAATGGAACGGCGACTTTTTCCTGTTCCGACAGGTCCAGAAAGCTCCGCCGTTCAAGGCGGGTGAAACCATTCTTGCGCGCGATCCGGTGGACATGTACGGCAAGGGCCGCCAGGCCTGGCAGTACCTCGTCGGGCAGCGCCGCACCCGAAGGGCGCCCTCCATTGCCTACGACACTCCGGATTTTGTCTCCTCCGGCCACAACTACTTCGACGAGATCTTCGTCTTCAACGGATCCCTCGACCGCTACGACTGGAAACTCGTGGGAAAGAAGGAAATATACGTCCCGTATAACTGCAACAAGTTCTATCTCCAGAAGGACAATGACATCTGGGCGAACAAACACGTCAACCCCGATCATGTCCGATGGGAGCTCCATCGAGTCTGGGTCGTGGAAGCGACCCTTGCCCCAGGCAAGCGGCATGTGGTGGCAAAACGGCAGATGTATATCGATGAAGACAGCTGGTGGACCGTGCTGTACGACGGTTGGGATGGACAAGGGCAGCTTTGGCGATCCACCCTCCCTCTGCCGCTTCTTGTGATGGATCTTCCCGCTGTTGTGCCGGTGACCCAGTTTGTCCACAATCTCCAGACAGGCGCGATCTGTGGCACCGTCGTCGTGAATGAGATGCCGATGCAGTACCAGGTGGTGCCTCCACGCCCCGACAGTTTCTTCACACCTGACGCCCTTGCCGGCACGGGAATCCGATAGCAATGGCAAGACAGGAGGCAGGATGGAACCGCAGCGCAGCAACGCCGTCATTCTGACTCCTGTCTTCCGGACTCATCAGAAGGAAGGAATCATGAGAACCACCTTGCGCCGGTTGTCTTTCGTGATCTTCGTGGGCGCAGTTCTTGTCGCTCTTGGTCCTTGGGGAGCGACTGCCGGACAAGGGGTGCCGGATCCCCTGGATCGTCCCGCGATGATGGCGAAGATGGCGGAAAGAGGCCTGCTCCTTTCAGTGGCTGCCGCGGGCAAACGGCTCGTGGCCGTTGGTGAGCGCGGGCACATCCTGATCTCGGACGACAATGGGGCTTCATGGCGCCAGATGCAGGCGCCCGTGAGCGTAACCCTCACAGCCGTCCGTTTTCCAACACCCCTGAAAGGCTGGGCCCTGGGGCATTCCGGGGTTGTGCTGCATTCGGACGATGCCGGAGAGACCTGGGTGAAACAGCTCGACGGCAGGCAGGCGGCGCAGCTGGTCCTTGACGGCCTCAAGGCCAAGGCAGCGACCGGCCAGGACACACCGGAAGGGCAGGAGTCGAGCATGGCCGCTGCCGAGCAGCTTCTGGGCGACGGCACCGATAAGCCCTTCCTTGACCTGTACTTCCAGGACGAGCGGAACGGCTTCATTGTCGGAGCCTACAATTTGATCTTCCGCACCGAAGACGGCGGCAGATCCTGGCAGCCGTGGATGGATCGCGTGGAGAACCCCAGGGGGCTTCACCTGTACGGCATTCAAGCCGTTGGCCGGGACCTTTGCGTCGCGGGAGAGCAAGGGCTTCTCCTTCGTTCGAAAGACCGGGGCCAAAGCTTCAAAGCGCTGCCCACTCCTTATGAGGGGAGCTATTTTGGCCTGCTTCCCCTGAGGGGAGGCGAGCTGATCGTTTATGGGCTTCGCGGCAACGCCTTCAAGTCCGATGACCACGGCAAGACGTGGAATAAAATGGATACGACCGTTCCGGTTTCCATCACGGCCGCCGCAGAGCTCCGGGACGGTCTGCTCGTGCTGACGACGCAGTCCCCCGATGTGCTGGCAAGCCGCGATCAGGGACGTACCTTTCAACACCTTTCCATCAATGAGCCCTTTCCGTTCACCGGCGTCGCCCAGGCAGCCAATGGCAACATCGTACTGGTGGGAACGCATGGCGTGAGAGTGGTTCCCACCCCGTTTAAGCTCGCGGGCCTATCGAAGAAATCGGATGGAGACCGCCCATGAAGCACGACAGCGCTTTTGAACAGCAACCGGTTGTCCCTCGCCTCGAGGACTTCGATATCCATTCGGGCAGCCTTCTGGAACGTGTGTTTTTCAACCATCGACTCGCCGTCGTCGCCGTGTGCGCGGCGATCACGGTCGTGCTGAGCTTCCAGGCTACAAAACTGCGCCCCAACGCAAGCTTCGAGAGGATGATCCCCACGCAGCATCCCTACATCGTCAACTTCTTCCAGAACAGGGAAGAGCTGCTCGGCCTCGGGAACTCCATCGCCGTCGCCGTGGAAACCCAGCAGGGAGACATCTTCGATCCGGCCTACCTCGAAGTGCTCCGAACGATCAACGATGAGGTCTTCTTTATCCCCGGCGTGGACCGGGGCGGGATGAAATCCTTGTGGACACCGACCACGCGCTGGGCCGAGGTCACCGAAGACGGTCTGACCGGCGGACCGGTCATCCCCGACACCTATGACGGATCCGCGGCCGGGGGGGAGATGGTGCGAGCCAATGTCCTGAGGTCCGGGGAGGTCGGCCAGCTGGTGGCGAACAACTTCAAATCCAGCATCGTCTTCATCCCCCTTCTGGACAACGATCCTGAGACGGGAAGGCCCCTGGACTACCTGAAGCTTTCCCACACGCTCGAGGCACTCAGGGAAAAGTACAGCTCAGGGCCCATCAGGCTTCATATTACGGGGTTCGCCAAGATAGCCGGAGACCTCATGGAGGGCCTCAAGCAGGTCGTGATCTTCTTTGGGGTCGCCTGCCTCCTGGCCGCGGCCATGGTCTACTGGTTCACCCGTTGCGTCCGCAGCACCTTCCTCGTGGTCGCCTGCTCCATTATCGCCGTCATCTGGCAGCTGGGGATTGTCCAATCCCTCGGTTTCGAGCTGGATCCCTATTCGATGCTCGTTCCCTTCCTGGTCTTCTCCATCGGCATGAGCCACGGCGCGCAGAAGATGAACGGCATCATGCAGGACATCGGTCGAGGAACGCACCGCGTGGTCGCCGCGCGCTACACCTTCCGCAGGTTGTTCGTGGCGGGCCTCACGGCTTTGCTGTGTGACGCCGTCGGTTTTGGCGTCTTGATGATCATCCGCATAGGAGTCATCCAGGAACTGGCTCTCATGGCCAGCATAGGGGTTGCGGTTCTGATCTTCACCAACCTGGTCTTGCTGCCCATTCTGCTCAGCTATACGGGAGTGAGCGCCAAAGCGGCCGAGCGCAGCCTGAAGGCGGAGATGTGTGACCTGTCCGGCGAGTGTAAGCATTTCATGTGGAGATTCCTGGACCTGTTCACGCACCGCAAATGGGCGACCGTCGCCATTGTCCTGGCCGTAGCCCTCAGCACCGCCGCTTTCGTTGTTCGAAGCCACCTGCAGATCGGAGACCTCGATCCCGGAGCCCCGGAACTCCGCCCCGACTCACGTTACAATCAGGACAATGCATTCATTGTCGCCAACTATGCCTCGAGCAGCGACATCTTCGTCGTGATGGTCAAAACACCCGAGTACCTCTGCACCCAATACAGCACCCTGGTGAAGGTCGATGGACTCGAGTGGGAGCTGCGGCAGCTTCCGGGAGTGGAGTCGACCGCCTCCATGGCTCAGGTGAGCAAGCATGCCATTGTCGGCATGAACGAAGGGAGTCTCAAGTGGTACGAGATCCTTCGCAACCAGGAGGTCATCAACGCGGTCACGACCAGGGCCCCGAGGGACCTCTTCAACCAGAACTGCAACATGCTTTCCCTGTTTGTTTTCCTGAAGGACCACAAGGCCGACACGTTGACTTCCGTGGTCAACACGGTGGAAGCGTTCGCCGCCAGGAACAACGACGAGGAAGCGAAGTTCCTCCTGGCAGCCGGCAACGCGGGGATCGAGGCCGCCACCAATATTGTCGTCAAGCATTCGATGGCGACGATGCTCTTCTGGGTTTACGGCGCCGTGATTCTCCTTTGCTTCGTGACCTTCCGATCGTGGAAGGCGGTGCTTGCGGCGGTCATTCCCCTGGTCGTGACGTCCCTTCTTTGTGAAGCGCTCATGGTCTGGCAGAGAATCGGGGTCAAGGTGGGAACCCTTCCCGTGGTGGCCCTGGGGGTGGGGATCGGTGTCGATTACGCTCTCTACGTTCTCACCGTGGTGCTGGCCCGCATGCGTGAAGGCATGACCCTTTCCGCGGCCTACTATCGAGCTTTGCTCTTCACGGGCAAGGTGGTCATCCTGACCGGTTTCACCCTGGCCTTAGGAGTGGCGACCTGGGCTTTCTCTCCGATCAAGTTCCAGGCCGACATGGGAATCCTGCTGGCCTTCATGTTCCTGTGGAACATGCTCGGCGCTCTGATCCTTTTGCCGGCTCTCGCTCGATTCATGCTGGTGCCAGGAGAGAAAAAGGCCATTGCGCTTCCTGGTCTCAGCTCCAACGTTCTCAATGCTGTGTGGAGATCAAGATGAAGATAATGGTCTGCTTGAACGGCTCGGATGAAGCGAAAGAGGCGCTGAAGGAAGCCGAGAAACAGGCTCGTGCCTTCAAGGGGGAAGTGCTGGTTGTGTCATCCCATGTCATCGATGACAGGGATTACCCCAAGAGGATTGAGCCGACGGAACTGGGGCTGAGGGAAGCCCAAGCCTTCTTCGATGAACGGGGCATACCCTGCAGGACCCTGTTGGCTTACCGTGCCTTCGAAGAGCCGGCCGGAGAGCACCTTTGCACCATTGCAAGCCAAGAAAAGGTCCAAGAGGTGATTGTAGGCATAAGAAGGAGATCCAAGGTCAGCAAGCTCATCATGGGATCCGTCGCGCAATACCTGATCCTCCAGGCCGACTGCCCCGTGATTGGGGTCAAGAAGAAGCTGTAAGGAGCTCCCGAAAGCAATGGGACCGGAGTCAGGGGTTATGGGAAAAGACAGACGAATCGTGCGCTCCGCCTGCCGCATGTGTCATGGCGTGTGCCAGGTGCTGGTGCACCTGGAAGGGGACCGTGTCGTAAAGATATCGGGAGATCCCGAAAGCCCGATCAGCAGAGGATACTTGTGTCCCAAAGGCGCCGCCTCGCCGGAGCTCCTCTACCATCCGGACCGTTTGCTCCATCCCCTCCGGCGGGCGGGAAGGCGGGGAGAGAACAAATGGAAGCGTATCTCCTGGGAGGAAGCTCTCGAGGAGATCGCCCAGCGTTTCGCCGCGATCAAGGCCGAGAACGGTTCGGAATACGTCGCCATCGGCCAGGGGACCGGCAGGCCGTTGATCGAATTCACCGTTCGGTTCGCCAACGCCTTCGGGACCCCCAACTTCGTGTCGGTCGGCCATGTGTGTTATCTGCCCAGGGTGGCGGCGAGCAAGATCACCATGGGACAGCTCCCGGTCACCGACGTCTATGGATTCGGTGGGAAAGACCCGGAGTGCATGGTGATCTGGGGCTGTAACATCACCCATTCCGGGTCGGCGGACGGCATGTGCGGCGGCATGATCGAGAGGGCTCTGAAGAAAGCCAGGAAAGTGATCGTCGTTGACCCCAGGCGGATCAAGCCGGCGGGTGCCGCGACACATTGGCTGCAAGTCCGTCCGGGCACGGACGGCGCCCTCGCTCTTGCCATGATCCATGTCATCATCACCGAAGGCTTGATCGACGAGGATTTTGTTCATCACTACACGGTCGGCTACGAACAGCTCGCAGAGCACATCAAGCCCTATACCCCGGAATGGGCGGCTCCCATCACCCGCATTGCTCCCGAGGACATTCGTGCCGCCGCAAGGACGTATGCCACTTCATCGCCCGCCTGCATGCTCTGGGGCAGCGCGACGGATGCGAGTGCCTCCAATTTCCAGACGGCTCGAAGCCTGCTCATCCTGCGCGCCCTCACCGGCAACATCGACTGCCCCGGTGGCGATGTCCTCTGGGTGCCGCCAAAGGTAGTGCACCAGAAGTCCGTTTTCATGAGCTACGAACAAGACGGCGCCCAGTTCCTGCCCCCCGACAAAATAGGTCGTGCCGTCACCCTGGGAAAATTCCCGCTGGAAAAGTCCATCCATCCGCCGACGTTCTGGAAATCGGTTGTGACCGGGGACCCCTATCGAGTCCGAGGGATGTGGATTGCGGCATGCAATCCGCTCCTGTCCCAGACCCAACCCCTGGTGACCGAAAAGGCCCTCCGGGATCACCTTGAATTCACCGTGGTGTCCGATTTCTTCCTGACGCCCACGGCGGCGCTCGCCGACATCGTTCTCCCCTCGGCCATGTGGCTCGAGACCGATGACGTGGTGAACCTCCACAAAATCTGGTGTGTCCTTGCACGCAGGAAGGTGGCTCGAATCGGTGAAGTCCGCGACGACCGGGAAGTCATCCTTGAGCTCGCCAAACGCCTCGGCCTGGAAGCTGCCTTCCCCTGGGAAGATTATCGCGCCTATCTTGAATGGCTCCTCAGGGACAGCGGAATGACCTTTGATGAATTCTGCGATCTGGGGATGCTTCAGGGGGAGATGCGCTACTACAAGTATAAGGAAAATGGATTCGACACCCCCTCCGGAAAATTCGAATTCTACAGCGGCATATCCAAAGCGTTGGGGCTGTCGCCCCTCCCCCAATACCGTGAGCCCGCCCTTTCGCCGGTATCCTCGCCGGAAACGGCTCGGGAATACCCCCTGATACTGACCACGGGCGCTCGTAGCAAGGTCTTCTTCGTGAGCGAGGGAAGGCAGATCGGGTCTCTTCGCAAGGCCAATCCGGACCCTGTCGTGGAGGTCCATCCGACGACCGCGCAATCATTGGGGATCGCGGAAGGCGACTGGGTCTGGATTGAAACGGTGGAGAACCGCGTCACCATGCGTGCCAGGCTTTTCGACGGCATCGCCCCCGATGTGGTCAGTGCGCAGCATGCCTGGTGGTTTCCGGAAGAAGGGCCGCCGGAATACGGATGGAAAAGATCGAACGTGAACCTTCTTCTAGGCGATGCGGCAGGATACGACCCTGAAACCGGCTCCGAATGTCTCCGCAGTTCCCTGTGCAAGATCTACAAAGCTGAGATGCCGATGAAAGCGGGTGATATGAGCCGGAACCAATGAGCCAAAGTGAATCGTGTGGAGAAGGTATCCATGAAGATGAACGGGGTCAGCCTCACGGCACTGGGCGCCGCATTCATACGCTCTTTTCATGCATTGTACGATCATGTCAGCATATTCGATGATTCCCTGGCCTACAGCCTTCTAACCAAAGAGGAGCGCTCGTTTATTGCTCGGCACTGGATCGCGAGGCTTCAAGCCGTTGACCCTCATGGGGCGGCCTCGTGTCCCGATGAAGCCAGCGCCGTTGCGCGGGCGCTGCAGCTCTGGTCAGCCGCTCCCACTGTCCTCAGCCGAGCGCGATACGCCGAGGATGCGTTGTGCAAGGCCTTTGCTCGAGGCACTCGCCAATACGTCATTCTCGGAGCCGGAATGGATACGTTCGCTTTTCGGCAGAGGGAGATGCTGAAGGCGCTCCAGGTATTCGAAGTGGACCATCCTGCGACGCAGGCCTTCAAGCTCCAGCGAATCAATGAGCTGGGCTGGAAGATGCCATCGCGGCTGCATTTCGTTCCGCTTGATCTTGCCCATGAGGATTTGGATCAGATTCTCATTCATCGACCGTATGACCCTTGTGCGCTGACTTTCTTCAGCTGCCTGGGAGTAACCTACTACCTGTCCCGCAATTCCACCTTTTCGAATTTGCGCACGATAGCGAAGATTTCTCCCCCTGGAAGCGCCGTCGTCTTCGATTACTTCGACCCCGCCAATTTGAATGGCACTGGGAAAGCTGCGGAGCGCTTACGAGGCATATTGGATTCCCTGGAAAAATTGGGGGAGCCTCTGAGAGCCGGTTTCGATCCCTCCACGCTGGCCTTTGACCTTGAGAGGGTCGGATTGCGCCTCGAGGAGCATCTCGCTCCATCTGAAATCCAACGACGCTATTTCACGGGACGCCCCGATGGCCATCGCGCCTCGGACCATATCCGTTTTGCCCTGGCCGTGGTGCAATAGAAGCTTCCTTGTGATTCCAACCGGACCAGGGTGTCGAGCAGGCTGCCGAAAGCAAGTCTCGAGTCAGCTTTCTCGCACAATGCTATGCTCCCGAAGCCATCCAGCCAGCTCCTCTCGCTGAAGCTCACCTTTGCCGAGCCGTTCGAAGAGGATGACTCTTTCCGGGCCTGGGACTTTGATGTCGAAGCCGTGCCGGAAATTGAGATCGAGCCCTGGGCCCC
>CAZGQL010000062.1:0-23342 GCA_964527905.1 uncultured Syntrophobacteraceae bacterium
GTTCTTATCGTCGTTTTCCTCGTTAAGCATCTGTCGCAGCTCAAGGTCACGCAGATCGTTCTTGAGCAGCCGGGATTTTCTGGCCAGATCCTGGAGCGTGTCCTCGTCGTTTTCCTCAAGGGCCATCTCCAACAGCAGTTCAGCATCGGAGAGCTCCTCGGAAAAACGGCGCCACATCTCGAGAATGTCCTGGATGTCCGATCGTTCCTTCAGGACGTGCCTGCCCGCTTCCGGATTCTCCCAGAAATCAGGCTTCAACAGCGCCTTTTCCAGTTCCTCGGCACGCTTCGTCTTGCCCGAGATGTCAAAGATAGCCTCCCAGAGTATCGAAGCGTTGATGAAGGTCCTTCAGGTCAGCTTTGATGATCGCGACGTCCACATTCATGGCTGATTCCTCCCATACGGGCCCGCGCCCGTGTCAACGGGGTCCACAATCGCTTCCACAGACAGCTCAAGAGCTCGGCCGAAGCCCCCTGCCCCGGACGAGTGCGAAGGCCACGGCCGCAAATGCCACCGCGCCGCAGGTCCAGGCAAACCAGTCGCCATAGCGCGTATACAGGGTCGTCTGTCGAAACGAACGGACCTCACAAGTCAATTGTCCCGTTTCAAAGAGCGGTACCGTTCCGCAGGAGCGGCCCGCCGCGTCGTAGAGGGTGCTGATCCCCGTATTGGCGGCTCGCAGCAGTGGCAACCGGCACTCAACGGCCCGCCACCCCGACATCCGCAACAGTTGGAATGGAGCACTGGTGCGCCCGTACCACGCATCATTGGTGATGTTCACGAGCACGTCCGCCCCTTGCAGGGCGGTTTGCCTCGCCAGTTCCGGGAAAACACCCTCGTAGCAGATGAGGATTCCGAATGCCCTGTCGCCCAGAGTGAGCGGGCTCGAAGTGGTCCCCGGCACAAAGTCCCCCGCGGCCTGAACGAGTCGCTTGATGAAAAAAAGAAGCTTCTGCAACGGAACGTATTCCCCAAACGGCACCAGGTGCTGCTTGGCGTACGAACCGAGGATTTCTCCCTTTGGATTCGCCAAATAGGCGCGGTTTTGGAGCTTCGGCACCCCGGCGACGCGCGTGATGGCCGGACTTCCGAGAATCACCGGGCGACCGACTTCCGCCAGGATGTCATTGACCTGGAGCGTGAGCTTTTCATCCACGCCATAGAAGAACGGGGTGGCGGTCTCGGGCCAAACGAGCACATCCGGTGCCGGTTGCTGCCGCGCCGCCTGCACCGAGAGGTCCCGGTAACGGCGCAAGGTTTCCTGCTGAAAAGCAGGGTCCCACTTCCGGCTCTGGTCGATGTTGCCCTGCACGACCGAGGCATGCCAAGGGACCGCCCGCACCTGAAGGGCCTCCACCGCCTGCAGCCGTTGATGTCCGTAGCCCACAAACAGGACAAAGGAAGCCCCGAACAGCGCGGCGACCCACCAATTCACCCGACGGGTCATGACCGACCACAGCACCGTGTTGCCAAAAGCCACCAACCAGCCGACCCCGTAGACTCCCGCCACATCCGCGGTCTGCACTAAGAGCAGAAAGGGGCTTTGCGTATACCCCAGGTTGCCCCATGGGAATCCGGTGAGCGCATGGCCTCGAACGAATTCAAGGGCAACCCAGACCGCAGGGAGCGCCAGCGCCCACAGAGCGGGCATCGTCTCAAGACGGCTGGCCGCCCAGGCGAACACCGCGGGGTAGAGCGCGAGATACGCACACACGAGCAGGAGGGCTCCCACGGCGAGAAACGACGGCAGATTGCCGTAATGCTCAATGACGTATTGGATCCAGTAGAGCGTTGACAGAAAGTGGGCCAGACCGCACACATAGCCCAGTCGAAAGGCTTCCCTGCCCGTTTTCCCCTGAAGCGCCATAAAGAGGGGCACCAGGGCCACCCAAGCCATCCAGTGCCATTCCAGCTTGGGCAGACCGGCGGTCAACATGATTCCACTGAGGAGACTCAGCAGCAGCGGCACGAAAGTCCGATTCGACATCGCGGGTATGACCGTACCTCCAACGGACTCGTGTCTCCGAGCCCGGACCGTTTCTTCGGCACAAGACCGTGCATGGCCACGTAAAGCATGGAGAATAGCACTTCAGCGGATGGACAGCCAGGACAAATACCGCGGCGCTGGAAGGTCACTCCATGGGTCACATTGGGATTAGTGGGAAGGAGACGATTCGCCGGATGATGTCTCGGGCTGGTCGGGCGAAACCCTACTCACGCGGATCCTTTCGATTTTTCTGGTATTGGCCGCTTCGATCAACAACTCGATGGACTGGTAAACCACCCGCTCACCGACCTCGGGGACCCGGCCAAGCAAGCTCATCACAAAGCCGCCTACCGACTCGTACTTGCCCTCTGGCAACTCGATTTCGAAATGGTCCTCCAATTCCTCCACATCGAGGCGAGCGTCAACGGAAACACTGCCGTCGTCGTGCTCCACCATGAGATCCTCGTCGGAATCGTATTCGTCCGCAATGTCCCCGATGATCTCCTCGATGATGTCCTCAAGGGTCAGAACCCCCGCCATTCCACCATACTCATCGATGACAATGGCGATGTGGGACTTGCTCTCCCGCAGATCCTTGAGCACGTCGCTGATCTTCTTGGTTTCGGGAATGAAGTGGGGCTCCCGCAGGATGTTGCGCAGATTGCTCTCCCCTGTCCCGCAGATCCCCAGCAAGTCCTTGGCGTGCAAGATCCCGACGATGTTGTCGATGTTGCCCTCGTAGATCGGGATCCGGGAATGACCACTTTGAATGACCAACTGGGTGACTTCAGCGACACTGGCATCAATGGGGGCGTATGCGACGTCGGTGCGTGGTACCATGATCTCGCGGGCGATCATGTCCCGAAACGAAAAAATCCCCTGGATCATTTCCCCTTCGTCTTCGGAAATGAGCCCCCGCTGCTCCCCTTCATCGATGAGCTGTTCGATTTCCTTTTCGATGTTTCCCCGATCCTGGACACGGGCCAGGCGGCGAAAGCACATCCGAAGCCAATTGTGAAACCCTGTGGTCGATTCGCCTTCCAAAGCCGGATCTTTCTTCAGGTGCAGGTCGGCGGCGGTCGATGCCTCCTGTTGCGCACGACGCCCCTTCTTGATGTGTCATTTTAAAAAAATTAACTGCCTCAAGGCACCTTGTCCATAAAAATGTATCCGATGAGCTTGTGGATGAGTCGAGCCGCCAGGAAGTCGGGCGCGCTGAAAAACGGAATCGGCGACAACTCCATGACGTCGAACCCGACCACCCGTCTGCTCTGGGCGACACGACGCAGGAGTCCCAGCACCTCATACCACCCCAGCCCCCCGGGCTCCGGCGTCCCCACGGCGGGCATGATGGCAGGGTCCAATCCATCCAGGTCGATGGTGATGTAGACTTCATCCCCGAGACACGACACGACCCGCTCCGGCCATAGGGGATCGTTGTGGAGCAGATGAGCCCAGAAGCAGGGAATTCCGGCGGACTCAATGAAAGCATGCTCATCCCGCGTGACAGATCGCACTCCCACCTGGACCAGCGGCGCTAGGGCATGCACGTGGCGCATGACGCAAGCATTGCTGTAAGGGCTTTCTTGATAGGTTTCCTTGAGATCCGCGTGAGCGTCGAGATGCAGGACCGTGAGACCAGGATGTCGTCCCACCACGGCCTGAATCATTCCGAGCGACAACAGGTGCTCGCCACCGATAAGAACGGGCAGCTTTCCCGCATCGAGAACCCCTTGACCGACCTCTCGAACCCTGGCGACCATCTCCATCGGGGATACGACCGTGACAGGAACCTCCTCCAGAGTCGCAATCCCAGCATCCGATGGCTCCGCCTCGATCTCCTCGTCAAAGGGCTCGAGCTCCCGCGATGCCGCCAAAATAGCCCTCGGCCCCTCCCGGGTCCCAGCCCGAAAGGTGGTGGTCCCATCATAAGGTGCCGGAACGATCACCGCCCGGGCCGCTTCAAACGTTCGATACGTCTGTGCCAATCCCATAAACGAAGAATGGGGTCCCAGGCTCACCGAAGGCCCGGACCCCATCGCTGTGTCGGAGCTCATAAAGACTCTTTATCGTGATCGTTGCATCAACATGCGATCCATGCGGACCACCTGCGCGGAGGCCTGAATCGTGTTCGGAAATTCCTGGCCACGGTCCAGCACGCGTTTCTCATACTTGCGAATCCCAAAACGCCGCTGGATGGTCTCCACGGCCTTGTCCGTATCGAACGGCTTGCAGGAGAACATGTCCAGACTCAGATACTGCTTTTCCGGAAACGTGTGAATGCTGATGTGACTCTCTGCGATGAGAACGAATCCGGATACCCCCCAGTCCTCCGGCACCGTGCCGTTGTAGCGAAACACGTACGGCGGCATGATCTTGGTCATGTCCATCTGCTCGGGGTATTCGTCCAGAAAGTTGTATATGAAATTCATGTCCTGGAGCACCTTCTCATCGCAGCCATATCCATCCAACATCAGGTGAACCCCAAAACCGAATTCAGGTTTGCCCATGCCCATGGCAGTCACCTCCCATTTTTCAAGGAGAACGCTCTGGTTCTCTCCATCACCTCAGCCACCGTCTTACCGCCCAAAGCATGGAGATGCCGCCGAGACTCATGAAAGCTTGAAAGGCTTTGCCGCTCTTGGCCGACTCGTTTGCTCGCTCACGACGGATGTAAGGGGGCGGAATTCCCAATCCGACAAAAAAGGCCGTCCCGTGGCCACATCTCCCAAATGACCAGGGCCGCAACTTGGTTCGCACGAATCGCCTCTTCCCCAACTCGGAATCGACCCATCTTCTCCATCTCACTTCCTAGGGGTGTCAGCGCGAAATTTCTAAGAATTCTCCATTGCTTATACCGCGTTGACAGGGACCCGAATGAAGTGTGCCCTATATAAAGGACGACCCCAATGGAGTCAAGAGAAAATCCAAGGCGGGATAATATTTTCCAAGACTTTGAAATCACTAGTTGAATGAGCGGTTGGACAGGGGAAAATCGCGCGTGGGAGGCCCTTCACTGGGCGGAGGCCTCATCCAGGTGGACCCGGTCGCCACCAAGGGTTCCTTTGGCATGATAGAGCGCCAGATCCGCACGTCGAATCATGTCCTCCACGTCCTTGTCGATGTCACCCGTCAGGGACAGAAACCGGGCGACCCCGATCGAGAGCCGGCTGGGCTCGGCCCCAAGGGCGTTGTACCGAAAGCGGATGCGCTCGGCGACGCTCACGGCCTTGTCCCGGGGCAGGTAGGGGAGGAGGACCGCGAATTCGTCGCCGCCGAATCGATAGGTGCTGTCCACGCCCTCGCGGATGGACGTCTTGAGGATGTCGGCCAGCCGTGTCAGCAGGACGTCCCCGGCCTGGTGTCCGAATTGGTCGTTGTATTCCTTGAACTGATCGATATCGCAGTAAAAGAAAAACAACGGATGCCCGTATCGCTCCGCGCGAATCGATTCCTTTCGCACGACCTTTTGGAAGAAGCGACGGTTGTAAAGGGACGTCAACGGATCCCGAACGGCGAGCAGCTCCAGCTCATGGCGCAGGTAGCGTTCCCTCAGGATGCGGTTGACCTTGGCTTCCAGCTCATTGAGCGTAAAAGGTTTGGTGATGAAATCCCCCGCTCCCGCTGCGACCACATCCGTGTATTTATACCGCATGGTGTGACCGGTGATGGCGATGATGTCAGTCCCGTTGCGGTTCTCGACGATGTACTTGATCAGCTCCATGCCATCCATTCGTGGCATGTCCATGTCGGTGATGACGATGGCAAAGGAGGCTTTCTCCAGTTCCTTGACCGCCATCACCCCGTCGCCGGCCGTTTTCACCGTATGCCCCATGAAGGTCAAGGCCTCGGCCAACAGGTCGCACACCTGTTCCTCATCGTCCACGACCAAGATCTCCTGGGGTGCCAATTTGGGCCAACGCTGGTCTGGATGCATCCGTCTCCGTTCCTATTCCATGCGTCTCGAACGCCGCGTAATGTAAATCATGGAGCCTGTTTTGACAAATCTTTTTGATTGCAAAAGCAGAACCATCCTGCCTATGATTTCTTGCTCCAAGGTCTGGAGGAGAGCCGTATGCGCCTGATCACCATCATCTACAAGCGGAGCCGGTCCGAAGCCGCCGACCTTGCCTCCGAACTGGGACAATGGCTGAAGCACCGCGGCATTAACGTCGTCTGCCAACAGAACGTTGGGGACTCTAAGGACCGCATTCACACGTCCGTCTATCCGACCCTGGACATCCCGCTTGAAAGCGACGCCATCCTGGTTCTAGGCGGTGATGGAACCTTTTTGAGCGTGGCCAGGCTTCTGGAACACTGCATGGTCCCGGTCATCGGCGTGAACCTCGGTGGATTGGGCTTCCTCACGGAAATCGCCCAGGACGCCTGCTTCAGGGAAATCGAGCGCGTCATCGCGGGCGATTTCGAGATCGAAGACCGGATGCGGCTTCACGTTTCCGTGCGACGCGGCGACCTGGAAATATTTCGAATGAGCGTACTCAACGATGCGGTCGTCAACAAGGGGGCCCTCGCCCGCATCGTCGACCTCAAGACTCGCATCAACGGCCGACGGCTCACGGATTACCGAGCGGACGGACTCATCGTCGCCACGCCCACGGGGTCGACAGCCTACAACCTGTCTGCTGGAGGCCCTATCGTCTACCCGAGCGCTCAAGCCATGATCCTCACCCCAATCTGCCCCTTTACCCTGAGCAACCGGCCGATCATCCTGCCGGCCGACGTGGCGCTTCAGATTGAGCTGGGCGAGCGCAGCGAGGACGTGGCCCTCACCTGTGACGGACAGGTCGGTGTCCCGATACTCCCATCAGACAGCATCTTGATCACGCAGGCCCCCACCCCCCTACGATTGATCAAGACTCCGTCCATCGACTATTTTGAAATCCTCCGCACAAAGCTGCGCTGGGGCCAAAACAGCTGAAAGGCCCCTCAAAGCGCCCGCAGCCACTCGGGCTTGAGTGACACCCCACCCTGCAGTGCCCGGTCGATCATTTGAAGTGCCTTGTCCTTGTCCGCAGGCATCTTCACCTTGATCGGCAAATAATTGGAGGCATGATTGGACAGGAACAAGCCCCGCGACAAATGGGTATGAGCGAGCATTTCCCGAAGCTCCCGGAGCAACTCGGGAGGCGTCAATAGATCGAACCGCCCTTCGCGGACCTGTTGCCCGATCACCGTGTTGGGGAGCACCATCAGCGTGAGCACCCCCACGTAATTGGGATCCATCGCCGAGAGCACCTCCCCTGTGGCCCGTGCGTGCTCCAAGGACCGCTCCCGGCCAGCGATTCCAAGCAGTGCGGTCACGGAGAGTTTGATCCCCGCATCACGAATGCGTCTGCCCGCTGCGATCTGCTTGTCGGGCCCCACACCTTTGCAGATCTCCTTGAGGACTCGGGCGTCCCCACTTTCAAGCCCGAGGTACACGATACCCAATCCCAAATCCTTGAGCACAGCCAGCTCTTCGGGGCTCTTACGAAGGATGCTCTTGGCGTTGCCGTAAAGCCCAACCCGCTGGATCCATGGCATCTCATCCCGGATCCGCTCCAGGATCCAAACCAGCTTCCTTTGGGGGAGGATGAGTGCGTCGCCATCCGCCAGAAACACGCGCCGGAGAAAGGACAGATTTCTCGCCGCGTATCGAATGTCCTGATCGATGATCGCATCGTCCTTGATCCTGAAGCGCTCTCCCTTGTAGGTCCCGCAAAACGTGCACTTGTTGTGCGAGCAACCGACGGTCACCTGAAGAATGACACTATCCGCCTCGCTCGGGGGGCGGATAATGTTTCCCTCATAATGCATGCCATCCATACGGTCCCTTTTCCTCGCTTTCCAACCATGGCAGGGCCTCGCGCCGGCATTTCCTCATGGCCTCCCGCGGTACGATCCGCTATCATCTGGTGCACCATATTCGTCACTCGCCCGGTGTCCAGGACCCTGCCGGGTGCCAGGTCGATCATTATCAATCAATGCATGGGCTGGAGCGGTGTCAACCCTGGCGACATCCTTCTTCCCCACTTCATAGATCGGGCCGCTCAAACCATGAAAACAACCCGCACCGCTCTCCCCCCTGAAGCCAAATGCACTCGATGCCGACAGCGGGCTTATATTCCCCTCCCTACCCACCATGCCAATTTCTGTCACGAATGTTTCCTCGTTTTTTTTCGCACCGCCGTCTCACGGGCCCTCGAACGCTTTGGAACGCCCAGGAACACGCCGCTGCTCGTCGCCGTCTCGGGAGGCAAGGATTCCCTAGCTCTTTGGGACGTTCTCCATGTCATGGGGTACCCAACCACTGGGCTCCATGTGAACCTGGGTATCGACGACTTTTCCCGGCTTTCCCTAGAGGCAGTGCGACGGTTCTCCGAGGAACGAGGGCTTCCACTGATTGAACACTCCCTTGAACAGTCCTTCGGCTACACGGTTCCACAAATCCGATCCCGAACCTGGCGGAAGATCTGCTCGATCTGCGGGCTTCTGAAACGGTGGATGCTCAATCGTTTGGCGGTGGACACAGGCCATCGGATCCTGGTGAGCGGACACAATCTCGACGATGAGGCAGGCCGGCTCCTCGGCAATATTCTGCGCAACCGGTCCCGCTATCTCGAGAAACAATCCCCTTGCCTGCCCTCGCCACACCCCCGGATGCCGGCCAGGCAAAAACCCCTCTACCGGCTGGAATCCCACGAAATCAAAATCTACTGTCGGCTGCGCGGGATTCAACCGGTGGAGAAAACCTGCCCTTTGGCGCGGGGAGCTACAAGCCACACCGTGAAGGAGGCCCTCGATTTCCTGGAAGCCAGAATGCCGGGGACCAAGCGGGATTTCCTGTTTTCTTTTCTGGAACGCCACCGTGAAGTGGCCATGAGCGGCCCCGAGACGACCTGCAGCCGGTGCGGCGAGCCGGCTTATGCGCAACCCTGCGCCGTCTGTCGTCTGCTCGAGCAACTCAGGACCCGGGACTCCCGCCCGACACCCGCCGAAACCTGATTCCACCATCACGGAGCGCCACCGGTCGGCTCTGGGCTCGGGGACCCGAGGGTCCTCCCCAGCCCTAGCGGATCTCGATCTCGTTGGAAACCGTCCGATCCGGCATTTGTTCAAACGGTCTACGGCAGAAGTCAACGCGGACGCGATAGCGGCCCGCCCTCAGATCCTGTGGCAGCACAAACGTGAGGGAGCTTCCCACGCTGCGATCCGTAATCAAAACGCATTCGCCAGAACTTGGTGAGCGGAGCATCACCTGTGCGACTACGTCCAAACCTTCCTGGTCCCGGACCAAGGTCAGGGCCGGCCGGACCCCGAACCCATAGTCAGACACCGCCGTGAGGGCAAGACGAACCGTGTCCCCACCCCCGTAGCGGTCGAAGTCCGTCGACGCGTAAAGGCGACGGTTGAAATCACTTTCCCCTGTCCTCACTTTGGAGGTCGCAGCTTCCCAGAAACGTGGTCGCGCCGCGTCCAGATGAATGGAATCTCCGCCGTAATGCCCCACGCCACAGCAGTCCCTGCTTCGGATGAGTTCCCACAGTCTTTTGCCACTCACCCCCTGGATGCTGAAGTCGATCGCCATGCCCTCCATGTGCAGGCTGGTCTTGGCCACATTGCCCCCCGCGTTCCTGAGGGCTGCGTTGTAGTCGGGGCTACGGTACCCGGAATTCATCCGGATCATTTTGCCGGGTGCGGCCAAGTCCGAGAAATAATCGAGCATGCACAGGAGACGCAGCGAGATGTGATCTCCCACCCCACGGCCGTCGTAGCCGAAAACCGCGTCGATCTTCGTGAGGCCTTCCTCCAGGAAGGTCCCGTCCGAAGTATGGAAAACGGCAGACACCTCCCGACCGTTGTGCATGTTCTTGATGTGAAGTTTCCCGTCCCCCATGAGGAAGAATCGCCCCTGCGAGCCGTCCAGCCCGGCTCCGAACGCCGAGGTGGAAAGCGCGAAAAAAACAACGGCCCCGGCCCACCCATACAAAATCGCAATCCAGCAAGATCGCCTGCTCATGACGCACTCTCACCCCGTCGTTCGAAGCGGTTTCGCTCCTCGACCAGATGCTCCAAGAGATCCCGGAAGCGCCAGGTGATCGAATGCTCTGTCACGACCGCATAGATGGGACTCGGCAGATTCGATTGTCGAAAGACCTGGATGAGAAACCGGACCCCTTTCTCCGGGATGGCGTGAAACAGCAGGACCTTCTCATCCGAAGCCACGCTCTCCGCAGCCTCGCCCGTACCGTTGATGATTTCCCGGAGCGTCAAATGGGCTCGCGCCGGATCGATACGCATGGCGGGCGGGGCCTCGATATGAGCGAGAAGGGTGTCGAGGGTCCGCTCTTCTTCCGCGGTATAGTTGAAGACCAAAATCTTCGATTCTTCAGGCATGGCGTCGGCCTATTGGAGAGACGCCCCGAGGGCGCGTTCGAGGAGCTCCGAGATGGTCTGCACTTCGGTGAAGGTCATGCCTTCTCGCAGATGCTTGGGAATGTCGATGAGATCCTTGCCGTTCGACTGCGGGAGAATCACCTCATGGATTCCCGCTCGGCGGGCGGCCAGTGCTTTCTCCTTGATGCCACCGACCGGAAGGATGTCTCCCCTTAGCGTGATTTCACCGGTCATCGCCACGTCACGTCTTGCCGGACGCCCGCTCATCAACGAGGCGAGGGTGACGACGAGTGCGGCGCCCGCCGAGGGGCCATCCTTCGGAATGCCTCCCGCCGGAACATGGACGTGGATGTCTGAATGTTCGAATCGGTCCTCTTCGATCCCCAACTCCGCCGCATGCGCTCGGATGTACGTCAGGGCCGCCGTGGCCGATTCCTTCATGACCTCTCCCAGTTGACCCGTCAGAATTAGGCGTCCACTGCCTCCCGTCCGGAGGGCCTCCACGAAGATCAGTTCGCCGCCCACCGGCGTCCACGCCAATCCCGTCGCGATCCCGGGCCCCCAAGACCGCGTGGCCGTCTCTGGAAGAAAGCGCACAGGACCGAGGATCTCGAGCAGATCATCCCTATCCACAAGCACCGGGCCCGCCTTTCCCTCCGCGATATTCCGTGCCACGTGACGACAGACGGCGGCGATGGTCCGGTTGAGGTTACGAACCCCCGCTTCTCGAGTATACGAGCGAATCATCTCGAGCAGGGCCTCATCGGTGATGCTCACCTCATAGTCGTTGAGTCCGTGGTTGTCCACCTGTTGCACCCACAGATACCGCCGTGCGATTTCCAACTTCTCTTCCTCCGTGTAGCCCGGAATCTCGATGACTTCCATCCGGTCCTTGAGGGGCGCCGGCACGGGATCGAGCATGTTGGCCGTTGCGATGAACAAAACCTTGGACAGATCGAAGGCCACACCCAGGTAGTGATCGGAAAACGACGAGTTTTGCTCGGGGTCCAACACTTCAAGGAGAGCCGACGAAGGATCGCCTCGAAAATCCATTCCCAGCTTGTCGATTTCATCCAACACGAAAACTGGATTGTTGCTCCCTACCTTTCGCAGCCCCTGGACGATCCGACCCGGCATCGAACCCACGTAGGTGCGTCGATGCCCCCGAATCTCCGCCTCGTCGCGCATGCCGCCCAGCGAAATGCGCACGAACTTTCTTCCCAGACTCCGCGCGATCGACTGCCCCAGGGAAGTCTTCCCGACTCCAGGCGGCCCGACGAAGCATAGGATCGGTCCCTTCATTTCCTTCTTGAGTTGGAGCACCGCGAGATATTCGAGGATTCGCCGCTTCACCCGCTCCAGGTTGAAGTGATCCTCGTCCAGGATTTGGGCCGCCTGATGCACGTTCAAATTGTCCGTCGTTCCGGTGCTCCAGGGAACCTCCAAAAGCCAATCCAGGTAATTGCGGGAAACCGTGTACTCTGCCGAGGCGGGAGACATGCGACCCAGACGCTCCAACTCCTTTTCCGCTGCCTTGCGCGCCTCCTGGGGCATCGAGGTTTCATCAACCCTGAGCGCCAACTCCTGAAGGTCCAGACCCGCTGCGTCCGCTTCCCCCAACTCCCGCTTGATGGCCTGCAACTGCTCCCTCAGGAAGTACTCCCTCTGCTTGCGGTCCATCCCGGCCTTGACCCTCTCCTGGATCTCCTGGCCCAGTTCGAGCCGCTCAAGGGTTCGAGTGAGGTAAAACGTGACCCGCTCAAGCACCGTCGCGGCGTCGGGGATTTCGAGAACGGTCTGTCGTTCCGGAACCGTCAGGATCAGAAAGGCTGCCACCAGGTAAGCCACGCGCATCGGCCGGTCGGCGTTGCGCACCGCGATCAGGGCTTCGTTGGAAAGGCCGGCCAACCGTACGTACCGTTCAAACTGACGGCCGATGTTGAGGACCATCGCCTCCACCTCGACACCCGCCACCTCGTCCTCCGGCACCGCCTCGACTCGTGCTTCCCAGCGCCCGTCTAGCGCCAGAGGATCCCGGACCCGCACCTTCGCGAGGCCGTGCAGGGTGACTTCGTAGCTGTCGTCCAGCTGCCTCATCACCCTGCCCAGCCGGGCGACCGTTCCGACATCGTAGCAATCGGATGGGCCGGGGTCCTCGGATCGGACGTTCCGTTGTGCCAGGGCCACCACCATCTGAGCGCCCCTGGAGGCCAGGTCCACCACGCGCCGGCCCGAGGCCGTCGCAACCCGGACGGGAACAACGAGCCCCGGGTACAGAACGATTTCCGCCAGGGGCAGGACCGGAAACCTGGCATCGAAGGGGATGGTTTCATCCCCGGCATCCGATATCAAGGAAACGTTCGACATGGTTCCCATCCTTGTCCCAACCGCCACGCACATCTCTATCTATAATTCAGGTCGAACCGAAGCCGAAGCAAGCCACCCGGCCTCAGACAAGCCTTGGCAGGTTGATTCAGGGCTGAAAAAACAGCCCCCGCGCAAACGCGGGGGCCGTCACCACACCATCGTGCGATGGATGTTGAACGTCACCTCTGGCGCAAAGGGTCCCGTTGATCCGCTGCGCCCGGAACGTCCATTCCACACTCCTCGCGATTTCGCTACTCCTGGATTTCCTCGAAGGACTTCACTTCGATCACTTCCCCCTTAGGGGTCTCCGTGATCACTCCCGTCACCTCGATGAGCTTCCCGACCATTTTGGTCAATTCCTGGACTTTTGACCCTTTGACCAGGTAATCACCGTCATCCGCCTCGATGACGAGTCCCTGATCCGTCTTGAGCACCGTCCCAGCGATCGTTTCCTCGCGCGCCGGCTTGCTTGAGGCTGCGGGCTTGCCCGCCTGAACCGGGATCCATCCAGATCCCAGCACCGTCAACATCAGCAGACATACCATTACCACCCTGAATCTCATCCGACTGACTCCCTTCCTGCCGCCGTCCATTTTCCGGGAAAATTTGCCACTGCGCCCGGGGCAAACGTCACCGCCTCCATCCGCCCCCCGAAGGCGGTCCAGTTGATACCAGAATTGCCCGCGATTGTACAAGATAAGATCCACCCGCTTCAAGGGTAGAACAGTCGCGGCAACCACTGGGTCATGGGGCTCCAGTAGCTGATCAGCGCTAGATCCGCGAAGAGAACGAGAAGAAAGGGCAGGAGCCTCGTGATCGCCTTCTCGAGCGAGCAATCCGCAAGGCCGCATGCAACGATGAGGCAAATCCCGAGCGGTGGGGTGAGCATGCCGATGGCGAGGTTGATGACGACGATGGCACCCAGTTGGACGAGATCGATTCCGAGGACCGGAAGGAGGGGCAGGACCACGGGGACGAGCAGAATGAGAGCCGCCGTGGTCTCGACGAAGGTTCCGGCCACGATCAGAAGCAAGTTCACCAGAAACAAGAGGACCACGGGATCCCGGGAGAGCCGAAGGATGCGGTCGGCCAGCTGTGCCGGGATCTCCTCGATGGCCATGAGCCAGCTGAAGACCGAAGCGGTCGCAATGATGAACAGAACGACACTCGAGAGAACCATCGAGCGAAACAGAATGGAGGTGAGCTGTCCAAGCCGGAGCTCGCCGTGGATGAAACACCCCACGATCAACCCGTAGAATACCGCGACGGCCGCCGATTCCGTGGCGGTGAAAACGCCACCCAAAATGCCCCCGAGGATCAGCATCGGAGCCCCAATGGCCCATTTGGCGTCCCAAAACGCGGTCGCGCAATCCCCCCAGGAAAATGACCGCACCCCTCCGTAGCCATGCCTCCTGGAAAGGACGATCGACGCGGCGATCAGGCTCAGCCCCACCAGGATCCCCGGCAGGATCCCCGCAACGAAAAGCTTGCTGACGGATGCCCCCGTCAGGAACCCAAAAATGATCATGGGGATGCTGGGCGGGATGATCACGCCCAGCGATCCTCCCGAGGCCTGGATGGCGCTGGCAAAACCGCGATCGTATCCCCTCCGGATCATTTCGGGAATCAGGATGCTCCCCACCGCAGCCGTATCCGCGGCAGCCGAACCGGAAATTCCGGCGAAAAACATGGCCGAGAGAACGGAAACGGCGGCAAGCCCTCCGGGGACCCACCCCACCAGAGCTTCCGCCAGCCGAACCACCCGCCTCGAGATTCCCCCCGCCTCCATCAAGGAACCCGCGAGCATGAACAGCGGCACCGCCATCAAAGGAAACGAATCGACCCCCGCGTAGAGCCGCTGGACGACCATCATGAAGGAGGAGTCGCCTTTGAGCAGAAAACCGACCAGGGAGGCCGCGCCGATGGCCAGGGCGATGGGAACGTTGATGAGGAACAGCAAGCCGAGGACCATCAAGAGTGCCGAGGTGACCATTTCACGCCCCTTCGATCCCTCGATGGCCCTCCAGAAAATGTCGCATCCCGTGGACCAGAAAAAGAAGGCCACTCACCGGGATCACCGCGTACGGCACCCCCATCGGAAGGCCGAGTGCCGGGGTCTTCTGATGCAGCACGAAAGCCAAAAACCGCATCCCCTGGATCACCATGACCCCGAAAAAGATCATGGATACCCCCCACGCCGTCCATCCGGCAGCTTTGCCGACCCCCATCGGCAGCCGACGCACCAGGAAATCAATGCCGGCGTGCTGATGACGCCGAAAGGCCGCGGTGGCACCCAAAAACGTGATCCACACGAGGCACATGCGCCCGACTTCCTCCGCCCAGAAAATGGAGTGGTTCAGGACGTAGCGGCTGAAGACCTGCATCCCGATCAGGAGTGCCATTCCCCCACCAAGAAAGCACAGCATCAGCCTGACCACGCCGTCCAACGCATCGCTCAGCGACGCCACGACGTGTCCTCGGCGCGGGATGGGGTGCTCCGTAACCGTCTTCTTAGACTTCATTGACGGGCCGCCGCGAGGAACTTCTGAAGCATCTCCTGGACCTCGGGAGCCGAAAAAATGGGCAATTGCTGGATGTCCTTCACCTTCTCACGGAACGAATTCAAGTCAGGTTTCTCGTCCACCGTCATGCCCGCGGCTTTCAACTTCGCCAGGAAGTCAGCTTCATTCGTTCGATTCCAAGTCCTCTGATAGCGGGCCGCCTCGACCATGCACTGGCGCAGCAGGTCCTGATCTGCGTTCGGAAGCCCCCGAAACCATTCCAGGTTGGCGATGTCGATGTGGGAAGAATACACATGGCTCGTCAGGGTCAGGTACTTTTGCACCTCGTAGAGCTTATAGGTCCAGATGACTGAAAGGGGGTTTTCCTGGGCATCGATCGTGCCCTGCTGCAGCTCCGTGAAGATCGGCCACCCCATGGGGGTAGGGTTGGCGCCGAGCAACCGCCACAATTCCTTATGAAGGATGGACTCCATCACCCGAACCTTGATGCCCTCGACATCGGCAACGGTATGCACCGGGCGTTTACTGTTGGTGAGATTGCGAAAGCCGTTTTCCGAGTAAGCCAAGCCGACGAAGCCCGCCTTCTCGAGGCGTTTGAGAAGCTCCTGGCCCGCAGGGCCGTCCAGCACCCGATCCACCCTCTCGAAGGAATCGAACATGAAAGGATAGCTGATCACGCGGGCTTCGGGCACAAATACATCGAACGGACCGTCGGTGATGATCCCCATCTGTACGGAGCCCATCTTGATCTGCTGGAGGATCTCGGTTTCGGTACCCAAGGACGCACTGTGGAAGACCTTGACCTCATAGTCCGAACGGCTCTCGACAAGCTCCTTGAATTTCTCAGCACACACATTTTGTGCGGAGCCGGGAATCGTGACGACTCCCAGCTTGATGGGGGTTTTTGCCCACGCCGGATGGGTCCAAAGCAATCCGATGAGGATCAACAGCGACACCTTTTGCAGCTTTCTCGTCATGGTCTCCCCTTTTTCGTTGAAGATGAAACCCTAGAATTTCACTCGGGAGCGGCCGATTTCTTGACACCATCCAACTCGTCGCATTCCATCAAGACAGAAATCCGTGGCGGCGCAAGTAGGCGGCAGCACCGCATGTCAGCTCGCTCGCATCCTGGTCATGGGCATCCAGCTTGATGGTCACATACCCCTCGTAGCCTGACTCGTCCACCCGTTTCAGAAAGCGCGGAAGGTCGATATTTCCCTCTCCCAGCTGAACGTGCCGATGCATCCGGTCGGCCGGCACGTCCTCAAGGTGGATGTGAGCTGTATGCTTTCCCAGGAGCTCCCAAGCCTCGCAGACATCCACCCCGGCGCAGTAAAAATGCCCGACGTTGAAATCCACGCGCAGACGAGCGTCAAATTCGAGCTCCGCGAGAAATTCAGCTACCTTTTCGGGTCTCTCGATGAGGAACCCGGGCTCAGCCTGGAGAAGGAGAACGACGCTGAGCTTCCTAGCCAGGGGGAGGACTCGTTCCATATTGGCGATGAACAGCCGCCAAGCCTCGTCCTGGGTCATGGTTTCCGGGATCGGGCCCCCACCTTGGATCGTCATCGTGGGAATCCCGATGGCGGCGGCCAGTCGCATGGCATCCAGCGTGTATCGAATTCGGACTTCACGGGCTTTCCAATCCTCTTCGAGCCACGAGGGGTGGTTTCGGCTTCCGAGGGCGAGACAGGTGGATGCGTTCAGGTTGATGATTTTGACCTTGCGCCGCTCCATACATTCATTCATGGCAGCCACCTGGGATGCCTTGATGTCGTCGGGGAATGCATGGGGCCGGTCCGCCATGAGCTCCACGGCTGAAAAGCCTCCCCTTGCGGCGGCTTCGACCGCCTCGTTCAGTGCAATTGCCCGGAACGTGGCCGAGCTGAAAGCGAACTTCATCCTTCACTCCCTTCGTACCCGATCAAACCCTCACACTGCACAACCCAAGCCCCCGCGGTCTTCCTTGACCGCACGCCAGTCCAACACCCGGCATCCCTTTTCGTAAACGCGGATCGGATTGCAGTCCAATTCCTTGATGCATGGAACATCCCAAAGCAGCCAGGAGAGGCGCTCGATCACCTCCACCAGGGCGGCTCGATCCAGCACTGGACGACCGCGGGCGCCCTCCAGCAGGGCCGAACCTTTAAGCTCATCCAGCATTCGGGTCGCCTCTTCCTTGGAAACCGGTCCCACTCGCAGGCTTGTCTCGCCTAGGATTTCCACATAGATGCCGCCCAAGCCGACCACCACCACGGGGCCGAACCCGTCGACCCACCGTCCCCCGACGAACCATTCGAGACCTTCCTCAGCCATCTTCTGCACCAGTGCGCGTGGACCGAATCGGACAAGGCGTCCATAGGCCTGCTCCAGATCCCTCTCATTCGTGATCTCCAGGACCACGGCGCCCTGATCGCTCTTGTGGATGACATCGGGAGCAGCCGTCTTCAACGCCACGGGCCACCCGAGCCGCCTTGCGCCGGCAAGGGCCTCCTCGGCGCTTTCCACCACACCCCAGGGTGTCAACGCGACGCCGTAGGCCGCCAACACCGAAGCAAGGGCGTCCGGTGGCACCATCCCTACAGGAACCGCATCCAAGACCCGACGGGCCTCCTCCATGTCAATGCCGTCCGGACGAGTTGCGGCGAACGCCAGCGGCCTTGTTTTGTCCCAATCCCGGTTGCTGGCCAAAGCCCGTATCGCCTCGCGCGGATCCGTGAAGATTGGAACCCGAAGCATTCTGCGCACGGACTCGAACTCCTCAACGCCGGTGAACACGCACAGGGCGAGCGGCTTACCGTGCTCGGTCATCAACTCGCTCAGACCCGCCAGAAGTGCCCTGGAGTCCCTCGAATCCACCACCCCCTGATAGTTGTGGATGAACACCAACGCGTCGATATCCTCGCGCCGGAGGGTGAGGTCCGCCAATGTCCGGTAGAGACCAAGATCGAACAGATCGCCCAGATCGAGTGGGTTGTGGGGCTGTATCACATGGGCCCGGGATTTCTCGCGCACCAGTCGCTTGATCTCCTCTGGAAACTCAGGCAGGACAAATCCAAATTCCTCGGAGGCGTCGGCCGCCATCACGGCATGACCGCCGGACCTTGAAATGATGCCAAGGCGGTTTCCCTTCACGGGAGGCAGCAGGAAGGCTTTGACCCTCTCCAACCCCTCGCGCTGTTCCCTGACCCGGATCAGGCCCGACTGCCGGAACGCCGCGTCCACGACACGATCGTCCGTCGTGAGGGAAGCCGAATGAGACCGTGCGATCACCGCTCCAGCGCCGCCGTTGTTCGATTTATGAACGATAATGGGCTTGGTGGCCCGAGCGGCGGTTTCCATCAGACGCCTTCCATCCGCGATCCCCTCCAGGTAAAGGTAAACGACGTCGGTTTCCTCATCGCGGATCAGGTACTCCAGAAAATCCACCTCGTTGACGTCGAGCTTGTTCCCAATGCTCGCAAACTTGCTGAAGCCCAGATTCTCCATCGCAAGAAAGTTGACCATCATGGCGCCCACACCACCGCTTTGCGCCACGATGGACACACGACCGGGTGGAGATTCCGCCTTGAAGGGCATGAATGGCACCGCCAAGCCCCTGTGCCGGTTGATGATCCCGATGCAGTTGGGGCCAATCAGGCGCATGCCGTGCTCGGTCAGAATCTTGCGGATTTCCTCTTCGAGCGTCAGCCGCTCCGGACCGAGTTCCCGAAAGCCGGCCGATTCCACCACCACACGCCGAATGCCCTTCTCGGCGCATTCACGCAACACCCCAGGCACGGCGGCGGCTGGCACTAGGACCACCGCAAGGTCTACGGGGTCGGGAATATCCCTTACACTCGCATGGATCTTGTGGCCCAAGAACGAACCCCCTTTGGATCCCACCAGGTAGATGATCCCCTGGAAGCGAAACTCAAGGAGGTTGTAGACAATCGCGCGCCCCAAATTGCCGGCGGAAGCCGACACGCCGATCACCGCCACGCGTTCGGCGTCATAGAATTGGTTCATGTTCCCCCTCGTATCCGATTTACCCCTTGTAAGCCCCCCTTCCCGCCCCGGTCGACCAGGATTCTCCAAAAGGGCGGGATCGATAGCCGCTCATACCACGTCGGCGCCCTACGCTCAATCTCGGATACGCTCCCATACCTTCACCGGTTTGCGTTTCACAATGTGGCGAAAAAAAACTATGATGCGGCAGCTTATTCCTCGCGGCATCCATCTCTTGCGCAAAGGAGACCTTCGTGATTCGAGTAACTGTCCCGACCCTTTTGGCCGTCCTCCTGGCAACGGCCGTTGGCGGCGGCCATACGCACTCCACGCCCGCCGGTTCCGCCTTAGGGATGCTCATGCTGGCTCAACACACCGGTCAACCCGGGCCGGAGGCTCCCTCTTTCGAGGAAGTCGCGGCAATCCTGCGGGACAACTGCACCCGATGCCACGCACCTCCTTCCCCGGCCGCAGACCTGGCACTCCAAACCTATGCGGAGATCATGAAGGGGGGGCGCTCTGGACCCGCCGTGGTTCCGGGCGATCCCGGCAAGAGTGAGCTGGTTCGCCGGATGCGGGGATTGAGCGAGCCCCGGATGCCCCTTTCCGGTCCCCCATGGCTTCCGGAGGAGCAGATTGCACTCATCGAACGGTGGATCCGTGCCGGGGCCGGGTCATCGGAATCGATGGGGGGCGCAACCCAGTCCCCGACAACGCGGACGGGCACCCCATCCCAAGGCGGCGGGAACATCCTGTATGGGAACGTCTCCCCCATCTTTCAGGGGCGTTGCGTGAAGTGTCACGCGCCAAAGGGGCAACTCGGACCTCCCCCCGAAGGGATTCGACTGGATACGTATGAGACGCTGATCCGAGGTGGGGAGCGGCCCATCGTGATCCCCGGCGTTCCCGGTGCGAGCACCCTCCAGCGATCGGTGCTGGGCCAATCGCGGCCTCGCATGCCCATGGACGGGCCACCCTATCTCGATCCTGCCGAAACGGATCTGATCGGCCTATGGATTCAGGAGGGAGCCCCGGACGACTCGGGCACGAAGGCTCCGATTCCCATCGGAGCCAAAATCCGGCTGGGCGGAACACTCACGGATTATTGGGCCATCGACGGACTGACCTTCGTGGTGGACGGCAAGACGCGCATCAAAAAGAGACCGCCCGTCGGGTCCTATGTGCAGATCCGAGGGGTGGTCGCTCAAGAGGCCGCAATCCTCGCCACCGAAATCCGAGCGCGATGACGTCTTTGCCTACGTCTTCTCAAGGCTGATCATGCCCTCTCGAATGGCATACTTCACCAACTCGGCGGCCTTGTGCAGATTCAGCTTGTTCATGATCTGCTGGCGATGGGTCTCGACGGTTCGCACGCTAAGGTTCAGCAAGGCCGCGATCTCTCGCGTCGCCTTGCCCTCCGCAAGGAGCTGCAGCACCTCGCGCTCGCGGGGGGTTAACGCCGAGCCACCCGCCTGCCCCGGCGCTCCCGCGCCCCGCACATATCCCTCGACCACCACATGGGCAATCCCGGGGCTCAAATACGTCTGCCCCCTCATGACCGCCCGGATTGCATTGGAAAGCTCACCAAACGCGCAGTCCTTCAACAGGTACCCCGAGGCACCCGCGCGAAGCATTCCTCCCACGAAGCGTTTGTCCGAATGCATCGACAGGGCGATGATCTTGACCTGAGGGTCATGCTCTCGAATCTTTGCCGCCGCTTCAATCCCGTTGAGATCCGGCATGGCGATGTCCATGACGACCACCGTCGGCGCGAGCTCCCGGGCCAGTTGCACGGCCTGCACGCCTCCGTCGGCTTCCCCCACGACCTCCATGTCCGATTCCTTCTCGAGAAGCGCCCGGAGCCCATCACGCACGATCTTGTGATCGTCCGCCAACAAGACACGTATCTTCATCGAACTCCCCCCTGCCGACCGCACACTTCGGATCCGACCGCTGCGCTTTCGTGCTCAACGGCGCCACCAAAGTCACACGCGCTCCCTTCCCCGGCTCTGACTGCAACTGGAAACTTCCCCCGATTCCCGTCAGCCGCTCCCGAATGCTGAACAGTCCATACCCCCCCTGCTTGCACCAATGGGGGGCAATCTGTCCGGCATCCAAGCCCACTCCATCATCTTCAACGGAGACCACAACGAAATCACCTTCCCGATAAAGCTCGATCCTGCAGGTATTCACCTTGGCATGCTTGACGACATTTATCAACAGCTCGTTCACCGCCTGAAAGAGCAGTCCCCGAACCTCGTCGGAGAGGGGCTTGGGGGCATCATCGCTGGTGAACACGCAAAACAAATCGTACTGTTTCTCGACATCCTCGGCCAGCCATTCCAGAGCCGCCTCGAGACCCAGTTCGTAGAGCAGGGGTGAGCTGATCCGATACGTCATGGAGCGCGTTTCCTGGATGACTTGCTGAAGGATCTCGTGAAGGAGGGCGATCTGATCGCCGAGGTCCGGTTTGGAAACGTCCGCCATGAGCGTCTCGAGCTTGATCCGGAGGATGGCCAGCTTCTGACCGATGCTGTCGTGCAACTGCAGCGCAATCCTTCGCCGCTCCTGCTCCTCGGCCATCGACAATTGGGACGCCAGGGAGCGCAATTGACCCTGATACGCAAACAGCACCTCCTCGGCCTGATGTCGCTCCGTGACATCAAGCGCCAGGCCGCGGATGAAACACACCTGTCCCTGCTCGTCGTGTTCGGGTAGGGCCTCATCGGACACCCATATGGTCCGTCCGTCGCGTGTCAGCATGCGGTATTCCAAATGGAACTTCGTCCGATCGGGGTTGCCTCCCCCATGCCAGGAGGAAGCCATCACGTAATCGCGATCTTCCGGATGAACCTGGCACAGCCAGCAGTCTGGAATCTCTTGACATTCCTCTGGGGAAAAACCGAGCAGATCTCGTATCTGCGGGCTGATGAAAACGGGCGGCGCATCGGGAATGAGAGAGTAAATGTAAGTCACCGCCGGGATCTGTTCCACCAGGGAGCGATAACGGGCCTCAGCCTGACGCAGCTGCAGGGTCTTGATATCGAGCGAAGCCACCATTTCGTTGAAGGCTCGTGCCAGGGCCGCAAATTCGTCCGTTCCCGCCGCAAGGTCGCTGCGGGTAGTCATGTCACCCGATGCGAGCTTTCCTGTCGCCGCCAGCAGCGCCGTCACCCGCCGCAGGATGAAGTGTTTCCCGAAAAACCAAGCCAGTACCAACGCACAACTGCCGGCGACGACGACCCCCATCAGGTTGCGCAGCAGGATGCGCTCGACCTTCTGAAATGCTGTCTTGGTGCGGGTGCCGAAACAAATGAAAAGGGGGGTTTCCACGGGTTCCTGAAGGCGCGCGAAGCTGTAGAGGCGATCCACGCCATCGAACTGGTCATCCCTGAGGATGCCGATCTGCTGGGAAAGCATCGTTCGGATCAACCGCTTTTCCCCCAGGGACCGCCCCATCCACCTCCCCTGCTCCGGATCCATGGCCAGAGCCGCTCCATACACATCCAGGAAGAAGAAAATGGTATCCGTGTAATCTCCCTCCTGGCGCATGGAACGGTCGAGATTATTGAGATTGAGCCCTCCGAAGGCGACCGCTTTGAGGGTTCCCCGCATGTCAAAGACCGGGTAGGCGAGAAAAACGGTGGGCTCAAGAGATATGGGATCCCGTTCCAGACCGCTCACGACGAATTCCGCGGATTCCAGCGTTTCCTGAAACCACCTAAACTTGTTGAAATCCACCGGTCTCATGACGGGAAGCGAGCTGCAGTAAACGGTTCCCTCCAAGTCCACCACACCCAGCACCGTATAGTGCCCGTACTTGTTCACGAGATTGGCGAACAGCTCGGCGCATTCGCTCACCTCGGGACGGCGGACTTCATCCAGCTGAGCCAATGACAACAGAAGGGCCCGTCCACCTTCAATCAGGCGCGCCTGGGTAGCCGCTTCCAAGCGGATGATGCGCTGCAGCTCATGTTCGAGCTCCCCCAGTGCTAAGCTCCGCTGTTCGAGGTTAGCGTACAGCGACAGCACCAGGTTCGGCAGCACCGCCAGCACAACCAGCAGCAAGAGGACCGTTTGAA
>CAZGQL010000063.1:0-3578 GCA_964527905.1 uncultured Syntrophobacteraceae bacterium
CAAGATCCCCATCTTTGGAAAGAATGAAGATGGAAACCGCTCGGACAAAGAGATCCACAACACCATCCTGACCCAGACCCGTGAGCACATGGCCCGGTTTGGCGTGAGCGAGAAGGCCTTCATCTCCATCGCCGATTCCGCCCTGGTGACGCCAGAGAACCTAAGTAGATCAACACACAACAAGGTGACCATGGCTCGCATACGTCATCCCCGCATGCGTCTGGCGGGAAGCCATTCGTTAGCATGCATCTGGATTCCCGCCTTCGCGGGAATGACGTCCCCAGTGTATGCACCTTGCCTCATTGAAGTGTACCGAGAGAGCTCGGCGAAGGGCAGCCCTTCATCACCCGGCTGCCCGCAACCTATGCTGAGTGTGGGCGAGCCATCTCGGAGGCCATCGGCTCCGATAATTGGGAAGAAGTCGGGCAGCTTTCCAGGGCCAAGCCAACGGCCAAACGACCCGCCACCCTCTACCGCGTTTGTGAGACCACGGTCAGTCTGTATGAGAAGTCCTATCGCGCCGTGGTCGTCCATTCCAGCGCCCATGACATGAGAAGACAGAAGAAGATCGATCGGGAGCTGACCAAGGAGTCGCAAGCGCTTCAAAAAAGCTTCCAGCAGCAGTGTCTTTCCGAATAGGCCTGCGAGACCGACGCCCGGGCAGCGGCCCAAGCCTGGGCGTCTCAGTGAACCGCTCAACCCTCTACAGCTTGAATCGCTTCAAGCCCTCGGCCTTCAACCGGATCTTTTCACCATCCAACCCAGGGCCGGATGACCTGGAAAGCCAGGCGGCGCAAAAAATACCCTTCGACCCGTCAATCGAGTGCGGTATGTAAGTCAGGGTCGTGGTCAGAAGAGCGGTCTTCGGTATCAATAGAAAAGGGTCGAGTGGATCGTGCTCAATGCGTCCAGGTCGGAAGGTGAAAAGATCAGGGCGATGGGCTTTTTACACGAAGACAATCCCACTCATGTCGAGCTGGATATGGCCAAGATAGCAAGCAGCTCGGCCTGATCTCACTTCAGTGCCCGGAGGGTTAGGCGGTTCAGCGGTGACGGCCTGGGACACTGGGTCGCTGATGGCTGCTCAGATCCTTTGGCTGCCGGCTCCCGGGACCCCGCTGGTTTCCAGGCGTAAGCTCGGGAAACAGCGGGCTGGGGAACAGCGAGACAACCGGGAGGCTTCATGAGTCGACACATGCAACTGACGGTCAGTGTCCGTCCGCATTATCAAACGGATCTGGAAAAGAATTTCCCCAGACTGGCACGGCACCTGGAGCGCCTGGATGCGGATCTGGTCAAGGGGAATCCCTCCCTTTTCGATCTGGCGGGGCAGCTCGATCACCTTCTCTACCGGTTTGAGGGCACCAGGCTCCGCGAAGTGCTTCTCCGGCACAGGGAGTTGCTCCTCAAGACCCACCGCGGCGTCCGGGAGTGCCTGGCCGACTGGAACCTCTCCCAGGCGGACCGGCTGCTCTACGTGATCGAGGATGCCTTCGATGACATCGAGTCGGAGCTGGATTAGCCCAAGCTCCGTCCCACGAAGCGGGAGCGGGCGCCCTCGCTTCCGAGACCGCCAAGACTATGGCCATCGCCGCCACCGCGTTCGCGGCGCCGGCGGAGACTCGGGTCAGATGGAGATCAGTATTCGAGCATCCGTGGCAAGGCCTTGGCCTCCTCGATCCATCTGGCAACTTCCGACTCGGCCGGCTCACGCCGGGTGAGCTTCTTTTCCTGATTCACCTTCGACATCGCCTGGGTGAGGTTCGCTGCATTGCGTCGTGCGAGCTCGGGTACCGTGTCGACGCCTGCCGCCTCAAGCAATTCCGAATATTCCGACCCAACCCCCTTGATTCGGTAAAGGTCCACCATATTTGCGAATTTCAGGATCTTTGCCTCCGACAAGCCCGTCTTTTCCGCAAGCTCCTTTCGCTGTTTGGGCGTGCGCGCGTTTGCCAGGAGCGAATCGGTGTCCTTCACTCCCGCGGAACGAAACTTCTCCCCCGTGACGGGACCGATGCCTTCCACATCTTCGATCTTCTGGTTTGCCATGCTGACTCTCCTCCTTACGGGTCGTGGGCAACAGCCGATCGTCACACATTACCACCAGTCCGTCTACTTCGAGACAACAAATCGCCCGCACGGAAAATTTTGCTGTCTTGTTGCCCCCCTGCGCGGGATGTCATAAACTGGAGCCATGAATCCTTTCGCCTGGAATGCCGACAAACCATGAGCGAGACCAGCAGCGGCATGGGACGATCCACGAACCTGAAGAGAAGGGCGCCCGTCCTGGGACTGCTCGAAGTCGTCCTGGCGCTGTGCCTCCTCCTGTCGGGGCTCCTCGCGGCGGCGTGCAGCCGCGAGGGAGGGGACCCGGAGCGACCTGCCGCCAGGGCCCCTGAAGCTCCGACGGGGGGCTACGCCATGGTCTCCACGGAGGAGCTGCGGGGCTGGTTGGATGCGATCGATCCACGGTGGCTCTCGGACCGGGATTCCCTGCTCCTCGTCGACACCACGCCCGATGCCGGCAGCTACAGGAGGCATCATATTCCGTATGCGGCGCATTTTGAGTTTCCGGTCCAGGCGATGAGCCAGTTGGACGACAAGACCCGGGGGCACCTCGAAAAAATCCTGGGGCCCGATAGAAACCGGAAGGTGGTGTTCTACTGCGAGTCCGCCGAGAGCGGCCGCGCGCTCAAAGGCGCCATGTGGGCGGTGAGCCTTGGGTATAGCCACGTTTACGTCTATCGGGAGGGGATCCAGGGCTGGATGCAGGCCGGGAACAAGACCGAAACCGCGCGGTGAGAATCCGTCCAAGGACAAATGCCGCCTGAAAACGCAAGGCTCAGGCGGGGTTGCTCCCCGCCCGAGCGCTTTGCGGTTGAATCAGGTGGAGTATGTCTGGCGAGATTCTCCTCGAGCTCGGAGACTCCGACGACCGCGATGGATGTTGCACTGAATAGTCCGTCCATGACATCTCCTCGATGATGGATGACCGCTCTTGGGGGGAGCGCAGAAGAGTCCCGTTGCGGGCTGCAACTCCCCGTCCCATGCCCGGCGCCGACGCGCGTCCTTAGAAAGGGAGCTCGGGAAACTCGTAGGGGCTGGAGTCCAACCGCCAGCTCCCCATCGGGTCAAACGGGGTTCGTTCGACCAGGTCAGATTCCCAGTTGTCTTGCATCGGGTCACTCCGCACGAATTCCGTGGATGCGCTTTCCAAGTTCATGGCCATGCCTCCTCTTGGGATCGCTTGCAGTTTGCGGGTTACGGGATCCAACTCGTTTCTTGTCGCACCTCATGATCAAGATCCATGCCGTCACAAAAGGATGAGGAGTTGGGAGATTGGAAGCCCGTTGACGCCGTCGCTCGCGCCTGAATGTAGAATAGCATGGACAAAATTTGTAGAATCCATGTAGAATCCATCCTACATTATACATCCAAGGGCCGAGTGAATTGCTCGCATGGCAAGGAGCGCGTTATGGTGGAGCCCATGAATTTCATGCGTGTGCCGCCTCAACTGCTGCAGGCGGTTCTCGACAATCCCTTTGAGGGGATGGTCATCATCGATGCCCAGGGCATCA
>CAZGQL010000063.1:3630-23221 GCA_964527905.1 uncultured Syntrophobacteraceae bacterium
TCATTCCCACCAGCAGCCTGCCCGAAGTGGTCAGCAGCGGCAAGCCCGTCCTGGGCGACACCTTCAACATCAGGGGGCGCAAGGTCATCGTAAACAACTATCCCATACGGGTTGGGGAAAAAATCATCGGGGCCGTCGGCAAGATGATCTTCCACAATCTCAATGCGTTTCTTGCGCTCAAGCACAAAATCGGGGAGCTCGAGAACACCGTCCGACGGTACGAGCTGGAGATTCGGGAGAACTATCGGGCGAGGTATTCCTTTGAGGATGTCGTTGGCAGGAGCACCAAGCTGCGGCATGCGATCGACGCGGCGCGAAGACTCGCCGCCTCCTCGAGTCCCATTCTATTGACCGGTGAGAGCGGCACGGGAAAGGAGATCTTTGCTCACGCCATTCACCGGGCGAGCAGCAGGCGAGATCATTCCTTCATCCGGGTTAATTGTGCCTCGATCCCCAGTGAGCTATTCGAATCCGAGCTCTTTGGCTATAAGGCGGGGGCCTTTACGGGAGCGCTCAAATCGGGCAAGGCGGGCAAGTTTGAGCTGGCGCACAGAGGGACCATTTTTCTGGACGAGGTCGGAGAGCTGCCGCTCGCATTGCAGGCGAAACTGTTGCGGGTCTTGCAGGAAAAAGAGATCGAGCCCTTGGGGGCTTCAAGCCCCAAGGCAATTGACTTCAGGGTGATTGCCGCAACGAATCGCGACTTGGAGGAGCGGGTGAGAGAGGGCTACTTCCGGAGGGATTTATATTATCGGCTCAACGTCATTTCCATCCAGTTGCCACCCCTGCGGGAGATCCGTGAAGACATCCCGATTCTGGTTAGACATTTCCTCACGAAGCTTCGCGGTCGCATGACGAGTCAGGCTTCCGAGATCGCCCCCGAGGTGATGGAGCGGCTATTGTCTTACGACTGGCCGGGAAACGTGCGAGAGCTTGAAAATATCATGGAGCGAGCCCTGGCCCTCAGCCAGGGGGACACGATCAGGCTCGAGCATCTCCCCGAGAGCATCGGAAAGCCAAGGGAGGTGTCGAAGCTCGGGCTCCGCGAGGGGCGCAGGGAAGACGATTCCCTGCCTTTGGCCGCGTTCAATGCCGAGAAGGAGCAACTCTTTGAAGCGCTCCGGAGGACTGGAGGCAATCGAACCGAAGCCGCTGCCTTGCTCAACATTCACCGCACGACCCTCTATTTCAGGCTGAAGAAGCACGGCATAGACCTCGCGGAGGTCGGAATTCGACGCAAGACGAATCGCACATCGCGATGATGAGGACCCTGTGGCGGTCATCCCTCACGCAAGAGATCTTTGGGCACTCCATGTGATCGGCGAAGCGTTTGCCGTCAGCACCAGACCCGGAGGAAGGATCTTACGCTTTTCAAGCTCCGAGATCAGGGTGGGAAGGGAGCACCGAGGCATCTCGGTTCTCAGTCGAACGATGAGCGCCCCGGTTTCTTCATCGATGACCCGTCTCATGCCCCGGTCGTTGCGGGTGTTCGGATACAGCGATTCGAGCCGGCCACCGCTTTCCCGGTAGGCCTTGATCCAGCCGAGGAGGGTGGATCGCGCCAGGCGGGAGCGGTTCGAGTGGGGAATCTGCCAGGCCCGCTCGCACTTTTCTCGAAGCAGTCGCTCCTGCTCCCCCCGGTCCAGTTCGCTACGGGTGACGAAATCGCTGATGACGCGTGGGAGGACCGGGGGGCGTCCAAAGCGCGTGTCAGACGACCGGCGCGGGCGGTTACCCCTTGACGGAATCAAGTGGTGTGGGGCCGTAGATGGACTTGAGGACGACCTCGACCTTGGAATCCACCGGCGGCATGCGCTCCCAGTCGACCAGGTAATAGTTTTCCGTGGTTTTGAGCGGCAGCACGTTGTCGGTGATGATGCCCCCGTTGCAGTCGGAGGGACACACGATGCACCCGGAGGGAAAGTGGATGGCCTCGCCGGTCCCGTGGTAGACGAAATGCGGCGTGTAGGGCTTTTCGACTTCCTTGCCTTCCACGATGATCTTTTCCCGGATGAAATCCTCGAGCGCTCCCTCGACCAGCTTGCCATCCTTCATGAAGCGCACCGTCACGATCATCGGGTCGCCGTCCAGGTAGTCCTCGCGGGTCGTGGTCGGCTTGAGGCCCTTGCGCTTTTCGACCTCCTCCATGGGCAGCTGACGGCGGGAGACGATGCCGAGCTCGCGGATGGCCCTGTCGATTTCGGTGCGTGAAACGCCCGTGGTGAACACGAAAAAGCCCTCCATCTTGCCGCCCCACACGCCGAAGAAGGCCTGGAAGCGCCGTCCCCAATCCGCGACGGACGGTTTGGAGACATCCTTGGTCACCGTGGCCGAAATGCGCAGCTCCCGCGCCTTCTTGTCCACGACCATGACATCCCCCTTTTCCCCTTTGACGATGCTCAAACCCTCCTGGGATGCCACCGCCGCGGTGACTGCGGCACTGCTCAGGACGCTCAGGCCCAGGGCGCCGGAAGCCAGCGTCTTGAGGAAATCCTTCCGGGAGAGCCCCCCCGGCACGCCGGTGTTGGTGCCAAGCAGCACCTCGCGGGCATTTCCCGAACAGCAGGAGCACTTCTTCGAATGGTCCATACTCGTATTCTCCTTACGACCGTACGTGGATGGTTGGCTGATGCGGCGGCTCCCCCCGTTTTTCAGACCCAGGCGGTTTGAAGGATCACCCGGATGAGAAGCGCGCCGGTCATCATCAAAATGAACCGGCGCAGGCGAATGCGCGTGGCGGCCCCGAGGAGAGCGGGGAGAACCAACGGCACGACGGGCACCGCCATGAGGATCCAGGTCGCGCTTTCCGTGACCCGGGAAAGCGACGCCCGGCTGCGGCGCAGCAGCGGCAGGATCTCTCCCAGAAAAAACCGCCCGATTCCGAAAAACAGGAGCGCCGTGAGACCCAGGCCCGCAAACCCCACCAGTCCGCCCCGAAGCGATCCAAATGCTGCGGTCAGCGAAGGGATGAGGATGGGCGGGCTGAGCGGCTTCAAGACATTTTGGACGAAGCAGGCCAGGACCAGATGAGGCAGACCGCGAATCGGCCCAAGCGATTGGAAATACTCGCTGAACAGCGGAAGATTGGCCTTCTCCAGGTTGGACTGCATGAAGAGCAGATGAAACTCGGCCGTGTAGACGTAGGCATCCAGGACATACATGAACCGCTCGATCAGGAAGTAAACGCCGACGGTGAGCGCAAACACCAAGGCCAGGCAGGCGCCCTTGCGGCAGAGGACCGAGCGGCACTCCTCCAACGTGCAGGCATCGGCCCCCGCCTTGCGGATCGCGGCCGGCTGGCACGCTGCGTTGGCCGCGGCGACCGCTTCCTGAAAGCGCTTCTTGAGCTTGATCCGATTCCAATAGGTCCACGGGGCCCCGGAGACCCTGGGCCGGCCCGCCGAGGCCGCCTCGGGGCTCACGAGGAAGTCCGCCAGATGGGTGACCGTCGCGCCCGCCCGCTTCAGAAAGCCGGCACATCCGGCGCAATAGGTGACGAGCCTCTCTCCTTGCGCTTCGGCTTTCCGTTTCGCCCCCCACTTTTTCGCAAAGGTGGGGTTGATGAAACCGACGGAACCGCCCTCGCCACAGCACAAGGTGAGCTTTTTCTTGTGGCGCGCCTCTTTCACAGTCAGGCCCATCTGGGTGATCCCCTCGCGAACCGCTTCGTGAATCCCCGAGGCATGTCGCAGGGGGCAGGGGTCATGGACCATCACGGATCCCGCAAGCCCCTTGTCTTGAAACGCCCCGGCCGCCAGCAGGCGCTCCCAGACGGTCGTCACCTCGAATGGCGTCCCATATTGCTCGAAAACCTTGTAGCAGTTGGGGCAGGCCACCCAAACGTTTCGGATCCCATGGGCCGACAGGTAATCGAGAACCGTCGAAAAGGACGCATGGAAATGACCCGCCCGCCCGAGGTCGTGCGAAGGCTTGGCGCAGCAGTCGAGGACGACCCCGAGGTTGGGCGCCTCCCGCCGCAGGAGCTCAAAGATGCGCCAGGTGGCTTCGGGGCGGGTCCCGGGCAGGGTGCAGCCGGGGAAAAAGACCGTGTCGCAGCCCTCGGGCAGGCCGTACCAGGAATAGCGCTCCGATTGGCCGCGCGCTTCGTAACCGAGGATGCCCTTGTAGCGGCCAAGGTCCAACGCACCCTTCTCCACGGCCTGCCGTCGCATTTCCAGGAAGAAGCCGGCTGGAGAGAGCTTTTCGGGACACACGGCACCACACAGATCGCAGAGGCTGCATTCAAATGGGTCGGCAACCGATCCGTCGTTCGAGGGGGCCATCACCTGACCGGCGATTTCCCCCGGCATGCCGTATTTCTGGAGAAACGCGCACTGTTTCACGCAGGCCCCGCAGCGGGTGCAGCCTTTGGCCATGCTCCCACCGATCTCCGCCAGGGCGCTTCCCGGCCCGTCGGCGAACGTGGCCTTGAGGCTCACCGGCGAAACGACCGGCATGTCCGGCGGCAGCATCTCCTCCTCAAAGCCTTCCTTGCACTCCCTGCCGGTCTTGACCCGATACAGGTTCAAGAGCCTCTTGGCCACCAGCGGGAAAATGCCCAGGAGCGCAAGGGAGAGCAGAAGGCGAGGGGAGAGGATCGAAGCGGTCGAGGTGAGCTGAGCCAGCTGGCTTCCGGCATTGACGAACACGAAGGTTCCGGGCAGCATGCCCAGCTGCGAAACCCAGTAAAAGGTCGAAAGCCGCATGGCCGTCAGGCCCATGACCATGTTGATCATGAAAAAGGGGATGACGGGAATCAGCCTCATGGAAAAGAGATAAAACGACCCCTCGCGACGGACGCCGGCATCCACGCGCGCCGCAGCCTGGGGAAATTTCGCGCGCACCCAGTCGCGAAGAAGGTACCGGGACAGGGCACAGGCCAGGGTCGCTCCGACGGAGCTCGCGAACGACACGATGAGGGTCCCGGCGAGGCTGCCGAAAAGCGCTCCGGCAAGCAGCCCGAGGACCGTGGCACCCGGCAGGTTGAGGGGAACCACGATCAGATAAACCAACAGGTACAGACCCACGACTGCGAGCGGCCGGGTGTGATAGAGGTCCTGAAAGCGGGCGCTGGAGGCTTTGATGGATTCAAGTGTCAGATGGTGATGCAGGCCGGAAAGAAAGAAAACGATGACAATGGCCAGGACAAGCGCAACGAGAATGAGCTTTTTCCACATCTCTTGGACCCGTGCGATGGGTGGGGAAGGGGAGAAGCGGCCATGATTGCTCAAAAGGTGTTCGGACGGATCTTATAATCAGAATGCTCGGATTCAAGGAAATCGAAAATCGTGATCTTTTCGGCCTTTAACAATCGGCACAACCAATCGAATCGATGGCTGCCGGCGTGAGATCCCTATGGAATCGGGGAGGAACGGTTGGCGCCGGTGAGCGCCTCGAAGCCCGAGATCACATCCAGGAGCTCTTCGGTGATGGCGCTTTGGCGTTGTTGGTGGTAGACGTCTCGGAGGGCTTCCAGCCGCTCGGCGATGTTCTTCTCGGCCACCTGCATGGCGGCGAGGCGGCTGGCGTTTTCGGCGGCCAGGGATTCGGCGAGTGCCCGGTAGAGGGTGACGAACAGAAACTGGCGCACCAGGGCCGAGAGCAGCGCGGCCGGCTCCATGGTGAAGGTGGGAAGGACGCGCGAAGGCCACTTGTGTGCGACAAAAGTGCGCAGCCAGGCAGTGTCCACGGGCAGCAGCCGCAGCCGGTGGGGCTCGCAGGAGGAGCCCGACGCAGGACGGTTGAAGATCAGCTCGACATGGCCATCTCGCTGCCCGGAGTGCCAGGCGTCGATGTGGAGGAGACTCTCCTGCACCACGCCGAGGATCGCCGTGGTGGAGGTCGGGACCTCGAAAAGCTGCGACACCGTGGAGCCAAGGCGCTCCAGCCGGCTTTTCACGCGGATGCCGCAGGCCCAGACCGTCCAGTGGGCTCCGGCTGCGATCGGCTCCCGCAACCGCCGCATGGCGCGGGCGGCGACGAGGTCGTTGAATGGCCCCACCATGCCCTGGTCCGTCCCCAGGACGAGGAGAAGTCTCCGATCCGAAGGCCGGGGCCTGGACGCCAGGAGCAGCTCGGGGGCCTTGCGCCCCACCACCTGGAGCCCCAGTTGCACCGTGCGGTCGTATTGGGCAAGGGATTGCACCGCCCGCTCGACCTGGCGGATGTTCACCGCCGCCAGGGCCTTCATGGTTTTGACCAGCGCCATGAGCTCTTCGGCGCTGGCCAGCTTCCGTCGCAGCGCCTCAAGGGTTTCCATGGCTCCCCTCACCCATTAGGCCGGAAAGCGCCTGCTCGACCACGGCGATCAGAACCTCGCGATCCTGCGCCTCGAAGGGAGCATCGAAATCCATTCTGGCGATCACGGGATGCGTCGCGGAGCGCACGGCACGGCGAATGGCCTCCTCCGCCGCCGGAATGCGCTCCAAGTCCAGGTGATCGAACAGTCCGGAAGTCACGGCCAGCAGGACCCCGATTTGCTCCGTGACCGGGATGGGGTCGAACTGGCGCTGTTTCAAGGTCTCTCGGACACGCCTTCCGCGCTCGAGCGTCTGCCGGGTCGCCTCGTCGAGCCGCGTGCCGAAGCGGGCAAAGGTTTCCAGCTCCTCGAACTGGGCGTGGGTGAGGCGCAAGTCGCCGGCGACCGACCGGTAGGCGCTCCGCTGTGTCTTGCCTCCCACCCGTGAGACGGACTTGCCGATGTCGACGGCAGGAAGAATGCCCTTTTGAAACAGAAGGGGCGACAGGACGATCTGGCCGTCGGTGATGGAGATGAGGTTCGTGGGAATGTAGGCGGCGAGGTTCTCGGCTTCGGTCTCGACGATGGGAAACGCCGTCAGGGAGCCGCCGCCCCGCTCCCGACGCAGGTGGGTCGCGCGCTCGAGGAGCCTCGAATGGATATAGAAGATGTCGCCCGGGAAGGCCTCCCGACCGGGTGGGCGCCGCAGAAGGAGCGACAGCTCCCGGTAGGCGACGGCGTGGCGGGTGAGGTCGTCGTAGACGATCAGCACGTCCCGGCCGGATTCCATGAAGCATTCGGCCATGGAGGTCGCGGCGTACGGAGCCACGAACTGCATGCCGGGCGGGTCGTCGCCCTCGGCCACGACGACGACGCAAGAGGCCATCGCTCCATGGCGAGTCAGGTCGGCGATGACGCGTGCAACGGAGGCCCCCCGCTGGCCGATGGCGCAATAGACGCAAAGGACGTTCTTTCCCACCTGGTTGAGGATGGTGTCGAGGGCGATGGCCGTCTTCCCCGTTTGGCGGTCGCCGACAATGAGCTCCCGTTGGCCCCTCCCCACGGGAACGAGGGCGTCGATGACCTTGATGCCGGTTTGAAGCGGGACGGTGACGGGATCTCGGTCCATGATCGCCGGCGCCTCCCGCTCGACGGGCAGGCGGCGGGTGGTCCGCAAGGGTCCCGCCTGATCCAGGGGCCGGCCCAGCGGGTCCACGACCCGCCCCAGAAGCTCCTCGCCCACCGGCACGTCGAGGACCTGGCCCGTTCGGTACACTTCGGACCCGGCACGAATGTGATCGCTTCGGTCCAGGCAGACAATCCCCACGTCGTCGGGATCGAGGTTGAGCACCAGTCCCATCGCGTTGCCTTCCAGAACCACCAGCTCTTCGGACTGGACCCCGGGCATTCCCGTCGCGCGGGCGATGGATTGCCCGACGGAGCGGACCGTGCCGTATTCCTGGACGTTCAGCAGCGGCCGCTCCCTCCCGAGCAGATCGCCGAGGGTTTCCGAAGTGCACCGAAGCAGGGATTTCAGGGTTTCATCCGAGTGGCACATGGGCGATGTCTCAGTGAACGAAGGAAGGCGCTCCCTGTGTCATGGGCATGCAAGGCGGAGCCAGGCGATCAGGGCTCCTCATCCGGATCGTCCCGCGGGTCGCCGGCGGGGACGAAGACCGGCCGTTTCATGAATTCGAGATTGAGGTCTTTTTCCAGCTCCCCCAGGTAGTCCTGGAGACTCCAGGCGATCCGGACCCCGTCCGTTTTGATCTCGATCCCGCAAATCAGAGAGTCGGAAAGCTCGTAGCGGAACGTGCATTCCGCCGAAATCCGGCTCCGGAAGGTCTGCTCGAGGACCTCCCGCGATTCCCAAGGAATTTCAAAGGAGCTCGTCACCAAAACCTGTGAGCCCGTGCGAAAAATCGATCGTAGGGTGCCGGCATCGGCCTCGTCGGCGAGTTTTCGCAGGCGCTGCAAAAAGACCTCCAGAATGCGCTGTTCGAGCTCGGCCCCGGCAAGCTCTCCCAGGGCATGGCGGGACACCTGGAGAAATTTCGCTGCCGCGTGCCGGCGCAAGTCATCGAGGAAGACGGCCTTCTCCTTTTGCAGGGCCTCGTACCAGGCCGCCCGGCGGCCCATCACCTCATCCCGTGCCTCGCGCAGCAGCGCCTTTCTCCGGGCTTCGGCCTCCTCGGCCGCGGCGGCCAGCAGATCGGCGCGCCGAGCCTCCAGGTCGCCGAGCATATCCTCGTACTCGCGCCCCTTTCGCTCGGCCAGCGCCAACGCCTCCCGGGCTTCCTCGAGACGGGCCGCGATCTTCGCTTCCCGCTCGCCCATGGCCTTGAGGATCGGTCGGTAGAGGAACCGCTTGAGCAGCGCCACCAGGATGAGGAAATTGAAGATCTGGGCGATGACGGTGAACCAGTCGATCAGCACGGATCAGCCTCCGGCCTTCGCCACCAGGTGGTTCCAGATGGGGTTGGCAAAAAGCAGGATCATGGCGATCACGAGGCAGTAGATGCCGGTTGATTCCACCATGGCCATGCCCACGAAAAGGGTCCGGGTGATGGTGTTGGCCTCGTCGGGCTGTTGCGCAATGGCCAGCAGTGCCTGGGAAAGGGCACGCCCTTCCCCGAGCGCCGGCGCAATGGAGCCGATCGCCATCGTCAAACCCGCTGTGAAGATCGATACCACTCCAACAAGTGTCAGGCTGTCCATGGGATCATTCTCCTCCGTCCTGATGGGTGTCGGGCGAAACCGAACCGGATTGCACTTCCGTTGCGGCCGTGATGAAAACCGTTGCCAAGATGGTGAAGATGTACGCCTGAATGAGCCCGGTGAGGAGGCCGAAGGCGTGCATGACGACTGGAAAGATGAGGGGGGTCACGGCGAGGAGGATGCCTCCGATCATGGTGCCGCTCATCATGTTTCCAAACAGGCGGACCGCCAGGGCCAGGGTGCGGGAAAGCTCACCCAGGATGTTGAACGGCAGCATGAGCCAGTTTGGCTGGGTGTAGCCCCTGAGATAGCCGATCAGTCCACGCTTCGAGACCCCGTAGAGCGGGACGGCTACGAAGACGCAGATCGCCAGGGCGGTCGTCGTCGAAAGGGACCCCGTGGGGGGGGCGAATCCGGGCACGACGCCGAGGAGGTTCGACGCCGCGATGAACAGGAACAGGGTGCCGATGAAGGCCAAAAACTCCGCGGGCTCCTGGCGCCCCACATCCGTGATCTGCTGGTTCAAGAATGTCACGATCACCTCGAGCAGGTTCTGCATGCGGCTCATGGTCATCCCGGTGGACAGCTTGCGGGTCACGAGCCCGGAGACGATCACGAGGAGCAGCATAACGGCCCACGTGAAGACGAGGGTCGCATTGAGCGTGAAGAAACCCCAACGCCAATAGACGACCTGATCAGGCGTGATGTTCATGGCGGGGCGCCCCTTTCCACCCGGCCCGCGGCCTCATGCCGCCGGGTCCCAGAGACCAGGTTAGCCCCTGTCGCATGACGAGAAATCCTGCGAGGGCCACCACGAGCCGCAGCCAGCTTCCATTCATGATCAGATAGAACACTACAAGGGCAATGGCCGTCCGGACCGCGAAGCTCGCGAGCATCAGCAGGGCGGGACGCCGGGCCGAAACCAGGCGGCGCACCGTCAGCCAGAGCCCTCCGAAATAGAAGAGACCCGTCAGCATTCCCCCCGCCAGAACAAGGGAGTATTCGACAATCCGACTCACCCATTCACCCATTCACCGACTCACCTTCTCGTCATCTTTGCTCCGGCTCTCCCGCTGGACCCAGGTCCACGCATTGAGGCATCCCACGATGACGCCGGCCAGCAGTCCCATCAGCGTCCAGGAATAGCGGCTCGAAAAGGTCCGATCGATCCAGACGCCCAGGGCCGTGCCGAGCACCGTCGGAATCGAGACCGCCCAGCCGACCAGGCCGAACATGCCGACACCGAACCAGAGGCCATGGCCTTTCTCGCGGCGTGCCCGCAGCTTGCGGCGCTCCTTGCCCTCCACCTCGCGGCTCACGCGCCGACGGCTCTCATCGAGCATCCGCTTGGAGGGTCCTGGGTCAGCCATGGCGTCCCAGCTCCCAGAAACGCCTTGCAAAATCGGCCTCCATCCTGGCGAGGGCCGTTCGCGACTTTCGCTCCTGCTCATCCAGGCGCCGAAACACGTCATCGACGGTCTGCCGCAGACGGCCCAGCTGGTCGCCAAGAACCCCGTTGCGTGTCGAAACCAGCACGTCGGTCCCGCACTTGACCAGGATGCCTTCGTCCACCGCCGCGAAGCGCTCCTCGTCCTCGCAGGACAGCCAGGAGAGGATCCCGGGGGCCAGGGCGGCCACGAAATCGACGTGCCGGGGCAGAAGACAGAAATGGCCGTTTTCCGCTTCGGCGATGACTTTCCGGACGGGCTCATCCACCAGAACATGGCTGGGCAGGAGAACCTTGAGTCTCATGCGGTCCGTGCCTCCTCGATGGAGCCGATCATGTACAGGGCCTTCTCCGGGCGCTCGGAAAACTCGTCGCCCAGAATCCTCGCACACCCGTCCAGGGCTTCCTCGAGCCTTACCGCCCGACCCTCCAGGCCCGTGAACTGCTCGGTCGTGAAAAACGGCTGAGTGAGAAACCGCTCGAGGCGGCGCGCCCGGTACACGGCCCTTCGGTCATCCTCGGACAGCTCCTCGATTCCGAGCATGGCAATGATGTCTTTGAGCTCCTCGTAGGTCGCCAGGGTCTTTCGAACCTCCTGGGCGATGCGATAATGCCTGTCTCCCACCACCAGCGGATTGAGCATCTTGGAACTGGATTGCAGGGGGTCGACGGCCGGGTAAATCCCTTCGCTGGCCTTCTTGCGCGAAAGAACGATGGAGGCGGAAAGGTGGCCGAAGGTGTGCACGGCGGCGGGGTCCGTGAAGTCGTCGGCCGGGACGTAAACCGCCTGAATGGAGGTGATGGCGCCGTTGCGTGTGTTGGAGATGCGCTCCTCGAGGGCGGCCAGCTCGGTGGCCATTGTGGGCTGATAGCCGAGTCGCGACGGTAGCTGCCCAAGGAGCCCCGAAACCTCCGAGCCCGCCTGGATGAACCGGAAGATGTTGTCGATCAGCAGCAGGACGTCCTGGCGCTCCTCGTCGCGAAAATACTCCGCGATACGCAGGGCCGCGTGGCCGACTCGGAACCGGGCCCCCGGGGGCTCGTTCATCTGCCCGAACACCATGACCGTTTTTTCGAGGACCCCGGCCTCCTTCATCTCGCGGTACAGCTCTTCCCCCTCGCGACACCGCTCCCCGATCCCGCAAAAGATGCTGATGCCCTCGTGGGTGCCCACCATGTTGTGGATGAGCTCCGTGATGAGCACGGTTTTTCCGACGCCGGCGCCGCCGAAAAGGCCCGTCTTGCCGCCTCGCTCCAGGGGGACGAGGACGTCGATGACCTTGATGCCCGTCAAGAACAAGTCCGAGGTGGTGGCACGCTCGCCCAGGGAAACTGGGTGGGCGTGGATGGAGGCCCAGTGCACATCCCTGGGCTCCGGGAGCCGGTCGATGGTCTGTCCGAGCACGTTGAAAACGCGGCCGAGGCAGCCTCTTCCGACCGGAATCCCGAGGGGGCGTCCCGTGTCCACAGCCACCGTGTCGCGCCCCATCCCGCGGGTGGAGGTGAGCGCGATGCCTCGAACCAGGTCGTGCGCGAGGTGGCTTTGAACCTCGATCACCACGTCGCGTCGCTCTCCGGCCAGGAGGACGTGAGTGCGGGCGGGGAGCCTTCCGGGAAAGCGGGCGTCGACCACGCTCCCGCGCACGGACACGACCGTGCCGAGGTTGTCTGAATCGGTGGATGCTCCGGTAGGTTGAAACGTGTTGACGTCCATGATGTGCACCGATCCGCTGAAACCTGCGCGCCGATCCTCCGGTGGAGCATTCTTCGATGTATAGCAATTCAAAAATACCAGAGTCCAGAGGGAGACTCAATGGGAAACTGGAGCAAGTCAGACCCAATAAATTAATGATATTGAGCAAATTTACTTAGCATCCCCTGAGAATGCATCTGGGGGCACCCGGCAGCGAAAAGTCCATATTGACAGATCTCAATATGAGAGCTATGGTTCACTTGCATATTCAACAGGAGGTGTCATGAGAGAGTTCACGCGAGTCATGAAGGCGCTTTCCGATCCCAACCGGGTCAAGATTCTCAAAATGCTGCAGGTGCGCTCCCTGTGCGTCTGTGAGATGCAAGCCGCCCTGGACATCGCCCAGCCGACGGTTTCCAATCATCTCAAGGTGCTCGAGGATGCCGGCATGGTGTTTTCCCGCAAAAACGGCCCGTGGGTCAATTACTTCATTTCCGACGGGAGCGGCAGCCCGTACGTTGCGGCGCTTCTTGGGAATCTGAAGCATTGGCTCAAGGATGACCCCGAAATCATTCGCATCCTCCAAACGCTTCCCACCCTCGATCGCGAGGCGTTGTGCAGGCGTCAGAACAATCCGCGGGCAGCGGTTGCCTCGAATGGGAGATGAGACATGTCGGAGAAAAGCATCACGCGGATCAACGTCTCCGGGTTGGGAGTGAGCCTCGTCGGCCTCAAGGAGCTCATGGAAGCTATGGCGGCCACGCACGCCGACCGGTCTGACGAGGAAGTGGCGGCGTACATGCTGGAGCGCATGGAAAAGGAAAACTACATCCCGGCAAAGGCCAGGGACGGCTATCGTCGGGCCTTTGTCCGGGAGTTTCGCAAGCTCCTCGGGCAGCCGTACGTCGAGGAGACCCCCGCCGGGCTCGACGTCAAGGTGCTGGGCGTGGGCTGCAGCCAATGTCGTGCCTTGACGCAGACGATCCTGGAGCTTCTCTCGGAACTCAACCTACCGGCCAATGTCGAGCACGTCACCGACATGAAGGAGATTGCCCGGTATCGCGTCATGGGCTCGCCGGCCCTGCTCATCAACGGGAAGACCCGGGCCGTGGGAAGCGTGCCCCCCAGGGATCGGATCAAGAAGTGGCTTCTGGAAGCCAACGCGGCAAGGGGTGGGAAGTAGGACGTCGATCGATTGGGGGGTCCCCATGAGCCATCCCGCCGACGCGGAATGGGTGTTTCGGTCGCACTTTCGTCAGGGAGCTTGGAGCGGTTCATGAAAGCGAGTGAGGAGAAAAGCTGCTGCTGCGCGGTGGGAAACGACCTGGTCGAGGGCGAGCCGAGATCGGGACGCACCAGACCCTTTCTGCTCAGAGTGCTGCTCTATGGTCTGCCCGGATTGGTCGGCTGGTGGATCGTCTACCGGAGTCTGGCACCCTTTTCCAAATATTTCACCTACACCCTGCTCGGTTTGCCGTCCGGCAGCCACCTGGCGGGAGCCATCGAGTTTTTCATCTATGACACCCCGAAGGTGCTCATGCTGCTGGTTCTGGTCGTCTTCGGGGTGGGTGTCATCCGTTCGTTTTTCACGCCGGAGCGAACACGCGGAATTCTGACCGGCAAGCGGGAATCCCTCGGCAACGTTCTCGCAGCGCTCCTGGGGATCGTCACGCCGTTTTGCACCTGTTCGGCGGTGCCGCTCTTCATCGGGTTCGTCACGGCGGGGATTCCCCTGGGAGTGACCTTCTCCTTCCTGATCGCGGCCCCGATGGTGAACGAAGTCGCGCTGGTGCTGCTCTATGGTCTGTTCGGCTGGAAGGTTGCGGGCCTCTATCTCGGCACGGGCCTTCTCATCGCCATGGTGGCCGGGTGGGTCATCGGGCGTTTTCGCATGGAGCACCACCTCGAGGAGTGGGTCAGGGAAATCCAGGTCGAGGATGACGATTACGAAGAAGCCGAGCGGACCTGGGAGGATCGCGTTCGATTCGGGATCGACGCGGTTCGCGACATCGTGGGCAGGGTGTGGCTGTATGTGGTGCTGGGCATTGCCGTGGGAGCGGGCATTCATGGCTACGTGCCCGAAGGGTTCATGGCGTCCATCATGGGGAAGGGCGCCTGGTGGTCGGTGCCCGCGGCCGTCGTGATCGGGATCCCCATGTATTCGAACGCGGCCGGGATCATCCCGGTGGTCCAGGCGCTGCTCGGGAAGGGAGCGGCCCTGGGCACGGTGCTGGCCTTCATGATGTCGGTGATCGCCCTGTCTCTGCCCGAGGCGGTCATTCTGCGCAAGGTGCTGAAGCCGACCCTCATCATCACCTTTTTCGGGGTGGTGGGTGTTGGGATCTTGGTGGTGGGTTACCTGTTCAACTTGCTGATCTGAGGACCAGCACCGGACACAAGCCGGAAGGAGTGCTGAAAATGGGTACCGCGGGAGTTGCTGAAAAGGAGCCGATACGGGACGAGGTGGTGGAAAACGAGGAGGAGCTGCAACCGAGCCGCATCGAATGGGGGGGGATCTGGAAGCCCATGGTGCTCATCGTGGGGGCCTTTCTGGTGGCCTTCTACCTCCCCATGGACAGCAAGCGGTTCACGAACGCGGTTCTGGAATCGCTCGCCCTGGTCAAGTGGTATGCCCAGGAGCACGTGCTGTTGTGCCTGGTTCCGGCGTTTTTCATCGCCGGGGCGATTTCGTGCTTTGTGTCTCAGGCGGCGGTGATGCGCTACCTGGGCCCTGCGGCCCATAAGGCGCTGGCTTATGGGGTCGCTTCCGTTTCGGGCAGCATCCTGGCGGTGTGCTCCTGCACCGTGCTGCCGCTTTTCGCCGGCATCTGGAAGCGCGGCGCCGGACTCGGCCCCGCCATCGCGTTCTTGTACTCGGGGCCCGCGATCAACATCCTGGCCATCGTCCTCACCGCGCGCATCCTCGGGCTGCCGCTCGGCATCGCTCGCGCCGTGGGCGCCATAGCCTTCAGCATCGTCATTGGCCTCCTGATGCACTTCTTCTTCCTCAAGGAAGAGCAGGAAAAAGTCCAGGCGGCCATGCACCTGCCTGCGGTGGAGGCCGGGCGGCCCCTCTGGCAGACGGTCGTTTATTTCGCCACCATGGTGGGGCTGCTGATTGCCGCGACCTGGGGCAAGCCTTCGGAGCCCGTCGGATTCTGGAACGCGGTTTTCGGCATCAAGTGGTGGCTGACGGGGGGTTTTGCCGTTCTCCTGGGACTTGAGCTCATCGTCAAGGCGGCCAAGGTGGCCGTTGCCGGAATCCTTGTGGCAATTCTAGCCTTCGCGTTTCCCCATGAACCGCTCATCGCCTTCGGGGCGGGCATCGTGGCACTGACGGTGCTCATCACCACGACCCGGGGGGAAACCGAGGACTGGTTCCTGGCGACCTGGGATTTTACCAAGCAGATCACCCCCCTGTTGCTGGGAGGGGTGCTGGTCGCCGGTCTCCTGTTGGGGCAGCCCGGCACCGAGGGGATCATTCCCTCCGAGTGGGTGAGCCGCCTGGTCGGGGGCAACTCCCTCGCCGCCAACTTCTTTTCCGCTCTTGTCGGGGCGTTCATGTATTTTGCGACCCTGACGGAGGTCCCCATCCTTCAGGGGCTGATCGGCTCCGGGATGGGCAGCGGACCGGCGCTGGCGCTGCTTCTCGCGGGCCCGGCCCTATCGCTCCCCAACATGCTGGTCATCCGAAGCGTCATGGGAACCCGGAAAACAGTGGTCTATTGCAGCCTGGTCGTCGTCATGTCCACGATCTGCGGGATGGTCTTTGGGATGTATTACCTATAAGGGCTTACGGCAGGTTGTTGCAATCCTTTGGATGACAGGTTCGTTCAACGAATCAGGCATGATGCATCGGTGCCGTTGTGGCGCCAAGAACCCACGAAAGGAGAGACGAATGGATATCAAGGTGCTGGGCCCTGGATGCCCCAAGTGTCAGCAGACGGAAAAGGTGGTCAAGGACGCGGTGGCGGAGGCGGGCGTTCAGGCCACGGTCGAGAAGGTGACGGATATCTTGAAGATCGGCGAATACGGCGTTTTCGGAACACCGGCGGTGGTGGTCGACGGGGAAGTGAAGTCGGTCGGGAAGATCCCCACCAAGGAGGATGTCAAGGGCTGGATCACCAAATGAGACATCCATGGCGACACGAGTGAAAGGAGCAGGCAATGACTGAGTGTTGCACCCCCGGTGGGAACGTGATGATTCTGGCCTGCTCGGGAGGCTCCAATGTGGGACAGCTGTCCAACCAGGCAGCCGTCGAGCTGACCCAGGAGGGCTTCGGCAAGATGTTTTGTTTGGCCGGGATCGGAGGTCACCTCACCGGTTTTATCCAGTCAGCGAAAGACGTGGCCAAGATGGTGGTGATCGACGGCTGCTCGCAGGCCTGCGCCAAAAAGACGCTGGAGCATGCTGATATCCCCATGGGATCGTACCTCGTCCTGACGGACCTCGGCATCGAAAAGAACAAGGATTTCAACCTGAAGCGCGAAGAGATCGAGAAGGTCAAGGCGGCCGTCAGGGAGGCCTGAGGCGATAACCCCGCAAGGAAAGGAGGTGTCCCATGTTGCTCAAGGGCTACCGAAAAGAGGTCGTGCGGCCCGAGTGCAGGCCAGAGGCCCAGTCGGTCCATTGCATCGCCCATCTCGATGAGGACATCAGCGAGGTGATCCCCTATCTGAACGCGGTGCTCGGCGGCTTTCAGTATCTCAAGGACCCTCCTTCCGTCTCCTTCAAGGTGCATGGCAAGCTCATCGCCGTTCACCCCCGGATGCTGTGCGTGAACGCCCTGCAGGATGAAGCGGAGGGGGACAAGATCATCGAGTGGCTCAAGCAGGAGATCAACGAAACGTGGGAGCGGCGCGGGGAGATTCAGCCCCGCTACGAGGCCGCCGCGAAACCGAAGGTGATTGAAATTCTGAAGCTTCTGCCGAAAACCAACTGCAAGGAATGCGGGCAGCCCACCTGCATGGTCTTCGCGACCCAGGTGGCCGAGGGAGGCCGCGGTCCCGAGGACTGCCCGCCCCTGAGCGCGGAAGGCAAAGGGAAGCTCGGTGCCTATCTTCAACCATTCCAGTTTGAATAGAGAGGGTCAAGCGATTGGCTCGGCTTGGACATTTTGGATTGAATCTCGGAGAGAGCGATCGCCATGGAGAAGCTGAAAATCCTGTTTCTGTGCACGGGGAACTCCTGTCGCAGTCAGATGGCGGAAGGGTGGACGCGCAAGCTGAAAGGGGACGTCATCGAGCCCTATTCGGCCGGCGTTGAGCCCCACGGGATCGATCCACGGGCCGTCCGCGCCATGGCGGAGGCTGGCGTCGACATTTCCGGCCATCAGTCGAAGGATGTCTCGACCCTGGAGTCGATTGCCTTCGATTATGTCATCACCGTTTGCGACCGCGCCCATGAGTCGTGTCCTTTCTTCCCCGTGAGAACGAGGAAGATCCACGTCGGCTTCGACGATCCGCCGCGACTCGCTGTCGGGGCGTCGACCGAGGAAGAGGCCATGGAGCACTACCGGCGGGTGAGGGACGAGATCCGTCGGTACGTCGAACGAATGCCGGAGGTTCTCACGCAGGACGAATCGGCCAGCTAGGAGTCCTTCGATGGCACCCTCTTTGACCAAGCAACTGTCTTTCCTCGACCGGTATCTCACGCTCTGGATCTTCCTGGCCATGTTCGTGGGCGTAGGGGGAGGATGGCTCTATCCGGCCGTGAAAAACGTCATCAACACCTTCCAGGTCGGGACAACCAACATTCCCATCGCCATCGGTCTGATCCTGATGATGTACCCGCCCCTGGCCAAGGTGAAATACGAACAGCTCGGGCAGGTGTTTCGGAACGTGAAGGTTCTCGTGCTTTCCCTGGTGCAGAACTGGATCATCGGCCCCCTTCTCATGTTTGTCCTCGCCGTCACGTTTCTCTCGGGCCATCATGAGTACATGGTGGGGCTGATCCTGATCGGTCTGGCGCGCTGCATCGCCATGGTGATCGTCTGGAACGACCTGGCGGGGGGCGACACCGAGTACTGCGCGGGCCTCGTGGCGTTCAATTCCATCTTCCAGGTGCTCTTTTTCTCCGTTTACGCCTATCTCTTCATCACGATCCTGCCCAGGTGGATTGGAATGACAGGCGCTGTCGTCGATATCTCCATGGGACAGATCGCCGAGAGCGTCTTCATCTATCTTGGGATCCCGTTCATCGCCGGTATGCTTTCACGGCTCATCGGATTGAAAACCAAGGGCCGAGAGTGGTACGAGAAACGGTTCATTCCGGCCATCAGCCCCATGACGCTCATCGCGCTGCTGTTCACCATTCTGGTCATGTTCTCCCTCAAAGGAGAATACATTGTGGAGCTTCCCCTCGACGTGATCCGAATCGCAATCCCGCTTTGCATCTACTTCGTGGTCATGTTCCTGGTGTCGTTTTTCCTCTCCGCGAAAGCGAATGCCACGTACGGTCAGTCGGCGACGTTGAGCTTCACGGCCGCATCCAACAACTTCGAGCTGGCCATTGCCGTGGCCATCGCCGTGTTCGGGGTCAATTCCGGGCAGGCCTTCGCGGCCGTCATTGGACCTCTGGTGGAAGTGCCCGTCCTGATCAGCCTGGTGAACGTCGCCCTGAGGTTCAAGCTGAAGTATTTTACCCCCTCTATCTGTGCGGTTTGCGGCAGTCAACCGACCGATGCCAGGCTGAATCCAACTCAAAAGGGGGAGCAGGATCTGCTGCTGTGCCCAAGCTGTGTGTCGGGGACCCTGCCGCCCCATGGGGACGGCAAGGAGCGCTGAGGCCGCCATGGAGGATGGAACATGTTCCGCAAGGCTGTATTGGCAACGGACCTTTCCCCGGGCTGGGACGACATCATCGCCTGTGCCGGGGAATTGAAAGCATTCGGAATTTCTCACGCCATCCTGACGCACGTCCTCGTGACCAAGGGGCTCGTGGGGTCCCACGAAGCCGCTCTGAACGAGGCGCTTCCGAAACTGGAGGAGCAAGGCAGGCGGCTGGCCTCCGCGGGCATCGAGGTGACCGTGGAGACGCCTTTGGGCGTGGAAGCGATCGCGATCGACGAGATCGCCCAGCGGCATTGTGCCTCGCTCATCGTCGTTGGCTCGCGTGGCAAATCTACCTGGCGCGAGGCCATTCTCGGCTCAGTCTCGAGCGCGGTCCTGCACCATGCGCGTTTTCCCGTCCTGCTCATCAACGTCAAACGTCTCATGGACGGGGGCAAGGGGGGCACTTGTCAGCTTCGGACCCCGGAGCTCCTCCGACACGTGCTGTATCCGACCGACTTTTCCCTGGTTGCGGGAGACCTCCCGAGGTACATTGAACGGCTGGCGGCCTCTGGCATCGGGACGCTCACGGTGATGCATGTGCTGGAGGTGTCCGAGACTTATCCTCCGGCGGTGCTCGCTCCCGCGGAGAGCGCAGCTCGGGGTCTCTTGGATGCTTTGGAGCGTCGCTTCGAGGAGGCAGGGATTTCGGAGATCCATACTC
>CAZGQL010000064.1:0-8744 GCA_964527905.1 uncultured Syntrophobacteraceae bacterium
CAAATAGCCCGGCGAATACTCCACCTGACGCACCCGGATGTCGCCGAACTGGCGGGTCCGCCATTGCGCCTCGCCGGTCTCGCCTGGGTGGTGCGTGGGGGCGACGGCTACGATGCCGCGGGCGGACGGGCGGACTGGACGTTGGGTTGCATCGCGGTCACCAATCAGGAAATGGATGATCTGTGGCGGGCGGTGCCGGACGGGACACGCATCGAGCTGCGTCCCTGATCCCCATGCCAATGGCTGGGGCTGGCCCTCGGGGTTCCTGCAGCGCTTGACCTTCCTTTCTTGACACGTGAGGCCAATTTGGGTATGCAACCTATACCATGCGTTGGAAGCGCAGCCGCCCCTGACAGGAGGGGCTGAGTTCAGGATTTCGCCGGATTCAATCGAAGGCCACGAAGGTCTCAGGCACACAGGCACAGCGGATCGCCGAGGACTTCGTGGCCTTTTTTTTATGAAAACCCAGATGGTCTACCCCTTTTCCGCTATCATCGGTCAGGAGCGCATGAAGCGCGCCTTGATCCTGAATGCCATCGAGCCCCGCGTCGGCGGCGTTCTCATCCGGGGCGAGAAAGGGACAGCCAAGTCCACCGCCGTTCGGGCGCTCGCGGAGCTCCTTCCCGAAATCCACATCGTGGAAGGCTGCCCCTATTCGTGCCATCCGGGCTGGCCGGACCCCGAATGCACCTTCTGCAACGGCTTGGGAATCTCCCGTCGTGCCGTGACGCGCCGGGTCCGCGTGGTGGATCTGCCCCTCAACGCCACGGAGGACCGCGTGGTCGGCGGCATGGACTTCGAAGCCGCCATTCGATCCGGAAAACCGCGGTTTCAGCCGGGCCTGCTGGCCCTGGCTCACCGGGGGATTCTCTATGTGGATGAGGTGAACCTGCTGGACGATCACCTGGTGGACCTCATCCTGGATGCCTCGGCCTCCGGGGAGAACGTGGTCGAGCGGGAGGGCGTCTCGATGCGCCACCCGGCCCGCTTCATCCTGGTGGGGACCATGAATCCCGAGGAAGGGGAGCTCCGGCCACAGTTCCTCGACCGTTTTGGGTTGTGTGTCACAGTGAACGGAGCCGGTGAGGTCGACGACCGCGTCCGGCTCATGGAGCGGCGGGAAGCCTTCGACCTGGACCCCGTCGCGTTCTTGGAAGCGTACCGATTGGAGAACGCGGCAGTCGCCGAGGCCATCGTGAGGGCCCGGGACGTGCTGCCCAGCGTTCGGTTGGATGCGTCCCTCCGGCGGTTCATCTCCGAGCTGTGCCTGGAGCACAACGTCGCCGGCCATCGCGCCGACCTGGTCATCGAGCGCGCCGCGACGGCCTTGGCCGCCTGGAGCGGCAGGGACACCGTGACCGTCGAGGACATCCAGGAAGCCGCTGAGCTGGCCCTCCCGCACCGACGGCGGGACGTGATGCCGCCCCCGCCCCCATCCGAGCCTCTCCCCCCGGAACAGGACCAGGATCACGACCACGGCCGCCCGGAGGACGAGGAGCGGAGGGAGGAAAACGAAAAGCCTCCCGAGTCGCCGGATGAGCCGCCGAATCAGCCCGAAAGCCGATCTTCCGAGCGCATGGGGGAGGATACGGAATCGTCTGAGAGCCCCGCGCCGACCCGGCCCGAACAGGACGTTCGGGAGAAGATCTTCGAGGTGGGCGATACCTTTCGGGTCAAGCGGATCGAGCGGCGCAAGGACCGGATCTTGCGGCGCGGGTCCGGGCGGCGCTCCCGCACGCGAACGTCCCAGAAGCAGGGGCGTTATGTCAAGAGCGCGCTCCAGAGGGATCGGGGGGATCTGGCCCTCGACGCCACGCTGCGCGCCGCGGCGCCCCACCAGGGCAAACGGGCGGGCACCTCGCGCCTGGCCGTCGTCATCCGAGAGGAGGACCTCCGGGAGAAGGTCCGCGAGAAGCGCATCGGGACATTTCTCTTGTTTCTCGTGGATGCCAGCGGCTCTATGGGGGCCCAGAACCGTATGACAGCCTCCAAGGGGGCCATCATGTCTCTGCTCCTGGATGCGTATCAAAAGCGGGACCGTGTGGCCATGGTGTCCTTCCGGGGTCGCGAGGCCGTGACGCTCCTTCCCCCCACCTGCTCCATCGACCTGGCCGGCCGGCTGCTGCAGGACCTTCCGGTGGGAGGCCGCACGCCCCTCTCGGCGGGGCTCGCCCGAGGCTACGAAGTGGTTCGCAATCACCTGCTCAAGGAGCCCTCGTCGCGGCCCATCGTGGTCCTCATCACGGACGGGAGGAGCAATGTCGCCCTGTCGGAGACCGCTCATCCTATGAAAGAGTCTCTCACCCTCGCGGGCGCCATGGCCCGGGACGACCGGATCCAATTCATCGTGGTGGATACGGAGCCCAACGGCATGATTCGCTTCGGCCTCGCCCGGAAGCTGGCCGAGTCCCTGGGCGGGGAATATTGCAGGATCGAGGACCTGAGAGCCGACAAACTGCTCGATGTCGTCAGGAGAAGCTTTCGATGAATGCCCAATGCCTCTATCCCTTTGTCGCCATCGTCGGTCAGGAGCCCATGAAGCTTTCCCTCATCCTGAACGTGATCAATCCCGGTCTATCCGGGGTCCTGATCCGCGGCGAGAAGGGGACGGCCAAGTCCACGGCGGTCCGAGCCCTGGCCGACGTTCTTCCGGAGATCGAGGTGGTCGCCGACTGCCCGTTTCAACTCCCCGCCGAAGGGGACCCCGCAGTCTGCGCCCCTTGCGGCAACCTGGCCTGTCGGGAGACGCCTCCCGGGCGGGCTCGCAAGACGGTCCGCAGCAAGGTGCGCGTGGTGGAGCTCCCCGTGGGGGCGACCGAGGACCGGGTGGTGGGGACGCTTGATCTCGAGCATGCCCTCAAGGAGGGCGAAAAGCGCTTCGAGCCCGGGATCCTCGCCGCGGCCCACCGCGGGATCCTTTACGTGGATGAAGTGAACCTCTTAGACGATCACATCGTCGATGTCCTGCTGGATTCGGCCGCCATGGGGGGGTGCACGGTCGAGCGGGAGGGCATCTCCTTCACGCACCCGGCGCGGATCACCCTGGTGGGCACCACGAGCCCCGAAGAGGGCGAGTTGCGACCGCAGCTTCTCGACCGGTTCGGGTTGTGTGTGCGCATCGAGGGCATCCGGGACCTGGAAGCCCGCGTGGCCGTCATGGAGCGCCGAGCGGCTTTCGATGAAGACCCGCAGGGGTTTTGCGCGCTTTGGGAGGAGGAATCCCGGGAGCTCTCCAACCGGATTCGACGGGCCATGGATCTCTACCCCCGGGTCGTGATCGACCGGCCGCTGCTCCTGGACATCGCGTCCTGCTGCCTGGACGTGGGGGTGGACGGCCATCGCGGAGACATCATCATGCTCAAAGCGGCCAAGACCATGGCCGCCTTCGAGGGGCGAACGGAAGTGACCCGCAAGGACATCGATCTCGCCGTCGAGCTGGCCCTCCCCCACAGAGTCCGGCGCCAGCCGCTGCAGGAGGTCGCCGCGGATGTGCAAAGCCTTCGGGCGGTGAGAGCGTGACGCGCGGCGTGATGGGAAGGGTTCGCTGAAACCAAGATCCCTCTCGTTCTAAGGCCGTAGTGCTGGTCGTTGCTCGTTTGCAAGCTCACGGAGACGGCGGGCGAGGGATCCTCGGGCACGGTCAGCCCTTTTGCCTCGGAGCTCCCGGGGGGCGGGATGCGAGCGGGCCGCCCGTTCTGACATCGCGAAACGGACCTGGAGTCGCCTCCCTTGGCATTCATACAGCTCCGAGAAATCGGGAAAATCTATCCCTTCGGTGGGTCCGAGATCACCGTGCTTCGAAACGTTTCCCTCGAGATCGGTCGCGGGGAGTACGTGGCGCTCATGGGAACCTCGGGGTCCGGAAAGACCACGCTCATGAACGTCCTGGGATGTCTGGATCGGCCGACATCGGGCCGGTATCTTCTGGACGGTGAGGACATGACGGACATGTCCCCCGAGGATCGCGCAATCCTTCGGAATCGGAAGCTCGGGTTCGTCTTTCAAACCTTCAACCTCCTTCCCAGGACCAGCGCGCTCGACAATGTCCTGATGCCGTTGGCCTATTCGCCCGCGGGGTCTTCCGAGCGCGAGGCGCGGGTGCGGGCCGAGGCGCTCCTGGGCCGGGTGGGGCTTGGCGAGCATCTGCACCACGAGCCGTCCCAACTTTCGGGGGGCCAGCAGCAGCGCGTCGCGATCGCCCGGGCCCTCATCAACGGCCCCGCCCTGCTCCTGGCCGATGAGCCCACGGGGAACCTGGATTCCCGTACGAGCGAGGAAGTCCTCAGGATCTTTCAGGAGCTCAACGAGGAGGGCGTCACCATCGTTCTCGTGACCCACGATGAGGCCGTCGCCCGGTATGCCGGGCGGATCGTCCGGATTCGGGACGGGGTCGTCGAATCGGGCGGGTCACCCGGCTCGCAGCAAATCAACGGGCCTCCCGAAGCGGCGCCAGCTGACGGTCCGGAGCCGTTGAAGCGAACCCAAACGGGACGCTTTACATCCTTTCTCGGAATGCACCGCATGCTGCGAACGGCCCTGGCTGGCCTTCGCCGCAACATCATGCGGGCGACGCTCACCACACTCGGCATCGTGATCGGGGTGGCGGCGGTCATCGCCATGATGGAAATCGGACGCGGCTCGTCGAGCTCCATCCAGCAGACCATCGCGAGCATGGGGGCGAACCATCTGCTCATCCTGCCGGGGGCGGCGGCGAGCGGCGGGGTCACTCACGGGACCGGGAGCGCCATGACCCTCACGCCGGAAGATGTGGAGGCCATCGGTCGGGAGATCCAATCCGTCCGAGCTGTCGCCCCCGTCGTGCGGGCCCGGACTCAGGTGGTGTACGGGAACCGCAACTGGATGCCCAACGAGGTCACCGGCACCACCCCCGCGTATCTCGAAGTTCGTGAGTGGGAACTCTCCGAGGGGGAAGCCTTTTCCGACCAGGATGTGCGCAACGCCAATCGGGTCTGCGTGCTGGGACGTACCATCGCCCGGGAGCTCTTCGAGGGGGAGGATCCGGTGGGCAAGGAGGTTCGGATCAACAATGTGCCGTTCCGCGTGACCGGGATCCTCACGCCCAAGGGAGCCAGCATGATGGGTATGGACCAGGACGATATCCTTCTGGCGCCCTGGACCACGGTCAAGTTCCGGGTCACGGCCAGTCCGCAGACGAGCACCAACCAGAGCGCCTCATCGACGGGCTCGGGGCAGGTCAACACGACGAGCCGACTCTATCCGGGCACCCGAGACAATCTGTACCCGGCGCAGTCCGCGACTCAGGCCGCCAACAGCCCGCTTCCGATTCGGTTCACGAACGTGGATCGCATCCATGCCGCGGCGGTTTCCATGGCCGAAATCAGCACGGCGGTCAAGGAGATGAGCGAGCTTCTGCGGGAGCGGCATCGCATCAAGCCGGGGGAGCTGGATGATTTCAACATCCGGGACATGGCGGAAATGACCAAGGCCATGTCGTCAACAGCGGACATGATGACCCGGCTGCTCCTCGGCGTGGCGCTGATCTCGCTCGTCGTGGGCGGCGTGGGGATCATGAACATCATGCTGGTGTCGGTGACCGAGCGCACGCGGGAGATCGGGCTTCGGATGGCCGTGGGCGCCCGGGCGGCCCAGATTCTGCAACAGTTCCTAACCGAATCGGTGGTCCTGTGCTTCTGCGGCGGTGCGGCCGGCATTCTGCTGGGACGGGGAGCCTCCAAGCTGGTGACCCTGCTCTTGCGGTGGCCGACGGAACTGTCGCTGGATGCCATTGTGGCGGCCTTCGCCGTCTCGGCGACGGTGGGAATCGTCTTCGGCTTCTACCCGGCGTGGAAGGCGTCCCGGCTGGATCCCATCAACGCCCTGCGCTATGAATGATGCCTCCAGTCCCGCCCGAGCCGATGGTCCCACTCGAAAACACCGGGGCGGCTCCCCGGGGGAAGCAGTCCGCCGGCGCGCCTGGATCAATCTCGAATCGAGGGCTCTCCGTTGCAGGAAGCAAGCATTTCCGGCGGCTTCCCACTGCAGCAGCCGGCCGACGAGCAGCCCGAGCAGGCGCAGTCGCTGCCGGTTCGAAAGACACGGACAAAATGGCGGCCCACGAAGACCAGAGCCACCAGAACCACGAGACTCACCACAATCGTTTGCCACATGACGATCTCCCTCATCCCCCGAGCCCGAGCAGCCGTCCGCCCTGGTAGACCAGGACGGCCACCACGAAGGCCAGGGTCGTGTTGAACGCGCCGGAAAACACCCCCCACTTCCAGCTGCCGGCCTCCCGGGCCAAGCAGACGACGCTCACGACGCAGGGGACATACAGCATGGTGAACAGGATCAGCGTGAAGGCCACCAAGGGATTCCAGGCGGGGTCCCGGGCGAGAAGCTCCCGAAGCGGGGCGTCCTCTTCGGGATCGACTTCCCCCATCGAATAGGCGGTCCCCATGACCGAAACCACCATTTCCTTGGCCGCGAATCCTCCGACCAGGGCCACGTTGGTGCGCCAGTCAAACCCGCACCAGCGGCTCAACGGCTCGAGGGCCGTCCCCACCCGGCCGGCGATGGAATATCTTAGGGCCGATCGGGCGCGCTCCCGGTCGATTTCCAGCAGTCGCTCCCGGACCTCGGAATGTGTTTCCGACAGCGCTTCCTTCGGAAGCTCACCCGCCAGCGCCGCCGTCCGCAGCGCTTCGGGCAGCTGCGCGACGACGGCCTCCCGGCGGGCATCGAAGGCCGCGGTTTCGCTCTCGGGTGCTTCCGGAAAATTCATGAGGGCCCAGAACAGGACGGAAATCGCCAGCAAAATGGTGCCCGCCTTCCGGATGTAGAGCCACGCGCGCTCCCAGGTGTGGATGAGGATCCCGCGGAGAGTCGGGACGCGGTACGGTGGGAGCTCCAGTAAGAACGGCGTGCTGGGCCCGCTGAGGACGGTGGAGCGCAGCAGCCGGGACACGAGGAAGGCCATGGACCAGGAGATGGCCGTGAGCAGCAGCATCATGGCAGCTTCATGTTTCGAGAAAAACGCCCCGATGAGGAGGGCATAGACGGGGAGCTTGGCCCCGCAGTTCATGAGGGGAACCGTGAGGATGGTGGCCAGCCGTTCGCGCGAGCTGCGCAGGGTGCGCGTCGCCATGATCCCCGGGACCCCGCAGCCCCCGGCGATGCCGCCACCCACGATGTAGGCCATGAGGGAGCTCCCGTGGAGCCCGAAGATCCGGAAAACGCGGTCGAGCATGAAAGCGGCCCGCGCCAGATAGCCCGAGTCCTCGAGGATCGCGATTCCGAAGAACATGAACACGATGATGGGGACAAAGCCGAGGACACCGCCCACCCCTTCGATGATCCCCTTGGAGACGAGGGATTGCAGGTGCCCTGGTGGGATGGCGGACTCCATCAGGCCCCCGAGCGCCTTGAATCCGCTTTCGAGCCAGCTCACGGGGTGTTTGCTGACGGTGAAGGAAAAGGCGTAGAGGGCATACAGGATCAAGCCCATGAGGATGGGGCCAAAAACGCGATGGGTGACCACGCGGTCGATCTTTTCTGAGAGGTAGACCCGGTCGGTTTCGTGTCGGCGTGTGACGACGCCCGACTTGAGCAGGGCCGCGATGAAGCCGTAGCGGTGGTCGGCGATGACGGCCTCGGGATAGGTGTCCAGGGTCTTTTCCAGATGCCTGGCGACCCGGTTGACTCGTGCCTCGAGGTCCCTCGAGAGGGCCGGGTTGGCGGCTCGTCCCTTGCGCATGACTTCTTCGTCGGATTCGAAGTATTTCAAGGCCGTCCAGCGGGCCGGATGGACGTCCGTCAGAAAGCCCGCTTCCTGGATCCTGGCCTCCATGAGGGCCAGCTCGGGATCGATGTCCGATCCGTAGGAAAGGGTCAGGGGAGCGCGGGCGCTGCTTTCTTCCATGACCCGCCGCGCCGCCTGGAGGAGCTCCTGGATGCCTTTTCCGGTCCGTCCAACGGTGGGGATCACGGGCACGCCGAGCTTTCGGGAGAGGGCGTCGACATCGATGGCGATCCCCCGACCTTCGGCCACGTCCACCATGTTGAGGGCGATGATGAGGGGCAGGCCGAGCTCGAGGAGCTGTACGGTCAGGTAAAGGTTCCGGTCGAGGTTGGAGGCATCCACGATGTTCACGATGGCGCGGGGATGCTCCAGGATGAGGACGTTTCGGGCCACGAGCTCCTCGATGGAATAAGCCGTCAGGGAGTAAGTGCCCGGAAGATCCACCACGTGGAGCTCATGGCCGTTTTCCCGGACGAAGCCTTCCTTGCGCTCGACCGTGACCCCCGGAAAATTGGCCACATGCTGCCGAGCTCCCGTCATGGCGTTGAAGAGGGATGTCTTGCCCGAATTGGGGTTTCCCGCCAGGGCGATCAGGTTGCTCTCGTTCATGCGCGCTCCTCCACCTCGACTTCAATGCGATCCGCCTCGTTGTTTCGAAGTGCCAAGGTGAAGTCCCTCAGTTTCACGGCGACGGGGTCCCTGAGGGGGGCCCGCCCCTGGACTTCGAGAGCCGTGCCGGGCACGAGTCCCATGTCGCGGATCCGGCGTCCCAATTCTCCTTGGGCGGTCACGTGCGCGATGAGTCCCTTCTGGCCGGGGAGCATGTGTCTCAAGAGCACTCTGGGCATCCTCACCTCACCTCCTGTTGGAATGATTTGCGGCTCGATAGTTGATTAGCTGACCCTAACATTTATGGCGCAAGAAAGCGTGGGTCGATACGCCGAGATCATACGACACCATCCGG
>CAZGQL010000064.1:8754-18994 GCA_964527905.1 uncultured Syntrophobacteraceae bacterium
TCAAGCGTGCTCACGACTTCTCCGGGGCCGCATGGGCTCCGTACCGTGGCTCTAGTGATAGGGGAGCGAGAGTTGAAAGTCAAGAAAAAAATTAGGAGGTGCTAACTCACTGGAGGCAGGGCGACTGCTCGCAAGGGAAGAAAGGCCTCCGGGTACTGAGCCCTTGAAGGATAGTACTGCACCCGCATGGGGCCGATTTCGGGATCTCCAGCGCCATTGCGCCATCGAGATTCCCCTTGATTGGACTAGGCATCGCGCTGCACCAATGGGTTTCCGAATGGATCGTCACTCCCGCATGTCCCACGTCTGACAATTGCGAGGACATGCTTTGGCCGGGATCTAGTCGTTCGCGGGCATCTGGATTCCCGCCTTCGCGGGAATGACGTCTCTCCGTCAGACCCTTCATTCTGTGGAGGTCTACCGAGGCTCTGCCCGTCCGGTTGATCAAATCCTGGATGGCGGCCTGCCATTCCCCTGCAGCGTCTAGGCAGGGGGGTCCCGTGGTTCGTTCAGGTGACAGGCGTCCCACGTGACGTCTCAGTCTCCCCTTGCGGGGTCTCGGGTTCCAGCCACTTTTCCTGAAAGCCCAGGGCCATGGCGTGGGCGGCCAGGCGAATGAGGTTTTCGTTGGATAAGGTGTGGTGCTCGGCCGCCAGGCTCTCCCGGTAGGCGGGATAGCGGCCGTAGTCTCCGGAAACGGCGGCGGCGATCTGAGCCCCGTAGGCGGTCGCCAGCTCGGGAACGCACCCATGCGGTAGGATACCCCACACCACCTTGTCCCGGAGGTGGGCCAGGGCGGCGACGGCCGCCACCACCAGCGGATCCCGCTCGACGCAGGAAAAATTGGCGCGCAAGAGCGCGCCATCGGAGCCGTTCAGGCGAGAGCACACGTCCTCAATGAAGCGTTCGGTCGAAGCCCCGAACCGTTCCAGGTGAATGATCACGGAGCGCTGTCCCTCGGGGGTGAGATCGTTTTGAAGGGCCAAGGTTCCACTGATCGCATCCTGCACGGTCTTGCCGATGAGCTCCCCCAAGACGCTGTGCTTGCCCGCCCCCGTCAGCGGGATTCCGGTGCCGAGCCGGGATGCGACGCCGATCTGGTCGGTGCCGGTCCCTGTGGCCAGTCCATCCGAATAGCGTGAGGGGACGGCCAGCTCCTGAAGTGCGGCCGTCTTGGCTTCGGTGGCCGTCATGACGCAGCGCACCATCGCGCCGGGCGTGAGCTCCCGGTTGATGAAGAGCATGGTGTTGATGGTTCCGTGGGTCGCGGGCTCCTGCGCGCCGATCCGTTCGTAGGTGCCGTCCATTTCGTAGACCGCGGCGGGATCGCCCACACGCCCGGCGTTGGTTTCAACGCCCCCGGTACACAACGCGATGACTTCCAAATCTCGAAACGCCTGGCGTTTGATGACGGCATGGCGCATGTTGGCGGCGGTCCCGAGGGTGGCGCATGCCTGGTGAGGCAGACCATGCCGGGATGAGATCAACTGCCGATAGGCATCGGGGCGACGCGCGATCTGCTTGTGCATCAGGACGTGATGGCCTGCCGGCTCACAAGACTGGTGGTTGTACAAGTAGCTCAAGTCGTCCCGCAGTCCGCCCGCCGCCGTGCAGGTCGAGATCACCCGGTGTGGAACGAGGAACCGGGCGTAGACGATCTTCTCCTCCCGATGGATTTCAAGCCCGTCATAGAATCTTCCCAGCAACATGGGTGCGCGCCTCCGAAGGGACTTGCGGGTTAAGGGCGATCTGCCTTGCGGTCCGTAACGATCTGGAAGGCCGTGCATCCCGAAAGCCGCACCCCGTCCACGACCTTCACGAGAGTCCCCACTTCCGCCTCCTGGTCCGCCTTGATCTGAATGGAAGTCTCCCGAGACCCGTCGAGGTGGTGTTTCAAAAACGTCGGGATATCCTCCAGGGACACGGGATGAGCGTTGATGAACGCACTCCCATCCCGGGTCAACGCGATCACGATGGGCTCCTCCGTTTGCTCCACGGCGGTCACAGATTCCGGGAGACGAACCTTGATGCCGGTCTCACTGGTGACGTTGTACGTGATCACGAAGAAGAGGAGCAGGTTGAACACCACATCCACCAGCGGGGCCGTGTCGATGTGCCTGTGTCTCCGCCTTCGCCTCTCAAACTCCACGGGCTCTCCTTTCCATGAGAATCATGGCCATTTCCTTAATCCGCAGCCCGATTTCGTCCACTCGCCCCTCCAGAAAGTGCAGGGCCACGTGCGAGGGGATGGCGACGAAGAGACCGCTGGCCGTCGTGATGAGGGCCTCGTAGATGCCGCCGGCCACCATGGAGGGCTCCACCCGCCCACCCGTGTGAGAAGCGATGACCATGAACGCCTGGATCATTCCGGTGACGGTGCCCGTGAAACCCAGGAGGGGTGCAACGACCGCGATGAGCGACAAGAGGCCGAGACCTTTCTCCAGGCTTCGGATAGCCCGCGTTCCCAGCAGGGACAGCTGGGCTTCATCCAGGCCGTTTCGGATGCCGTCGATGAGGGGGGCAACGACTGGGGGGTGCTTTTCCAGCACTCCTTCGACCGATGTCGACAGACGCCCCAGGACACTTCCCAGCTGCAAGGCTTTCACGATGATGAGCGTCAGCGCCGCCACGGAGCACAGGAGAATCGGCCACATGAGCAGGCCGCCCTTGACGAAGAAATCAATCATGGTCGGATCCCTCGAGAACGAATTTCACCGGAAGATTCGCCCGGCACATCACGGGTCGTCCATCTCGTTTCGCCGGGCTGAACGTGGATTCCTTGACGGCCCGCAGGGCCTGTTCGTCGAAATCGGATCCGGCGCTTCTCACCACGACGACTTCCAAGAGTCGCCCGCGCTCATCCAGGGTCAGCCGCAGGATGACAGTCCCTTCTTTGCCCATTTCCCGGGCCAGTTGAGGGTAACGGGGGAGCACCTTGCGAAGGAACCGCGGGCCGTCGTGGGCTCCGAAAGTCGATTCCACAGGGCCATGGGTTGCCGATCCCTGACCGACGGGGCCTGGGACGGTTGAAGCCTGAGCCTGACCCTGAGCCTCGCAAGTCCCTTGACCCGCGTTTGGAGTCGGCGTTTCGCTCTCCACGGGCTTTTCGACCGCACGAGGCACGGGCTTCGTCGGATTCGCCCTGGCGACGGGTTTCTTCTCGACCGGTTTGACCTGAGGCGGCTTTGGAATCACCCTTTCAGCCAGGATCGGCTCCCGTGGCGACGGCTCGGGGTCCTGCACCGTCTCGACGACCCGCCTTTCGGGAAACTCACCCGGATGGACTGTCTCCGCCGGCGCGCCTCCTCCCCTCGCGATGAACAGTTGCACCTCTTCGCACCGCGGTTGCCAGGTCCGATTCACCGGGAATGGCGCGCTCAGGAGGGCGCCATGGAATAGAACGGATATCAAGAGGGCGCCCAGCACCTTGCCGCTTCCGAAACCCGCTCCTCCGAGGTTTTCGCATCCGGGGCGCCACCCCTCGAAGGAAGCTGTGACTTTCCCTCGATCGTTGCGCCTGCGGCAAAGAGGATCGATCACTGTTTCCATGACATTTCCTGACGGGTTCTGGAACTCTCTCACGATCATTTTGGCCCTGCACTCGAGCTGCCGGTGGATCGGGAAAGCGCTTCACGGACGTTCCACGGGTGACAGCCCGGATTCGCTTGACTTCGTTTCGGCCGCAGCGGCGTCGATTGCGGTGAAGCCCGTGCGGTACCATCCCCGCCTCGGATGGAGCACAAAGGTCTTCTCCCGTGAGCCTCGACTCAGATCCGGCCCGAACCACGTTCGGAAATCTTCGGTCCTGTAGAGCCTGTGTGTGCCCGTCCAAATGGCCCTTCGGCACGAGGACATGGTCGATCGTCGAGAAGGCGACGCGCGGACGGGTGGACAAGATTGGGCCCTGACCGATCCCGATGGCGGCGTGGTGCGAACCTCGCTCTTCATGCAACCACCGCCTCCCCCAGGGTGGCCGCCCCATGGGTGGTATCCGTGGCTTCCTCGATTTCCCCTTCGATCTCCAAGTACGCGTCGCGCAGTCGCTCGCGCGTGTTTTCGTCGGCGTTCCACATGCCGCGCTCGATGGTCTCCAGCAGCTTGTCCAAGATGTTCTGAAGGGCGTAGGGGTTGACCTCCTTGAACCACCGTTGCATTTCGGGGTCGAGGGCATAGCGTTTCGCCACCCGTTCGTACATCCAGTCTTCCATGACTTCCGCCGTCGCGTCCCAACCGATGAGGATGTCCATCACCTTGGAGATGTCGCCGGCGCCCTTGTAGCCGTGCCGCTTGAGCCCTTCGAGCCATTTGGGGTTGAGGAGACGCGAACGCAGCACGTGCTTGGCTTCCTCTTGGGTGGTCCGAAGAAGCACGCGGCGCGGGTCGGAGCTGTCGCCTACCAGGGCGAAGGGCATGGTGCCGCGGACCGTGGCCGACGCAGCGATCAAGCCACCGTAATAATTATAAAAATCCGTACAGGACAGCATGTCGTATTCGCGGGAATCTTCGTTTTTGACCGTGACATCCATGCGGGACAGGAGCTGCCGGAAGAGCTTTTGATTGCGGGTTCCGTAGACGCCCTGGCCGTAGGCGTGCGAGGAGTACAGGATATAGGCCTCGCCCAGGTCCTGTTGCGTTTTCCACTGTTTGGATTCGATGAGCTCGGCGACGCCGGCTCCATAAGTCCCCGGCGGGCAGCCGAAGACCCGCAGGGTGGCGAGCCGCCAGGCCTCGTCCTCGCCCGCCCCTTCGTTGCGGTACCTCTCCCGGTCCGCCAGAACGTGACGGCGGATGAGGTTGGATTCCAGCCGTTCCTCGAGCATCGCCACCATGCGGACGGCGTTGTCGATGAGCTGGACCAGGTTGGGGAAGGCGTCCCGGAAAAACCCGGAGATGCGGGGCACCACATCCATGCGCGGACGCCCCAGCTCTTCCAGGGGAATGACCTCGAGGCCGCTCACGATGCCATTGGACTGCCATACGGGGCGCAGGCCGAGCAGGTAGAGGATCTCGGCGATGTCGTCCCCACGCGTGCGCATGGTCGTCGTCCCCCAGACGATGATGCCCACGGTCTCGGGGTATTTTCCTTCCTCGGCCAGGCAGCGTTCGAGGAGGGCGTCTCCCAGGGCTTTCCCCACTTCCCAGGCACCGGGCGATGGAATGGTGCGCGGATCGAGGGAGTAGAAGTTGCGCCCGGTAGGGAGGATGTCCGCCTGGCCCCGGGTGGGCGAACCGGAGGGGCCCGGCCGGACGAAGCCGCCGGAAAAGCCGTTCAAAGCCGCCGTCAGCTCTTCGCGAGTGCGCCGGATATTGGGAACCAGAGTCTCGGCCACGTACCGGAGGACCCGCTCCACGCGAGCCTGAGGTCGGCCCAGGCGACGTGCGGCGATTTCGGGGATTCCGTCCGCGCCGTAGCCGCTCTCCGCCAGGTCTCCGATGAGGCGCAATGCCAGCTCGTGGGCCTGGGCGATGAGCTGTCCACCCGTCTTGCCTCCGCTTCCCGGAACCACTTCACCCCGCCGGTCGAGCAGGTCGTCGTAGCGGAAGCCCATGGCTGCGACGATTTCTTCCCTAAGTGACGGCACCTCGCCGTTGGGGAGCCGGGTGAGCTGCACGAGAAACTCCACCAGCCGATCGCCTTCGGGCGCCTGCCCGAGGATGTGCAGGCCGTCACTCACCATGGTGTCGGAAAGCTCGGAGAGGTAGGCATGGAGACGCCCCAGGAAAGTGTCCAGGTCCGCCAGGGCTTCATCGCGGGACACCCCAAGATCGTTTTGCAGGTCGGCCTTCTCGACGGCTTCCCAAACGAGACCCGCCAGCACCGGGAGCTTTCCCGGGTCCTGGCGCGTGGCCTCAGTGTAATCGGCGACGGCGCGCTCGACTCCGGCGAGGTCCTCGTAGAGGTCGGCATTGGTGAACGTGGGCGTCAGGTGGTCGATGATGCAGCAGTAGGAACGCCGTTTGGCCTGGGTGCCCTCACCTGGATCGTTGATGATGTATGGGTAGAGGTTCGGCAGGTCCATGATGGAAAGGTCCGGGTAGCATTCCTCGCTCAGTCCCAGGGCCTTGCCCGGAAGCCATTCGAGGGAGCCGTGCTTGCCCACGTGCATGACGGCGTCGGCCCGGAAGACGTTTCGGATCCACCGGTAGTGGGCCAGGTAATGGTGCGGCGGCGAGAGGTTGAGGTCGTGAAGGATCGCTTCGGGGTTTTCGAGCTTGCCGCGGGGCGGTTGGATGGTGAGAAAGATGTTTCCGTTCACGAGACCCGCAAAGAGGAGCTTGTCCTCATGGACGAAAAGCTCGCCCGGCATTTCGCCCCAGTTGTCGACCATCTTGTGCCGAACGGCCTCGGGCAGGGCCCTGTGCCAGGGTATGAACAGGTCACGGCCGGCGATCGCCTCGGCTCGCTCGGCCATCTGGTCCGGGTTGAGCCACCGGCGGTCGCAGGTCATGCGCTGGAGCATCTCGTTGGCCAGTTCATCGCCGTCGGCGTAGCGGCGATCGACGCGGTAGCCCTGATCGGCCATGGCATCGAGCATATGCTTCACAGCGGCGAAGGTATCCAGCCCCGCTGCGCAGCCGATGCGGTCGTTGCGGGGCGGATAATGGTGAAACACGATGGCGATGCGCTTTTCCGAGTTGGGCTTGCGGCGCAGCTTCGCCCAGTTGAGGGCCAGGGAGACGACGGCGGCCACCCGATCGGGAATGGGTTCGTAGCGCGAAAGCAGTGCGCCGGTCACGGGATCCACCGTGTCTTCCTCGCGGGTCGCCACGGGGACCGTGATGAGGTTCCCGTCGAATTCGGGCTGAGCCGCCTGGAAGGTCACGTCCATCATGGCCAGTCCTTGGAGGCTCTCCTTCCAGACGGCGTAGGGGTGGAGACTGGTCATGGCCTGAAGGACCGGCACGTTCAGACCGGGGTAGACCTCGGCGTAAGCGGGCTGGGTGAGGGTCATGGACATGGGCATGGCGCTCACCAGGACGTCGATCCGGGGCCGGTCCCCGTTCAAGAAATAGGTTCGCACGATCTCGTCCGAGCCGCGGTTCCCGAGGCTGGTGTCTTTGAGGCGCATGCTGAAGACCGGAATCACGTTGGCCCCGCGGCGCTCGATCTCGGCGATGAGGGCGTGGATGTGGGCGAGATTGCCGTTCAACCAGTACGTCTGAAAGAACCAGAGCCCCACGGTCGGTTTGGAGGGATCGATGAACCTATGGGTGTAGTCCTCGATGCGCTCCACGTACCCGACCCTGGGATGATACAGCCCCTGCTGGACGACGGGTTGGGGAGGCGCCACGGTTGCTTCCCGGCCCTCCACAATCGCCTGGAGATAGGCGATGGCTCGTTCGATATTCAAGGCCCCGCCATACGCCAGGTAGAGGCTCACGGCCTCCCAGGAGCCGTCTTCGATCCCATCGGAATGTTCGCGTGCCGCCAGCACCGCCTCGTGGTCGCCGCCCGTGGGCTGAATGTGGACGTGGGGCGTACGGCCTCCCGCGGTCCTCCGTTCCCGCACCGCTTCCATCAGAGAATCGAATGCGGGAAAAGAGGCTTTCCCGCCGTGCAGGCTGATCACGACCACATCCGCTTCCAGGGACTCGGCCACGAAAGCCTTGGCGCGGGCCTGATCGAAGAGCTGGGTCTGGGTCCGGGCCACCACGCTCAGCCGTCCCCCGGCTTCCAGGAAACGCGAAACGCCCTGACTGAGGGACGGCAGCTCGGTGGCCGTCGCGCTGAAATAGCTCATCTTCAGCTCTTTCATGAGCATCGCATCCTTTCCGTGACGTGGAGGATCGTTCGATAGACCGTGCACATGATGGGGGTCGCCGGGGACTGAGCTCCGTTGTAGCGAAGGCGGGAGGGACAATCGCCGGGACAGCGCCCCCACAGCGGACACGGACCGCAGTCGCCCTCCATCCGGACGGTTTCGAACATCGCGCGCAGCCCATGCCGGTCCATGCGGTCCACGGTGCCGGCGGCCATGGCGGGATCACCAACCGTCTGTCCGCAGGGATACACCGTGCCGTCCGGGTGTACGGCGAGGCTCTCCCCCCGGCATGCATGGCAGTAAGAGGCGCGAGGACCGTCGCTCCGCATTGCCTCCCTGACGCAGTCCTGCTCCCTCCATCGGAGGCGCGGTCGGTGCATGCGCGCGAGCTCGTTGACCGTGACGAGCAGGAGGCTCACTCCCGTACGCAGGTGGGATTCCGAGGGGAACAGGTCCCGGCGTCCCGCCGCACGTCCTTTTAGGACCACCGGGTCGAGGCCGATGGCCTTGACGTTTGAGAAGGAAGCAGCCGTGAGGGCTAGGCGGCCGAGCTCCAAGACGTTGAGGCTGGAAAGCACGGTGGTGAGGCGCACGGGAATGCCTGCCCGCGCCAGGAGACTTAAGCCACGGAAGGTCGCGGCGGCACCGCCCCGGGCGCGCTCCTGCACCTCGGGCGGTCCGTCGAGACTGAGGCCCACGCTGATGTCATAGCGGCGACACAGGTCGATCAGACCCCGGTCGATCAGGGTCCCGTTGGTCTGCACCGCGAGGGTCGCGGGCCAGCCTGCTTCCCGAACCATCCGCCCGATGGCTTCCATGAGCCCAGGCTCGAGCGTCGGCTCCCCACCCGCCATCTGCACGTGAAAGGGCAAACCCGATTGCGCCGCGACCTTCAGGGCCGAACGTGCCACCTCCAAAGGCATGGTCGAGGCGGGCGGATCGCCTCGATAGCAGTAGGCGCATCGAAGGTTGCAGGCGGTGGTGAGCCAAAGCACCACATAGCGAAGGGAAGGGGCGCTCGCACTCATCGCCGCAGCAAGACCTCCATGTCGACACGGTCATAAAACCGCTTGGATCGGAGGGCGAGGGTGTCGAGGCGGGCCGAGCAGGCGCCGTGGCCCGTCACCAGGGCCTCTTTCCAGGCCTCATGCCCCTTGGGAGGCTCGCAGATCATGGCTCCCTCGCGGCTGACTGCAACGATGGCGGAGCGATCAAGACATTTCACCCCAATCAGGAGGCGATCATCGGGCTCGAACCGATCGAGGCAGGTGACCAACAGGTCGCACCCCTGCTTCGAGAGGGAGACGGCGAGCTCCGGGTGAGCCAGGGATTGGGCTCGTACCAGCGCGATGCGCGCGGGACCGAAGTCCCCGACCGCGAAGCTCTGGCCGGCCAACAGGCTGGTGCCCCCCGCGGACGAGAACAGGCCGTAAGCGGAAGGCTCCCCGTTGGGCCCCGGCAGATCCAGTGTGACCGCCAACGGGCGATCTCCGACCCATCGTGCCAACTCTTCCTCGGGAAATGTGCCGATCCCCCGGGGCAGGATCAGCAGGGTCGGGACCGAATCGCACTCCTTGACGGCTTGCTCCAGGAGGGATATGGGTTGCTCACGCGATTCCGGGACCACACACCGAACGTCCAGGGGACCGCCGGCCGGAAGGCCCCACAGACCGCCGAAATCCTCGATGCTGTTGACGTCCAGATAGAGATCCCCGAAGTCTTCGGGGCGACGTTCGGACATCCTGGCCTCACGGAGCTCACGCGGCAGCCGGCCGTCCACGAGAGGGTGCTCCACGATCCACACAACCGACTGGGAGCTGGCCTCATCCAGGAGCACCTCACCGGATGCGGTGACCGCATAGGACCGGCACGCCCGGCAGTCCATGATGCGGTCCAGCCCCGTGCGGTTACAGCCCACGACCCCGTAGCCGTTCTCGAGGGCCCGCGCACGCCAGACGTGCGTCGGATCGACCCCCGAAGGTGGCCAGTTGGCGAGGACCAGCAGCAGATCCACGCCCTGGAGCGCTAGAAAACGGGGCAAGAGTCCGGCGTAGCTGTCGGCGCAAATGAGGACGCCGACGCGCCCCCAGGGGGTATCGAACAGACTCGATGGGGAGAGGGTTCCGGGACAGGCCCAGCGACGCTCGGCGGCGACGACCTTCCGGTGGTGTGCCGCCAGCTCTCCATCGGGGCCGACCACCAGGGCCGTGTTGTAATATATGTCCGTTGCCGGGTCCCGCTCGGCGATTCCAGCGGCGATGAAGACGCCATATTGCCGCGCCACGCCCGAGAGGCCCTCAAAGGTCGGCCCTCGGAGGACCTCCGCGCAAATTGACACCTGGCCTCGGTTTTCGAAGCTGTATCCGGAAACGGCGAGCTCAGGGGCTACGATGATCCTGGCACCGCGGCGCGCCGCTTCCGCCGCGCGGGCCACCAGCGCCTCGCGATTCTCCTCCACGGCTCCATGCCGGACGTCC
>CAZGQL010000064.1:19007-23079 GCA_964527905.1 uncultured Syntrophobacteraceae bacterium
GAATCACTCCGATCGGCAGGGTCTCACTCATGGTCTGCACGCTCCAAGGGGACTTTGGCGATCATTTTCAGCGCCTCGAGAAGCGATTCGAGGGACAGCAGGGATTCCCAGCATCTGCCGTGGTGGATGAGATCCCAAGCCGTCACGCCGTTGCGTTGCGCAACCTCCACCGTCAAGGGGGCCCGTCCCTCGGCGACGACTCGATAGCCCGCCCGTTCCAGGGCACGGTAAGTCCACATGCCGGGAACGCCTTCGGCCTTCAAAGCCACGGATCCACGCAGAGCACGCGGGACGGTGAACGCCCCCGATCCCGCGTCGAAGATCGCTCCGGATCCGGCGAAGACCTCCGCGAAGACTCCCTCGAGTACCAGATCCTCGGGAATGCCGGTCCGGAGAGGTCCACCCGGAGGAAGAAGCCACAGGCGGTGCGCGCACCGGATTGCCAGGTCCAAGTCGTGGGTGGCGAGCAGGATGGCGCGTCGGCCGGTGCGGGCGAGATCAAGCAGCAGGTGCATGAGTTCGACCCGGCGCGGCAGGTCCAGGAATGCGGTCGCTTCATCCAGGATCATGATCCGCGGCTCCTGGGCCAGAGCCCTGGCGATCATCGCCTTCTGGCGCTCACCGTCACTGAGTTCGCACACGGGCCGGTGGGCCAAATCCTGTATCCCGACATCGGCCATGGCCTGCCACACGACGGTTTGATCCTCGCGCGACAACCGCCCGCCCCAGTGGGTGTAGGGGTGGCGTCCCAAGGCCACCAGGGTCGCCACGGGCATGAGTCCCACGGCGGGGCGGTCCGTCAAGACCAGGCTCATGCGTCGCGCCACCTCCTTGGCCGAAAGCGTAGCCAGAAGGTCCTTGCCGAGCCAGACCTCCCCGGAAAGGGGCTTCAGCATCCCGGCGAGGGTGCGGATGAGGGTCGACTTGCCGGCGCCGTTGGGCCCGAGCAGGCAGACGAGCTCTCCTTCCCGGAGCGTGAGGTTGACGTTCTCCAACACGGGCTGAGGTCTGCGCTCGGAGCGGCGGTAGCCCACCGTGAGATGACGGGTTTCCAGTGATGACGCGCCGTTCATGGATGTGGAGTCTTGCACTGAATCGAGACAATTGACGCTCATGCACCTGCCTCCAGCACCTGACGTCCCCGCAGAATCACGCCGATGACCACCGGTGCGCCGATGAGCGAGGTGACGGAATTGAGGGGCAGCACAAGTCGCGTCCCGGGCACCTGGGCGAGGACATCGGCCAACGAGGCGAGGGCGGAGCCCGTGAGGATCACCGCCGGAACCAGGACCCGGTGGTCCGACGTTCTGAGGATCAGCCGACACAGATGCGGCACGGCAATGCCCAGAAACCCAATGGGGCCGCAGTAGGCCGTCACGGCGCCCGATAGAAGCGAGGCTCCCAAGATGATCCAGGTGCGGGCACGGCGCACATTGACTCCCATGCTCCAGGCATAGCGTTCGCCCAGCAGGAGCGCGTTGAGGGGCTTGGCGAGCACCAGCGCCAGAGCAAGACCTGCGAGGATGGTCGGCGCAAGCACAGCCAAGTGTTTCCAGGTCACCCCTCCGAACGAGCCGAAGGTCCACGCGATGTAACTCTGCATCTGGTGCTCCAGGGCGAACTGCAGCAGGACATTGACCAGAGCGCTGCTGATGTACCCGAACATGAGCCCCACGATGAGCAGGGTGAGGCTGTTTTCCACCCGGCGCGCGATGGCCATCACGACAGTCAAAACCACCGCCGAGCCCCCGATCGCCGCCAGCACAAGGGAGGTGTTGCCGAAAATCCCCGACCTCTCCAGGATCGGGCGAAAGCCGATCCCCCAAGCCGCCAGGACCACCAGGGCAACCCCCAGGCTCGCCCCCGAGCTGATGCCCAGAACGAATGGATCGGCCAGGGGATTGCGAAAGAGGGTCTGCATCTTGAGTCCGGCCATCCCGAGGGCGGCGCCGCCCAACATGGCCGTGACGGCCCGGGGCAGGCGATAGAGGAGGAGGATCTCGCGCCAGCCTTCCGGGACTCCAGGCTGCCCCACCAGGATGGCCCAGACCTGCCGCGGGGGGATCCAGACCGACCCCAGGCAGAGCTCCAAAATGAAAACCAATGGCGGGACCGCCAACAGAGCTGCCCATGCGGCTAGTCCGACGCCCGGCATCGAATGCGGGACCTGGACCGGACTGGCGTGGGTCGCGTCGGACCTCAAGGCATCGCCTCCGCCACGGTCGGGAGCTGCCGGTACCAAATCCGCTGATGGCCGGGGACCAGCTCCGGATGGAAAATGCTGATGAGATCCGCCAACACCAGGTCTGGGCGGGCAAGTCCCGTTTCCCAGAAATCGTTTCCCCCCTTGTCATTCGTCCTGGCGTCGTTGTTGAACACTTTTCCTGAGCGATACGAGGCAAAGAGGCCGTAGCGTTCGTCGATTCCTTTCAGTTCGGCCAAGGAGCGGCACAGGTTGGTGTCCACCCAGAATTCCGCCTCCCGCGCGCGGTCGACGACCGTTTCGATGGCCAGGGGCGTGCTGCCCGCCGACGGGTCGTCGCGCCACAGGTACTGCGCTCCCGCATCCTCAAGGAAACGGGCGGTGTAGCTGGCGCCGCCTGGCATGTACCAGGTCCCCCGCCACGCTGCGTTGCAGAAGACCGTGGGGCGGTGCGACACATTTCTTGTCTTTTGGACCAGGGTCTCATAACGCTGGGCGATGTCGTCGAAGACCCTTTCGGCTTCGGCTTCCCGGTTGAAGAAGGCGGCAAGGAACTTGATCCATTCGGTGCGCCCGAGCGGCGTCGCCTCCATGTGGGCGGCGTTCACGAGGGTTTTGAATCCGGCCTCCATCAGCTTTGGATGCTGATCGAAATCGGGAATGCCCGTGGCGTAGACCATGACGGCCTCAGGGCGGACGAGGGTCAAGCGCTCCAAGTGAATCTTGCGATTCATGCCGCGGCCCCCGTCCCCGATTTCCTGCACCGCTCCCGCCTGGATTCGGGAGACGACCTCGGGGGTGCTGACCCACTCACAGCCGGCTAGGCCCACCAGTTTGTCCTCGATATGGAGCATGGGGAAAAACGCGGTCCAGCTGGTCGAAAAAACGGCCATGCGCTCCACGGGAACGGAAACGACGACGGCATCCCCGGGCAGGTCCGGAGGAGGAGCCTGACCACGGGGTACTAGAATGTAGACGAAGGTTTCCCCTGCGTTCCTCCACGCATCGCGCACCTCCACCCGCTTAAAGGTCCCGTGGTATTCGAGGGTGAAACAGCGGGCGTGGCGGAGACGGGCTTTGTGCGGAAAGCAGTCGACGGAATCCGGATAAGGGGCTTCGGCGGCCGTCGACGAAGCAGCGAAACCGAACCACGAAGGACCGAACACGCCTGAACAAATGATTCCACCCGCCATGAGTACGGCAAGGGCGCCGCGCGTCTTCAAGGGGATCCCGAACGGTTTCAATCGTGTTCCTTTCACAGCTTCACAGCATTCCCGGCACGGCGTTCACGATTCGCTCCACGAGATGCGCCGCCCCCTCGGCCCCGAGAAAGGCCTTGAGAGTCAGGTCCACGTAGCCGCTCATGGGCAGTATGAGCTCGATTCCCGCATCCACCGGCACGCCGAAGACCGGGCCCTGGACCACCTGGGACCCATCGGCCAACAAGAAGTCCGGTCGTGCTTCTTGCCAGGGAGTCTGCCAGGCGTCGGCGCACCCGATCCGGTCGAGCGCCTTCACCAGCCGCTCCATCCATATGCTCCCAACCGGTGTCGCCTCCGAAAGCTCGACCGAAACCGGAAGCATGCCAAGGTAGTCCGTGAGGCATTCCATCAGGGGCAGGGCCGTGGAAGCATCGGCGCGGATGCTGTAGGTGAGGCCCTTGGGGGCCCCTGTGAGGGTCGTGACACGGGCGAGCACACAGGCCACGCGCCGCCGTACCGCCTGAACGGCGTCCAGGGCCGGAGCCGGATCGGCGCCCACGGCTTCCGCGATGTCCCTCAGCCACTCCTCGGTGGCGGAAAAGCCCATGGGCGCGCCGACTGATACGGGGGCTGAAGGGATGGGAGCTGGGCGTGGTGGGGCAGGTGC
>CAZGQL010000065.1:0-13174 GCA_964527905.1 uncultured Syntrophobacteraceae bacterium
GTTCTCTCCTACAGCCTGTCGCACCAGGTGGACCAGGCCTTGAACGGGGTGGCCCGCGTCCTGATCGAGCAGACCGGTCCGGAGCCCAACCCGGGTGCCCCTCCCGATGTGGACGAAGTCTTCCGAAGGTTTTTCGGCTTTTCCCCGTGGGAGCGCTATTTTCGCATGCTGGACCCCTTGGGACGACGGGATCCGAGGCACGGAGCCGGGCGGTCCGAAAAGCTCCCCGTGAGCCCCGAAGCACTCGAGAACGCCTCCCGCGGCCTTCCCACCTATGAAACGGTGGAATCGGTCGAGCCGTATCCCGTTCGCATCCTCACGGTGCCCGTCGTGCAGGCGGGCCGCGTGGTTAGGCTCGTTCAAGTGGGGGCCTCCCTTCAGAGTGTTTTCGAGACGCGAAGCCGCTTCCTTCTCATCATGGCCGGACTCCTGCCGCTCGGCGTGCTCCTCGCCGGGGCGGGGGGATGGCTCCTGGCGCGGCGGGCGCTGCGGCCCGTGGATCGCATGACGGAGGCCGCCAACCGAATCGGGGCGGAGCAGCTCACGCAGCGCGTCGAGGAAACCGGGGCCGGCGATGAGCTGGACCGGCTGGCACGAACCCTCAATGGAATGCTGGCCCGCCTGGACGGGGCCTTCAGCCAGGTCCGCCGGTTCACCGCCGACGCGTCCCATGAGCTTCAGACCCCCCTCACCATTCTCAAGGGGGAGCTCGAGGTGGCCCTGCGGGCGCCCCGAACCGGGGAGGAATACCGGGAAACCCTCCAAAGCGGGCTGGAGGAAGTGAACCGCATGATTCAGCTCGTAAACGATTTGCTGCTTCTCGCGCGCTCCGAGGCCGGGGTCCTGCGCAGGGAATTTCATCTCGTGGACCTGGCGGAGCTGGCTGCCCAGTGCGTTTCCCGATTACGCGTCCTCGCCGAATCCCATGACGTGGAGCTTTCCGTCGGCACGCTTACGACCGCGGTGGTCCTCGGGGATTCGGAACAGCTCGCCCGGCTCCTCTCCAACCTCATGGAAAACGGAATCAAGTACGGGGGGGCCGGAGGAAGGGTCCGCGTGACCGTGGAGCGGGAAGGGAGCCACGCTGCGGTCCGGATCTCGGATTCGGGGCCGGGCATCCCGGAAGCCCTGCACGAGACGATCTTCCAGCCCTTTTTCCGAAGCGACGATGCCCTCTCGCACCCAGGGGTCGGCCTGGGTCTTTCCATCGCCCGGGCCATTGCGTTGGCCCACTCGGGCTCCCTCGAGCTTCAAAGCGCCCCTGGTCGGGGAGCCACCTTCACCGTGCGTCTGCCCCTCGCCGAGGTGGAGGGTCCGGACGGCGGGGTCCCCAGTGTGTAGCCACAGAAGTCCCCATCGTGAGAGTTTTCTAATCTTCCCTTAATCTTCCTCCCATTTCCGTCCCTTAACTTCCGGATCAACAAGACGGCCGCGGAGGTCGACGGCCGACGGAGTTCATGAATCGGGTACAGGACGACGGGAGGACGAATCATGTTCAGAAACGGGAGTGATGGGTTGGAAAACAGGGGATGGACCGGCCGCGGTGCAAAGTCCTTCGCGCTGGCACTGGCGCTGGCCGGGGGCATGACGGCGTACGGCCTGAACTGGAACGGGGGCCAGGCGAACCTTCAGCAAGCCCGGGCTTCGACGGAGCAGGACGCCGCCGCGGTCCCGTTTCAGGGGTCTTTCGCGGCCCTTGCCGAAAGGCTTTCGCCGTCGGTTGTGAACATCAAGGCAACCAAGGTCCAGAAGACCGCCTCCCCTTGGGACGCTCTGCCGGAGGGACCGTTTCGAGACCGCTTGCGCCCCTTCTTCGAGGATAAGGACCGGATTCCAGGAGGTCGCCCCATGGAGGGCGCGGGATCGGGCGTTGTGGTGAGCACGGACGGCCTCATTCTCACCAACAACCATGTCGTGGAGGGGGCCAACCAGCTGGCGGTGACCTTCGCCGACCAGGAGGAGGTCAAGGCGGAAATTGTCGGACGCGACCCGCGAACGGACCTGGCCGTGCTGCGAGTCAAGTCCGGCCGTGAGCTGGCCGCGGCAAGGCTGGGTGATTCGGACGCCCTCAAGGTGGGCGACTGGGTCCTGGCCATCGGCAACCCTTTCGGTTTGAGCCACACCCTCACCTCGGGGGTCGTGAGCGCCAAGGGGCGAGTCCTGGGGGCCGGACCCTACGATGACTTCATTCAAACGGACGCCTCCATCAACCCGGGCAACTCGGGAGGTCCCCTGTTCAACATGCGGGGTGAGGTGGTGGGCATCAACACCGCGATCCTCCCGAGCGCCCAGGGGATTGGCTTTGCCATTCCGGTGAATCTGGCCAAGCAACTGATGCCGCAGCTGGTGGAGCACGGCGAGGTCACGCGCGGATACATCGGTGTCCAGATCCAGAAGGTCACGCCGGAATTGGCCAAGGCCATGAACCTTGAGAAGCCCGAAGGCGCCCTGGTGACCGAGGTCATCTCGGGTGGGCCTGCCGAACAGGCGGGCATCCAGCGGGGCGACGTCATTGTCTCGTTCGACGGAAAGGCCGTCCACAGCAGCCAGCAGCTTCCCTCCATCGTCGCGGGCACTGCCGTGGGCGGAGATGTCCCCGTCAGGGTGCTGCGTGCGGGTAGGGAAAAGGAGCTGCGGGTCCGGGTGCAAAAGCTTGCGTCAAAGGAACTCCGTGCGGAGACAACGGACGAGGCAGCCCCGTCCCGATGGGGAATGGAGCTTCAGGAGCTTTCTCCCGAGCTGGCGCGGCGGAGAGGGTTGGAGGAAAACGGAGTCCTGGTGGCGGACGTGAAGCCGGGAAGCCCTGCCGACAAGGCGTCCCTGCAGCGCGGAGACGTCATCCTCGAAGTGAATCGAAAGCGCGTGGATTCCATCCGGGCCCTGAAAAGCGCCCTGACGGAACCGACCGACAAAGGATCGCATCTTCTCCTGGTTCAGCGGGACGGGAACAAGCTCTTTGTGGCCCTGGCGGGCTGATCGGTACCCACCCGCGGCCATGGAGCTGTCGGGTGAAGACGGTCCGTGCGGGCTTGATGAACCCGCCCCTGCATGGTCAGCTAGGGATTTTCGGCAGGGGCGGGGTTGATCCACGCCCGCTTCCGTGGCTCAAGTCGCTTGACTTCGGAGTCCCGTGAAGAGATAAACTCCTGCCTCGTGCCCTCGGGGACCGCCCGGGGGCTGCGGCATCGGGACGGAGTTCGGTGCGGAAACCGGCTCGCAACGGATTTGCCGGGCGATGATCGATCAATCTCACGTGGGGTGCACGAGAACATGGATCTGAACAGCCGCTCACGCAAGGACGGGGACGAGGAGCCTCTCGACCCGGGAAACGCCGGGTCATCGGAGCAAGGGAGGGCGGGGTCCCTTTCGGCATGGATGCGCCTCTCTTACCTGCCGCCTCTCATGGTGTATGTCGCGGCCGGCATTTCGGGTCTCACCAGCATCGTGGGCACGTTTTTCGTCAAGGAGCACCTGGGTCTCTCCGCCGAGTTCCTTGCGGCCCTTGGCTTTTGGGCGGGTATTCCGTGGACGTTGAAGATGCCGCTGGGGCATATCGTGGACCTGCTTTGGCGGTGGAAATCGTTCATGGTTTTCCTCGGCGCGGGTCTCATCGCGGTCAGCCTCGGCATCATGGTCGGGCTCCTGGAGTCTGCCGCGTGGATGCGCGGGGTCATAACGGTGGAAGCTTGGTATGTGTTGAGCGTTCTGTTGGCCCCGGTGGGCTATGTCGTTCAGGACGTGGTGGCCGACGCCATGACCGTCGAAGCCGTGCCGACGGTGGATGACGCGGGAAGTCCCCTGCCGCGGGAAGCCATCAAGATGATGCACACCACCATGCAGACTCTGGGACGGATGGCCATCGTGGGTGGCGGAATCGCGGTCTCCCTGGTCAACGTCTTCATGTTCAGCGGCGTGGAGAGCATGACCGGGGACGAAAAAGTCGCCGTGTACATCACCATTTACAAGCTGGCCCTGATCATTCCCGTGATTTCGGTTCTGGGTGTCTGCCTGGCCTCGGGACTCCGTCTGGCGCGCATCCGAAAGCTCAGGCGAAGCGGGCTGACCCGGTCCCAGATTCAGGCGATCCTGGATCCCAGGACGGAGGCGGTCAAGCCCAGTGCGTGGATCCTCGGTGGAAGCCTCGCCTTTGTGGTGTTCACTCTCGCGGTGGGCCTGGGACAGGTCCCCTTCGATCAGGAAATCGTGTTCGTCGGTTCCATGGCGATCGTCGTCTTCCTGATGACTCGTCTTCTCAAAGAGCTGGAGCCCTCACAGCGGTTCACCCTGGTCGGCACCGCCATCATCATTTATGTGTATCGCGCCCTGCCGGGACCGGGCGCGGGGTCCACCTGGTGGCAAATCGATCAGCTGGGATTCGATCAGCAGTTCATCTCCAAGCTTTCCCTCATCAGCAGCGCCCTGGCGTTCCTCGGCATGTTCATTTTCAGGCGGTTCATGGCCGAGCGCCCCATCCCGTACATCGTCGGGTTCCTCACCGTCGCGACTACGGTCCTCAGCCTGCCGATCCTCGGCATGTACTACGGTCTGCATGAGTGGACCTCTTCCATCACCGGCGGGGTGGTCGACGCCCGGTTCATCGCCGTGGTGGACACGGCCCTGGAATCGCCCCTGGGGCAGGTGTCCATGATTCCCATGCTGGCCTGGATCGCCCAGAATGCGCCGGCTCACCTGAAGGCGACGTTTTTTGCCGTCATGGCGTCCTTCACCAACCTGGCTCTCTCCCTGTCAAGTCTCGGCACCAAGTACCTGAACCAGATCTACACCGTCACGCGGGAGGTCAAGGACCCTGTGACGGGAGCCGTTTCCGTCCCGGCGGACTACAGCGAGCTTGGGATGCTGCTCCTCACGGTCACCATCATCGGCCTGATCCTGCCCCTGCTCACCATCGCGATCGTTCAGAGATCACGATTGCGCGCCCAGTGAGTGAAGGGACGACCCTCAGGACGGCGCCACGGAAGCAAGGGGGGCCGTTTTTCTTTGCAGGTGAGTTCCAGTCGTTCGCAGGCGCCAGGATTCCAGCCTTCGCGGGCATGGCGTCGCCACTATGGTTTTCTTATGGTGTGGCGCTGTCCTCAGCCGTTCAGCGCTTCCAATGCCTCCCAGCGCTCATAGGCCGCCTCGAGCTCCAGCCCGACGGCTTCCAGTCGATCCTTCGCCGCGGCGATTTCGGCTCCCGGCTTCTGGTAGAACATCGGGTCGGACAGGGCCGCGTAGAGGGCCGCCTGTTCGGCTTCAAGACCTTCAATGCGCCCGGGAAGGGCCTCGAGCTCCTTTCGCTCCCGGTAGGAGAGTCCGGGGGGCTTCCCGCGCGTGAGACGGGGCTTTTCGGCTTTGGGCTCGGCTCGCGCCGGGGCCGGAGCGGGGTCAGGTGTTCGGCGCTGCATCAGCCAGTCGTCGTAGCCGCCGGCGTATTCCCCCACGTGACCGCCGCCTTCCAGAACGAAGGTGCTCGTGACCACGTTGTTCAGAAACGCCCGGTCATGGCTCACCAGGAGCACCGTCCCCGGATAGTCCAGGAGCAAGCCTTCGAGCAGCTCCAGGGTTTCCGTGTCGAGGTCGTTGGTCGGCTCGTCGAGGATGAGCAGGTTGGCCGGCTTGGTGAAGAGCAGCGCGAGGAGCAGCCGGTTGCGCTCCCCGCCGGAGAGGGTCCTGACCGGCGACCGGGCCCGCTCGGGCGAAAAGAGGAAGCTCTGCAGGTAGCTCATGACGTGGAGCGGGCGGCCGTTGAACAGGATGGTGTCGTTGCCCTGCCCGACGTTTTCCTGAACCGACTTGTCCACATCGAGCTGCGCTCGGAGCTGATCGAAATAGGCGGGCTGCAGATTGACTCCATGGCGCACCATCCCCTGCCGCGGCGAAATCTCCCCGAGCAGCAGCCGCAGGAGCGTCGTCTTGCCGGATCCGTTGGGACCGATGATCCCCACCTTGTCGCCCCGTAGGATGATCGTCGAAAAATCATGGATGAGCGGTTCCGTGCCTTCGTAGCCGAAGGTGACGCCTGCCGCCTCGATGACCAGCCTGCCCGACCGGGCTGCCTCCTGGGCCCGCAGCCGGACCGTCCCGAGGCGCTCCCGCCGTTCCCGGCGCAGGGCGCGTAGTTTCTCGAGCGCCCGCACCCTTCCCTCGTTGCGGGTCCGCCGGGCCTTGATGCCCTGTCGGATCCAGGCCTCTTCCCGCGCGAGCTTCTTGTCGAACTGGTGCCACTGCTCGCTCTCTACCTCCAGCGCCGCTTCCTTACGCCGAAGAAACGTCTCGTAGTCGCAGGCCCAGTCGACGAGGCGTCCGCGGTCAAGCTCCGCGATACGGGTGGCCAGCCTTTTCAGAAACATCCGGTCGTGCGTCACGAAAACCAGCGTGCGTCCCGACCGCAGCAGGAGCTCCTCCATCCAGCCGATGGCGTCGATGTCCAAATGGTTCGTCGGTTCGTCGAGGAGCAGGATGTCCGGGTCCCAGGCCAAGGCACGGGCGAGCAGGACGCGGCGCTTGAGCCCGGCCGAAAGGGATTCGAAGAGCGCTTGGGGATCCAGACCCATGCGGGAGAGGGTTTGTTCGACCTGAAGGCTGATGCGCCAATCCACATCTTGCGGGGTACTCGGAGCGCCCAGCCCGGTTGCGACCACATCGTGGACCGAACCTTGCGTCTCCGTCGGGACCTCCTGGGGGAGCAGGGCGACCCGAACGCCCGGCTCCCGGATCACTTCTCCTCCATCGGGCTCGAGATCGCCGCTCAGGATGCGCACCAGGGTGGACTTGCCCGCACCGTTGCGTCCCACGAGGCACACCCGGTCCCCGCGTTCGATCTGTAGGTCGACGCGGTCCAGGAGCACCGGTCCCCCAAACGAGACACTCACCTCCCGCAAACTGATCAGCGCCATGCGGATCCCACCCCTCTTGCGTTTGCGAACCGGACTCTTTTCGAGCCCAGGCTTTCAACCCGTTTTGTTCCTGTACGAGTCCTCACGGTCGTCGCGACCCTCGACGGAAAGTGGTCCATCGAGGTGCGGCCGGGCAATCTGCCGGGAGTTTATACCCGCACAGAGGGCCATCGGGCAACGGGTGATGGTCTAGTCCCGGCGCAACGACACGGGCTCCCGCAACGTGCGCTGCACGCGCCCGGTCGGGCCGCCTTGGGCCAGGCAATAAAAAAACCCCCTCTCCCGGCGAGAGGGGGTTTTTTATTAGCAAGCGAGCCGGCGGGACGGGAGGGGGGACGACCCAGGGACCGGGACGTCAGACCTTTTACACCTTCCGGACCAGCATCAGCATTCCTGCCACACGGGCTTGCGCTTTTCCTGGAAGGCCTTCACGCCTTCCTTGGCGTCGCTGGTGGTGCAGAGACGGGCGAACACCTCGTTCATGTGGTCGAAGCTCTGATAGTAGTCCATGTCGGCCGCTTCGTAGAAGCCCCGTTTGGCGATCTGCACGGCGATAGGACTCTTCTGGGCCAAAACGGCGGCCCACTCACGCGTCGCCTGATCGAGGTCGGCCGCGGGAACGACACGGTTGACCAACCCCTTGGCCAACGCATCCTGGGCGCCGATGAGCTCCCCATAAAGGAGCATTTCCAATGCCACCTTTCTCCCCACGGATCGGGCCACCGGGATGACCGGCCCCACGCAGTTGAGGCCCACGTTGATGGCCGTCAGTCCGAGCCGGGCGTTATCGGCGGCGACGGCGAGGTCCGCCGCGGCGACCAGTCCGGCTCCGTTGGCGGCGGCCACTCCCTGCACCTGCGCGATGACCGGCTTGTGCATGCGACTGATCGTGATGAGCGGGTTTTCCATGCGCTGGATCCAGGCCCGGTATTCCATGGCCGTCTTTCCGGCGAGCTCGCCCACGTCGATGCCTGCGCAAAAATTCTTGCCGGCGCCTTTCAAGATGAGGACCCGCACGCGGCTGTCGGCGTCGAGTGTCTTCAACGCGTCGTCGAGCTCGCCGGCCAGCGGGGTCGTGAAGGTGTTGAGCTGCTGCGGTCGGTTGAGCGTGACGGAAGCCACGAAATCGTCTCCGACCTCAACGAGGAGATGTTCGTATGCCATGGGCTGCTCCTGTCCTGGAGGTTATTGACTGCTCTGGGACTTTTCCTTCAGATTCAGCGTCTGCTTGACCAAGTCTTTTTCGTGCGTGAAATCGACCACCCGCTGGAGCATGATCTTCTGGGCCGCGACGGGTCCGGCGCCGTGCCAGGTGGCCACGCCGTGCTGGCCGGCCGTCCAGTGCTGTAAGAGTTTGTGAACTTTCAGGATGTTTTCGGTGGGCTCATCGGACCCGAAACTGTAGAATTCCGTCACGTAATCCTTGATGTCTGGATTGCTCAATTCTTTGATGGACGGCATGGTCACGATCAGGCCGCCGCCGATATCCCCCGCCAAGGCCATGACGCGCCAAAAAGCGTTGCAGATGTTGAGCTTCGCCACGTTGCCCATGACTTCATCGGGCAGAAAAACGCCGGACCCGGGAGGATCCTCCTTACCCTTCATGGCCGCCGCCATGCCGCAGGCCCGGCCCGTCTCCCGAAGGACCACCATTTCCGTGAGCTGTTCGTTGATGTGACTCACCTTGTCCAGGCCCTTGTATTCCTGGACCAGCTTGCATGCGCCGATGATCTGGTTCATGAAGCCCACCTTGCAGGTTCCCCCGCAGGTCATGCGGTGCGTCTTGGCGAATCGGGCCACGAACTTCCCGGAATACTTGGTTTCGCCGCAGTGGAACACGCGCTCCCAGGGCACGAACACGTTGTTGAAGATGACCATGGAGGTTTCCCGCTGGCCGAACCGGGGATTGCCGAGCTCCATCAGGTCCTCGGCCGCATCACGCTCGGCGGAGTAGGGGGAGTACTGGCAAACATAAATGATGCCCTCCGCGTCCGTGGGGGTCGCGAACGCCAAGGCGTATTCCTCCTCGCCCGGGGCGTGGGACGACTGGGGCAGCACGATCAGCTCGTGGCTCGCGAAGGCGCCGCTGATGTTGATCTTGGCGCCGCGCACGACGATGCCGTCCTTGTTTTTTTCCACCACCTTGAGGGAGAGGTAGGGGTCCGGCCAGTCAATGGTTTTCTGGTTGCGCTGGCCGCGCGGCTCGGTCAGGGCGCCCGCGACGGAGAGGTCCTTGCGTTGGACCATTTTAAGATATTCCAGGAACTTGGGATAGTATTCAGTCCCGATGGTCTTGTCCATTTCCCAGCAGGTGGCGGCGAGGGAGTGGAAGGCATCGTAGCCCACGCACCGGTAGATGCAGGTTCCCAGCATTTCCGCCGTGAACGTTCCCGCTTCGGCTTTCTTCATCAGGTCCTCGGTGCTCCCGCTGATGTGGGTGTAGCGGTTGACCGGTTCGTTGATGAGCGGGGAATGACAGGACATGATGTCCTTGTAGCGCGGATCGAGCGCCCACTCGTAGCTGGCCTTGTTCGCCTCCACCACGGTGCGGGTGTTGCGGTTCTCCAGGATGCTCTCGACCTTTTTCCCGTTCATGTACACGGTGGGTTTCAAGGCCTTGAGGCTTTCCTCGAATTGCTCCGGAGTCATCAGTGCCATGATCGTTCCCTTTCTTGTCGCTGCCGGTTCATCCAAACGATGCCTGCCCGCGCGCGCGGCAGACATCCCTACGGGGCCAGTCGTTCCAGGTAATCGAGCAGCGCGTGGATGGTCTGCTCGAGTCGGAGGGGCGATCGGTCCACGCCGTAAATGACCGTGATACCCAGGATCCCGGCGAAGATGAGCTCAGCCACCGCCCGCGTGTCGGTGTCGCTCCGAAGCTCCCCCGATTCCTTGCCCTGTTCGAGGAGTCGGCCGATCATGGCCTGAAGCCCCTCGAAGCCCTTGTTCACCTCGCGGGCCAAATCGGGGATCTGATCGTCGAGCTCCACGGAAAGCGTCACGAAGACGCAGCCGCCGGGAAGACAGGCGGTGTCCTGCAGATAGTTGTCCTTGAAGTTGCGAAGCAGCTGCTTGACCTTCTCGACGGGCTTTTCGATGCGGTCGAGACCGGAGAGGTTGTTTTCCCGCCAGATGCGGCGCGCCTCGCTCAGAACGGCGTGGAACAGCTCTTCCTTACTCTTGAAGTGGTTGTAGAAACCGCCCTTGGAGGTGCCGGCGGCGTCCAGGATGTCCTGAACGGACGTGCTGAGGTATCCCTTGAGGGAGAACAGCCGCAGGGCTTCCAGGACGATGCGCTCTTTCAGTTCCATGGATCTTCGATGCCTCCCGCCACGCAGAGACCAACCGGTCGGTCTGGCAATCTGTGTAGCAGAGGGATTTGGTTCTGTCAAAAAGTTTTTCATGGATTCGACCGCGGGCTGCGCTCCCCTTCGCCGGCTCCCAGGTTGGAGCTTGGGAGCTGGCGAGGTGGGGTCGACGGGGCGGGACGACGGGCTTCGGATCGTGTTTCCGGGGGCAGGTGAGGCTGTTGCAAAGTCTTGGAATGTCGTTCCCCCCGCGGAGGCGGGGCTCCAGGAATCATTGAAAAAACTGGATTCCCGCCTTCGCGGGAACGACGGGGGTGGGGGGCAAGCGAGTTCCGTAACAACCTCAGGTACCGACCGGAGCTCAGGAGCCGGGTGGGATCCTTCCCGCAGGTCCTCGCGGCGCCATCCTATGGGCGCCTTCACGACGCGCCGAGTCGGAGGGTTCGGCTCAGGGCTTCTTCCACTGGACGTGCTCCAGCGGCATCCAATAGAGATCCACCTTGCCGGCCGGCCGCACGTGCGCGTAGGGCGGGGATTCCCGCTCGACGGTGACCACATCGCCTTCCCGGAGGCCGATGCAGGCTTCATCGCCCTTCTTCTTGCCAGACCTGGAACCGTTGAGGGCCTTCTTCAACGTGCCCGTATCCGTGCAAGCGACCGTTGCGTGCTGCACGCGCCGCTGATCCCCCGCCCGGCACTCGGAGACCAGGGTCGCTCCCAAGGTGGCCAGGCCCAGCGTCAAACCACAAACAATAACGATGTTCTTCATGGGTGGAATCTCCTGAGGGTTGAATAGAGTCGTTCATTGTCGTTGATCCAAACGCCCGTGGTTGTCCATGGGGACGGGCACGTGGTGTACAGCTCGGGTTTCCATCGCCTTCCACCGTTTCACTACCTGCGTTATCGGTGCCGTGGCTCGGGAACTGAAGGGCCGGGCATCGGCACGCCCTCGGCACGGCGCATCCGCTTCGCCATTCCTCCTTCCGTTGGATCGAATCCTTCGATGGACCTGATCCGACGGGATCATTCTTATCGATTTGATCAAATCCGAGGCTCCCTCTAACGTACATAGGCTCCAGAGTCGGTCCATTCCCGCGGTCCACGCGGCATCATCTCTTTTCACGCCTTACAGGGAGGTTCGTCATTATGCCTACGCCCTACGATGAAATGTGGGAGAAGCTGAACCTTGATCTCAACGCCCATGAGGGGCTGCTTCAGGTCCTCGGGAAGTTCTACGGAGACATCTATCTCAGCCAGACCGGCCGCCTGCGGGGAACGGAGTATCTCGACTTCGTCCTCTCGGAGGTTCACGGGCTCCGCATCAAGGAGCTTCAGGACGCCAAGGCGCAGGGTCGGAAGGTCGTCGGGACGTTCTGCGTGTTCGTTCCCGAGGAGATCGTGCTGGCGGCCGGTGGGATCCAGGTGGGGCTCTGCGCCGGGGCGGAGGCCGGAAAGGACGCCGCCGAAAAGATCCTGCCCCGAAACACCTGCGCCCTGATCAAGTCGTTCGTGGGCTTCAAGCTCTCACGGCTCTGCCCGTTCATCGAATCCTGCGACCTGGTGGTCGGGGAGACGACCTGCGACGGCAAGAAGAAGGCCTACGAAATCTTCGAGGAGTATTCCCCCGTTTACGTGATGGAAATCCCGCAGATGAAAAACCGCTGCGACCGGGATCTTTGGAAGGCCGAAATCCTCCGGTTCAAGGACAAGGTGGAGGAAGTCACCGGGAACACGGTGACGGCGGCGGCCTTGAAGGACGCCATCCGCGTGGTGAATGAGCGCCGCAGCGTGCTCCAGCGCCTAAACCGGCTCAGGGCGGCGAGCCCCGTGCCCATTTCGGGCCGCGACGTCCTGCTGGTGAACCAGATCAGCTTCTACGACGACCCCGTCCGCTTCACCGCAAACATCGGCAAGCTCTGCGATGAAATCGAGGAGCGGGTCAAGGCCGCCGAGGGGATCGTTCCCATGGAGACACCGCGGCTCATGCTCTCCGGCTGTCCCATGGCCGTGCCCAACTGGAAGCTGCCCTACATCATCGAGTCGTCGGGGGCCGTGATCGTCGGCGAGGAATCCTGCATCGGAACGCGCAACACCCGGGACCTGGTGGAGGAAAAGGGCGAGACGGTGGATGAACTCCTGGATCTGCTGGCGGACCGGTACATGAAAATCGACTGCGCCTGCTTCACCCCCAACACGGAGCGGCTCGACCACATCGTCGACATGGCCCGGGACCTCAACGTGAACGGGGTCATCCATTACGGCCTCTCCTTCTGCCAGCCCTACGGCATCGAGGCCTTCAAGGTGGAGAAGGTCCTGAAGTCCGCCGGCATCCCCATGCTCTCCATCGAGACCGACTACAGCATGGAGGACGTCGAGCAGCTCAAGACGCGGGTGGAAGCCTTCGTCGAGATGGTGCGCTAACCAGACCATGGCGGGCGGGAGACGATCCCCATGACAGCCTCAGGAACCACGGCCGGCATCGACATCGGGTCCCGGTCCATCGAGCTGGTCGTTTGGAACGGCCGTATGCCGATCCACCAGGTGAGAGCCCCCACGACCTTCGACCCCGTGGCCCAGTGCCGCAGGCTCATGCACGATGTGGCGGTGGGCCACATCGTCGCCACGGGGTACGGCCGCAAGCTCTTCGCCGAAGCATTTCAGCATCTTGAAGTGACAACGATCACGGAAATCCAGGCTTATGCGCTGGGGGCCCACTTTCTCCACCCGGAGGCCCGGACCGTCCTGGACATCGGCGGTCAGGACACCAAGGTCATTGCCCTCACGGATCAGGGGAAGGTGGCCAAGTTCGAAATGAACGACCGCTGCGCGGCGGGAACGGGAAAATTCCTCGAGTTCATGGCGACCGCCCTGCAAATCCCCCTGGAAGATTTCGGCGATTTTGCGCTCGGATCCGACAAGCGCATCCAGATCAACAGCATGTGCACGGTGTTCGCCGAAAGCGAGGCCACC
>CAZGQL010000065.1:13184-22922 GCA_964527905.1 uncultured Syntrophobacteraceae bacterium
GGGGCGAAAAGCCCCAGAACATTGCCATGGGCCTTCACCTGGCCATCGTCCAGCGGACCCTGGCCATGCTGCGCCGCGTGGGCGCCGACCCGCCGGTCCTCTTCGCGGGCGGGGTGGCCCACAATTCCTGCGTTCGCAGAATCCTCGAGGAGCAGCTGGAGCAGCCCGTCCTCATCCCGGAACAACCGGACATGGTGGGAGCCCTCGGGGCGGCCCTCCAGGGCCGGAGCCTCGGCACTCCCCGCACGCCCTGATCGTTTCCATGGAAACATCGCATGCAGGAAGTCATCTTCGTGTTACGGGACTTCGGCATGTTTCCGCAGATGACGGTCAGGCAAAACGTGCCTTGCCTCATGAACCGGCAAGAGATGCCCCCGGCTGAGCAGGAGCGTTGCCTCGGGGTGTTCCTCACCCCGGCCCAACGGGAAGACGGGGGGAGTGCGCGGAGCCGGTCCTCGTGCGCATCCAGTCCGGCGCGATCACCGAGCTGCGCCCCGAAACGCTCCACGTCCTGCACGTCGATCTCAACCGGGTCCAAAACAGGGTGGCCGGCTGCTGAAACATCATGAACTTCTTCTGTACGGAGAAGCATTTCCAGGACTGGACGAAGAAGCGGGGCGTGGATGCATCCACAGTGTTGTGCCTCGACGCTCGGGAAGCCCTGCTCGTTGTGCGGATGCTCTTTCGCGTGGATGCCTGACGCATATCACCGGCCAAGGGCACTCAGGATGAAGGGCCGGTGAAGAATTGTCTCAGAATGCAGTCCGTGAAAAGCAGCAGGTCGTCGAGCCGCTTTTCGATCACCTCGACCATCAGTTCGACGTCGAGGCGCTCATACTCGTGAACCAGCACATTTCTGAATCCAACCATTCCTTCAAGCCGTTTCGCAAGGTCCTGTGGGATAAGCCCATTGACCGCAAGCAGGCGAAAGCTCTCTTTGCTTTCCTTAGGAAGCCCCAGCTTGCGCACCCTCACCACATGGTTTGCCAGATCGATACACTGCTCGCAGGCCCGTTGCAGATTCAGCGCAATGGCGTCCTGGCGCAGATAGTCCTCCGCAAACGGCAGGTCGCTTGGAAGTCCATAATACGTCCGGACCTGTTTGATGCACCGCTCGATGCACTAGGCGATGTCGTTCACAAGTCGTGAAACCTTCCATCGGCGAGGGCGCTTGCAACGATCTCCGCGCGCTCCTCGTTGAGCTTGCCATAATAGGACAAGGTCAGCATCTCGAATTCCTCAGCGGCGTACCGGTCCCCCCTCGTAGATGCGGCAGTCGGCGGCCACGACCTCCTTTTGAAGCACCGTGGAAACCCGGCGCAGATTGATCAGGTCCACGTCCCGCTGCAACGCGGACTCGAGCGCGGTTCGCAGCGCACTCATTTCGAGCCATCCGACCCGCTTTGAATCTTCAGGAGGCAGCAACAGGGCAATGTCCACGTCGCTCTCCCCTCCTGCGTCATCGGTCCCGTAGGAGCCGAACAGATAGATGGCCTGCACATCGGGGAAATGTACCAAGACCAGACGTGTGATCGCCTTCCATTCATCTCTGGCGTTCATCCTGACATCTCCCCGACCTTGGGGTCGCCGCATCGAATCACGATGGGCTTCCACGGAGAACACGGGCCGAGTGTTTGCGGGGGCGCCCCGCAACCCACCAGAGGAATTATGGCCGAGGTGTTGAGCAAACACAAGAATACTGAACAGGAATGGCGTACAAGCTCCAGGATTTGCCTCGATGCATGATGGTATAGCCGTCCCGGGCGCTTTCCCACGAGACGATTGGCACTCCCTACAGTCAGCGCCGTTTAACATTGGGGTTACCGATTTGACAGGATCCATCCTTTCAGATACCTCTTCTTCCCGACGCCACAATGATTCATCCCACCATCCAATTAAGGAGAATGATCGTGCATCCGGCCCTGGGCTTCACCTGAAGTAGCGCAGCAAGCGCTACCCGTGTGCGGTAGGCTCAGGACCAGACCGAAAGATGCATCGAGTCTCCAGCCATTCCGGAACGCTCCTTTCGGGTTCCCTTCTGTCCGGCACGCACGCCTCTTGAGGGCGGATGAAGTCGTCCGTCCAAGCGGTTTTCATGATTCCGGTCGGGTTTCGCGGGCTTGGTTTGCTTTCACGCCGGGCAGGCCGCGAGGAAGCGCGCGTGTCGTGTGGGAGCCGGTTTCCATTCTTCCCGCGATCCCGCCCCTGGATGGAGGCATCACGCCATGGAAGAGCCGTTCGAACCGATCATCGTCTGTTTCTGCTGTCAGTGGTGCTCGTATGCCGCGGCGGATCTCGCGGGATCCATGCGGCTCCAATACTCGCCCAATGTGCGCATCGTGAAGGTGCCCTGCACGGGGCGGGTGGATGTCATCTTCCTGCTGCAGGCGCTCGAGCAGGGGGCGGACGGGGTGTTCGTTTCGGGTTGTTTGCTGGGAGACTGTCACTACATGACGGGCAATTACCGGGCGACCAAGCGGATGGCGTACACCAAGGACCTGCTCAAGCAGATCGGGATCAATCCGGACCGGGTCGAGCTCTACTACAACTCGTCCGCCATGGGCCCCCAGTTCGCCCAGTGCTGCAGGGACTTCACGGAGCGGATCCGGGCCCTCGGACCGGGACTGCGGGCCAGGAAGACCGGGGAAAAGCCGGCCCAAGCCGCCGCCTCGACCGCATGAGAGGCGAACGCGCATTCTGTGCGGGACCCATGCCGCGGCAATGCCGTTGACTGAACGTCACCCCCGCGAAGGCGGGGGTCTAGAAGAGCCCATGAAGCGTGGATGTCCGCCTTCACGGGAATGACGCTGGAGCACAACATCAACAGTATTGCCGTGCAGCGGTCGGGCAGCCATTGAGGAGGTGCACCATGGGAGCGGTCGTCGCTCTGGCGTCGCGGAAGGCGAAAAAGGCGGCGGAGCGGGGCTTTCGGGAATGGAAGCGTCTGTTCCGCAGCATCACGGACTTTGATGAGCACACGCGCTGGTCGGACCTGCCCGATGAGGTCGTGCTCTTTTTCGCCGACGAAAGCCGTGAGAGCCGGCACGGGTTCTATGATCTGCTCATGGGCTCCCACCGCCTGGGGAGTGGCCATGACTTTGAGATGCAGCCCTTTGAGCGGCTGACGATGCTTCTGAATGCCTTTTTTTTCATCACGGACCAGGCGCGGTTTGAATGCATGCGCCGCCTGGGGTGGCTCGAGACCATTCCGCGGGCGGACCGATCCATCATTGACGTCGTGATGGATGCGGACACGTTTGAGTACGCATCGCTGCTGGAGACACCGGCCCCGACGCCCCTGCATCCAGCCTATGCCGAGGACCTCCAGTCACGGGGAATCGACCGGGCGGCCCTGGTGAGAAGGCATACGGTGGAAGCCATCGAGCGGCTCAAGGAAAAGGTGGGCGCACAACGGCCTACGGTCGGGGCCCCCTTGATCCGGAACGGAGCGGAGCGGTCGGTGATTCAAGCCTCCGGATGCTCCGGCGACGCCGATCCGGTCGCGCAGCTCGTCCCACCGCTCCGCGGCAACTGAAGCTCTTGTGCTCAGGATCCATTCGAGGTGAGGATGAATTTGATCAAGCTGTGGATCAACGATCAGGAAGTGGAAGCCCAAGCCCATCAAACCGTTCTGGAAGCGGCGGACAGCGTCGGGATCCGCATCCCGCGTCTTTGCGCGCATCCCTCGCTCAAGCCCAGCGGCTCCTGCCGCCTGTGCGCCGTGGAAATCGATGACCATCGCGGACTGCCCGCCGCCTGTTCGACTCCCGTCGCGCAGGGAATGCGCGTGCGGACGGACTCGGCGAAAGTCCTCGATTTTCGCCGTGAGATGCTGCGGCTGATCCTGCAGGACCACCCGAGGGAATGCCTGGGGTGCGCGCGCAACGGGACCTGCGAGCTGCAGCGACTGGTGGAGCTGGTGGGAATCGACTTTCCCTACGGCCCGCCCGTGGGCAAGACGGCTGCGACGCTGCCGGCGGGATCGTATTTCGAGCGGGACCCGAGACTCTGCGTGCACTGTGGTCGGTGCGTGCGGGTGTGCCACGAGGTCCGCGGAGCCGGCGTGCTGGTGTTTCGCGAGTCCCACGGGAAGCAGGAGGTCGACACGGCCTTCGGACGCTCTCTTGCGGATGCGGGCTGCCAGTTCTGCGGCGCCTGTGTGGACGTGTGCCCGGTGGCCGCCCTCCGCGAGCCGCTGCCTGCCTACGCTGGGGAGCCGCGCGATGCGATTGCCGCAACCTGCGAGGGGCTCACGAAGATCGTCATGGACCTTTACCGGAAGGAGCTGCCGCGCGGCTGGCACACGTCCGTGTGCCCCCTGTGCAGCGCCCACTGCCGGCTGTCCTTTGAAATGACGGCCACCGGCCACATCGTTCAAGTCCGCCCGGCCCCAGGTGCCGCGGCCGGGAGCGGCCAGGCCTGTGTCCAGGGCCGCTTCCTCCTGAGAGAGCACCTGCAGGGCGCGCGACGCCTGAAAAAGCCCCTCGTGCCGGCAAACGGGCGGCATCGAGAAGCCGAATGGGAAGACGCCCTGGATGAGGTGGCACGCCGCCTGTCCGCCTACGGCCCCGGCGAGACCGCCGTGCTCACCGATGGCCGCCTGACCAACGAGGAACTGTTCCTCCTGCACCGATTCGCCCAAACGGTCCTTGGGTCCACCCTGGTCGGCTGCCTGACGCCGCCCGGCCACTTGACCGTTGAGGAAACGATCGCCGGGAGTCCGGCCCCCGCTGCCCTGCGTGGAGGGCTCGGGGACCTGTCCGAGGCCGGTGTGATCCTGGCCATCGGCGTGAACCCGCCCGCGACGCACCCCATCGGCGGGACCCTGCTGCGCAAGGCGTCCCTGGACGGCTCGCGGGTGATCGTGATCAATCCATGTTCCGTCGGCATCGGGCGCTTCGCCGACATGGTGCTGAATCCCCCGCCCGGTACCGAGGCCGCTCTCCTTTGCGGTCTGCTTCAGTTGATTCTCCGGGAGGGTCGGATCGATTCCGCCCTCGAAGCCAGCCAGCCTCAATACGTGAAGACGCTGCGACAGGAGCTGGCGGCGTTCAGCCCGGAATCCGTTGCGGCGGTGACAGGGATCCACGCCGAGACGCTGCTCGAGGCGGCATGCCTTTTCGGTGGGGATAAACCGGTCTGCGTCGTTTACGGGCCCGGCCTCATAACGTCACCCGCCTGCCGGGACGCGGTCCACACCCTCATCCACCTGCTCACCCTCACGGGGAGCATCGGGAAAGCCGGCGGGGGCATGATCCCGCTCTACGGGGATTCCAATCTTGCGGGAGCTTCGGCTTTTGACATGACCTCCCCGCTCTTCGAGCTTTCCCCCGCCAGTCGTCCGACACCCGCGTCCGGAGCGAGCGGTGTCGCCGACAAGCTCGCATCGGGACAAATCAAGGCGCTGGTCGTGGCGATGGAAAGCTCCGACGCCATGCCCTTCGACCTGCTGCGACCCCACCTGGAAAGGCTTGAGCTGGTGGTGCTGCTGGATGTCCGGGCTCCCGACCCGCCGGGCAATGGGGGAACCGGGGCCCAACCGCATGTGGTGCTCCCGATGGCTTCGGTCCTCGAAAAGGGAGGGACCTTCACCGACCCGGACGGACGATTGATTGAAGTCCCACGCCTTCCATCGTCGGGAGGGGAGGCGCGCTCGGTGGTGTGGATCATCCAGCAGTTGGCCGCGCGGATGAAGGCAACCGGGTTTCCCGGGGAAGACGAGACGATGTGGGTCGAGGAGATGCGCCGGCGAATCTCCGAGAGGACGGTTCCCGGGCAAGGCCCTCACGCGGCGGCTCCCGGTTGCGCCTGCTGCGGGACAACGGTTCAACCCTCCGCGGTGGGGTGCGGCAGCGGCTTGCCGGATTGGAAACCGATCCCGTTCGTTGCGCCCCAGGAGGCGGTGGACGCGGACTACCCTATGCGAGCCGTGGCCAAGGAAACCCTCGAGCCGTACTTCCTCGGGCCGCTCCTGGCCAGGGAAGCGATGGGGGCCTTCTATCCGGACGCCGAAATCGAGATGAATCCGTCGGATGTCTTCCGGTCTGGGCTGCAGCCGGGAGATGCGATCCGCGTGGCCTCCAGGGAAAAGACCTGGGAGGGTCGGGTGGGTCTCAACCCCCTCCTTCCGGAAGGGATTGTGGTCATGTCCGGCGTCCGACTGGGCTGGTCCGGGCGGGCGGATTCGCCCCCGCAGATTGCGGCCGTGCGCGTTGAAAAGAGTGGAGAGACGAACGCCGCCGAGTGAGCGGAACCGCTCCCGCGAAAGAGGTGACAGGCATATGTTTGTGATCAAATCCCATGAGGAGTTGGCGCCCAAGGTCCACCGTATGACCGTCGAGGCTCCGGTCGTGGCCGAAAAGGCCAAGCCGGGCCAGTTCGTCATCGTGATCACCGACGAGAAGGGCGAGCGCGTCCCGTTCACCATCAGCGGATGGGATGCCGCGGCCGGAACCGTCGAGTTTGTCTATATCGAAGTGGGGAAGACGACGCGGCAGTTGGCGTCTCTGAAGCCGGGGGACGAGCTGGCTCACTTCGTGGGTCCTCTCGGCGTGGCAGCCGAAATCGACCATTTCGGTCACGTGGTCGCCGTCGTGAGCGGCTACGGCATTTCCGCCATGGTGCCGATCCTCAAGGCCTACAAGGAGCGCGGCAACCGCGTCACCACCGTCCTGCAGGCGCCCGACCGGGAGCGCGTGTTCGGCCGAGAGGAGCTCGAAGCCGTGAGTGACCGGATCATCCTCGCGGTGGGCTCCGTCGGCGAGGACATGAGCACGAGCACCACGAGGCCGCTCCGAAGGCTTCTCGGGAATCTCGTCCACGAGCCCATCCACCGCGTGGTGGTGATGGGGTCCATCTGCCTCATGCGGGTGATCAGCGAGCTGACCCGGCCTTTCGGCATCAAGACCGTCGTGCACTTGACGCCGCTCATGGTGGACGGCACGGGCATGTGCGGCGCCTGCCGCCTGAGCGTCAAGGGCAGCAACCGGTTCGCGTGCGTGCACGGGCCGGAGTTCGACGGCCACGAGGTGGATGGGTGGGACGTGCTGATGGCGCGGCGCTGCACCTACGCCGACGAGAGCGTGCTCCAGCAGGGGTTCCAATGCCGCGGATGCTCGCAGTGGTGAAGAAGCATGCGGGATGCGGATTCTTTCGCACAGCCAGATAAGGAGCTCGGAACATGAGCGCATCGGATAAAGCCGGGGCGACCGCGGGGGAGCCCGGCGCCAAGAAGCCCAAGATCAACCTCAACCGGGTGGAGATGCCCAAGCAGTCTCCCGAGGAGCGTCGGCGCAATTTCGAGGAAGTGGCGACGGGCTACACGTACGAGATGGCCATGGAAGAAGCCCGTCGGTGCATCCAGTGCAAGAAGCGCAACTGCCAGGAAGGGTGCCCGGTCAACATCGACATCCCCGATTTCATCCGGCACCTGCAGGAGGGCGACACGGAAAGCGCCTCGCGCGTGCTCAAGGCCAAGACGTCCCTGCCCGGGATCTGTGGACGGGTGTGCCCGCAGGAGCTTCAGTGCGAGCACGCCTGCACCCTGAACAAGAAGGGGGCGCCGGTCGCGATCGGGCGCCTTGAGCGGTTCATCGCCGACTGGGAGCGCACCGAGGGGATCGTCTCGACCCCGGAGATCGCCCCGGCGACCGGCAAGCGCGTGGCCGTGGTGGGCACGGGGCCGTCCGGACTCACGGTCGCCTCGGACCTGGCCATCCGAGGCCACGAGGTCACCATGTTCGAGGCCCTCCACGTGGCGGGCGGCGTGCTCATGTACGGGATTCCCGAATTTCGGCTTCCCAAGGACATCGTCCAGCGGGAAGTCCAGTATGTCGCCTCCCTGGGGGTGGACATCCGGCTCGACACGGTCATCGGGATCAACTACAGCCTCGACGAGCTCCTCAACACCAAGTACCAGGCGGTCTATTTGGCGACCGGGGCGGGGCTGCCCCAGTTTCTCCGGGTGTCCGGCGAGAACCTGAACATGGTCTACTCGGCCAACGAATTCCTGACGCGGACGAACCTCATGAAGGCGTACCTCTATCCCGACTACGCCACCCCCGTGAAAATGGGCAAGCGGGTGGCCGTGATCGGCGGGGGCAACGTGGCCATGGACGCCGCCCGGTGCGCCGTTCGCCTGGGGGCCCGGGACGTTTATGTCATCTACCGCCGCACGCGCCAGGAAATGCCGGCACGCCTCGAGGAGGTCGAAAACGCCGAGGAGGAAGGCATCCATTTCCATTTCCTCTGCAATCCGACCGGGTTCATCAGCGACGGCCGCAACAACGTCGCCGCCATGGAGCTCATCCGCATGAAGCTGGGTGAGCCCGACGCCAGCGGGCGCCGTCGGCCCGTCCCCATCGACGGAAGCGAATACACGCTCGCCGTCGATACGGTGGTGGTTTCGCTGGGGACCTCCCCCAACCCGCTCATCGCCTCGACGACCCCCGACCTGGAGACGAGCCGCTGGGGGACGGTGATCGTCGGCGAGGGGGGCAAGACGTCCAAGGCCCGCGTGTGGGCGGGAGGCGACATCGTTTCGGGTGGGGCCACCGTGATCAGCGCCATGGGGGAAGGGCGCCTGGCCGCGTCCTCCATGCACGAATATTTGAGTCAGTAGAAGAGGTGAGAGCATGACCCAGAACGCGCAAGACCTGGTCGGATCCGCGATGGTCGTGGGAGGCGGCATCGCCGGCGTGCAGGCCGCCCTGGACCTGGCCGACGGCGGGTATTTCGTTTACCTTGTGGAGAGCACTCCGGCCATCGGCGGCATCATGTCGCAGCTGGACAAGACCTTTCCGACGAACGACTGTTCCATGTGCATCCTGTCCCCCAAGCTGGTGGACGCGGGCAGACATCCCAACATCGAGCTCCTCACCGAATCGAAAGTCCAACGGGTCGACGGCCAGGCCGGGCGTTTTCGGGTCCAGGTGCTGAAAAAACCGCGTTATATCGATCTCGGAAAATGCACGGCCTGCGGCGATTGCGCCAAGGTCTGCCCGGTTTCGCTCGGAAACGAATTCGAACAGGAGCTTTCGACGCGCAAGGCCGCTTACAAGCCTTATGCCCAGGCCATTCCGAGCGCCTACACCATCGACAAGCGGGACCGGTCCCCCTGCACCAACGCCTGCCCCAACGAAGTTAATGCCCACGGATACGTGGCGCTGGTCGCCCAGGGGCAGTACCGGGAAGCCATGGAGGTGATCCTGCGAAACCTCCCGCTCCCGGGCGTCATCGGCCGCATCTGCCCTCACCCCTGTGAGACGGCGTGCCGCCGGGGCGAGGTGGATCAGCCCCTGTCCATCTGCTCCCTCAAGCGCTTCGTTGCGGACCAGGTGGACCTCCACGACATCCCACTGCCCGAGATCACCCCGCGCGACGAAAAAGTCGCCATCATCGGGTCCGGGCCCGCGGGTTTGAGTGCCGCCTACTTCCTGGCCCTCCAGGGATTCAAGGTGACCATTTTCGAAGCTTTGCCCGTTCCGGGCGGCATGCTGCGGGTGGGGATTCCGGACTACCGGCTGCCGCCGGAGGTGCTCGACAAGGAGATCCATTTCATCCAGCGCCTGGGCGTCGAGATCCAATGCAACACAGCCCTCGGGCCGGACCTGACCCTCGACGACCTGACGGCTCGGGGCTACAAGGCCGTTTATCTTTCCATCGGCGCCCATGCGAGCCTGAAGCTGAACATTCCCGGCGAGGAAGCATCCGGCGTCCTGCCCGGCGTCGATTTCCTCC
>CAZGQL010000066.1:0-6345 GCA_964527905.1 uncultured Syntrophobacteraceae bacterium
CAAGGTGACGCAGCAAAACGCCGCCAACGCCGAGGAGTCGGCCGCCGCCTCCGAGCAGCTCAACGCTCAGGCGGCAGCCATGAAGGACATGGTGGGCTCGCTGGTGGCCCTGGTGGGAAGGGCGAACGGTGGTGGCAAGCGCTCCGCGGCGAGCGATGCCGTGACCTCTCGATCTCGAAAGGCCGAATCCAAGCCGTCGCCGCGGTCCGATGTGCCCGTTGTGCATTCGCTGCGCAAGCCCGGCAATGGGAAAGACCACAGCGCGCTGCTCCCCTTTGCAGCCGCCGAGAGGGCCAAGCCCAATCCCAGAGAGGTCTTCCCCCTGGAAGACGAGCCATATGGTGACTTCTGAAGGAAAGTGGGGCGGATTGCCGCCTCACTCCTCCTAAGGATCATGGGACTGACGGGGTCCGGCGTCGGGTTTCAGTGCCCGGCGGCCGGATCCTCCTCGAGGACCTTCCAGCCCATGGCCGAGTCCATTTCCCATCCCTCCCGGGGAGCTCCCTCGGCGCTTGTGCCAGCCGTTTTCCTTCCTTACGGGGTCCGACCGTCTGAGGACTTCGAGAACATTCCGCAGACAAGGCATCCTGGCGTCCCGAAGAGAATTCGCTTGACCCCCAGGCGGTCTTGCATCAGGATAATTGTGCTTGCAGGTTCCGCACACACGGCCCTGCCGGCTTTCGATTCAGCCCCCCGATTCGCACTCACGGACGGCATCATCGTATGAAGCGGCAGCGGCTCGACCCGGGGCGACCGGTGAGCAACCACGTCCGCGCGAGACTCCGACCAGGAGTTCTCAGGGCCCCCACCTGGACGGTACGACTCCTTGTGGTGTGCACGGGGACCTTCCTCATCCCGATTTTGGCCCAAGCTCAGGATGACGCCCGCCGGAATCGGTCGCCAACGGTGCTCGTCCTGGATTCCTACCACCAGGGCGAAGCTTGGTCGGACGGCGAGCTGAGCGGCATTCGGCAGGTCTTTTCCGAGGCGGCGCCCCACGTGGCGCTGCGGATCGAGCGCCTCGATGCCAAGACTCATCCCCGGCTCGAGTATCTCCCCGAGTTCAAAGCGATCCTCAAGCACAAATACGGTCACGAGGACCACCGGCCCAGTCTGATCCTGGCGCTGGACAATCCCGCGCTCGAATTCATCCTCAAGGAGCGCCGGGAGCTGTTCTCCGGCCTTCCCATCGTCTTTGCGGGAATCAACGGGTACACACCCGAGATGATCGCGGGGCATGGAGCCGTCACGGGAGTGGTCGAAGAGCTGGATATGGCCGGGACCCTGCGCCTGGCCTTTTCCCTGCACCCCGGCACCCGAAGGATCCTGGCCGTGCACGACCACACCAGCAGCGGCCTGGCCATGCGACGCGAGATGATGGACGCCGCACAGCACCTGGATGCATCGGTCCAGGTCGACTACACCCCGGAAATGAGCCTGGAGGAGCTCGAGAACCACCTGAGGACCCTCCCGGACGATCATCTCGCGGTGATCCTGTCCTTCGTGACGGACAGCCGGGGCAGGACCTACAGCCGTCGGGAGAGCGCGGAGCGCATCACGTCGGCGAGCCGTGTTCCGGTTTATGCCATGCAAGAGACCTACATGGGGTTCGGCATCGTGGGGGGATTCCTCCTCTCGGCGGAGGAGCACGGCCGTCAGGCGGCGGAGCTGGGTCTCAGGGTGCTCGCGGGGCAGGACCCGGACGGGATCCCCGTGGCCCGGAGCCGCTCGCGCGCCATGTTTGACCATCGCGTCCTTGAGCGTTTCGGAATCGGTGAATCCCTCCTCCCGGAGGGCAGCACGGTGTTTTTCAAGCCGACGTCCTTTTACCAGCGTTACCGTTGGTGGATTTTGGGCACGCTGTTGGTGTTCTCCCTCGAGTCCCTGCTCGTCTTCCGTCTGTTCGCCCAACGGCGCCGGTCCCGAACCGCGGAGGCAGCCCTCCGGGAGAGCGAAGCCCGCCACAGGCTGATCCTGGAGAATTCATCGTTTGGACCATGAACGGCGAAGGCCGCTTCACTTACCTCTCACCCGCGCTTCGGAAGGTGCTGGGCTTCGACCCCAAGTCCTGGGTGGGCCGGCATCCCGAGTCCTTCGTCCACCCGGAAGACCTCCCGCTCCTGCTGAACGGAATGAAAAGGGTCCTTGAGGATCTCGTGGACCTGGACGGCATCGACTTACGCGTGCGACACGCCGAGGGCTCCTGGCGCTGGTGCTCCACCAACGCGGTTCCGGTTCTGGATGCCCGGGGGGCGCTCGTTTCGGTCGTCGGGGTCTCCCGCGACATTTCCTCTCAAAAGGGCATGGAGGCCGAGCGCCTCGAGCTCCAGCGACAGCTAATGCAGTCTCGCAAGATGGAGAGCCTGGGCAGAATGGCCGGAGCCGTCGCGCACCATTTCAACAATTACCTGGCGGCTTCCCAGGGCAACCTGGAAATGGCCCTGGACGACATCCTCGAAGGGCGCGCCGGGGCTGCCGAGACCATCATGGAAGCCATCAAGGCCGGACGCAATGCCACTCGGCTGACCCGCATGCTTACAAGCTATCTGGGGTATGCTTCGGGGGACAAACAGGTGGTGGATCTGTCGGCCTTCTGCCGGGAGACGATCGACATGCTGCGCCTCGCCATGCCGGACCATGTGGAGCTGAAAACCGATCTTGAGGAGCAGGGGCTGTGGGTCGAGGCTGTGCCCGATCAACTGCATCAGGTGGTGACCAACCTCTTCACGAATGCTTGGGAGGCGGTCGGAGAGGCAGGCGGCACCGTCGCGGTAAGCTTGAAATCGGTTCAGGCTTCGGAGCTCGACGGGCTCCATTGGCTTCCCCTTCAATGGAAACCTTGCGCAGCAACGTATGGCTGCCTGTCCGTTTCGGATACCGGATGCGGGATTTCGGACTCTGACCGGGACAGACTCTTCGATCCCTTCTTCACCACCAAGTTCACCGGCAGGGGATTGGGGCTTCCCGTCGTGCTTGGGGGGGTCGTGGCCATGGGAGGAGCCGTATCTTTTGAAAGCGAGCCTGAAAGCGGGACCGTATTTCGCGTGTTCCTCCCCCTGGTGGGGCAATGAGAACGGTCGGGCCCCATGCCGGCGCCATGACCTGCTTGGAGGCGCGATCAGCGCATGGACCCCTTGTCGCCGCAAAGACCTTCACGACCTCTTGGCATCCAGCACCCCCCGGACCAGTTCGGCCAACTCCCGTCTCCCAAGGGGTTTGAGCGCGAGGTCGGAAACCCCGGCGGCCCGAGCGATTTCAAGGGTCAGGGCCTCGCTGTGTCCCGTGCAGACGATGATGGGCAGGTCGGGACGATCCCGTAGCACTTCCCTCGCCAGATCGATTCCCGTCATGCCGGGCATGGTGTAATCGGAGAGGATGAGATCGAAGGCCTGAGGATCGGCCCGGAAGGACTCGAGGGCGGCCCGGGCGTCGGTCAGGGCGGTCACCTCATAGCCCAGCCTCGTCAGCATTCTCGCTGCCATGCCGGCGATCATCTCTTCGTCGTCGACCAGCAGGATGCGCTCGGATCCGCCCGGAAGGCTTTCCAAGACCGCGCGCGGCCGCTCGGGCTCCCCCTCATCGACCGGAAGATACACGTCGAACACGCTGCCGCGCCGCGGGATGCTTTGGACCACGATCGCGCCTCCGTGCCGCTGGACGATGCCATGGACGACCGCGAGGCCCAGGCCGGTCCCTTTCCCGACCGTCTTGGTCGTGAAGTAGGGGTCGAAAATGCGCCCGATCGTCTCCTCATCCATCCCATGGCCCGAATCCGCCACGCTCAGCCTCAGGTAGCGTCCCGGCTGAAGGTTCGTGACGTTGAGCGCCTGGAGGTCGTCGTCCTCCAGGATAACCTTCTTGAGAGACACCTCCATCAGGCCTTTCTCGTCCATGGCGTGCGCCGCGTTGGTGCACAAGTTGACGATGACCTGATGGATCTGAGTCGCGTCCACCGCGGCAACACCGCTCTCGATATTCTGTCGGATTTCGATGGTGCTGGGGAGCGTCGCCCGCAGAAGCTTCAAAGCCTCTTTGGCAATCAGCCCGACGTTCATGGGCGTCAGGGGTTTTTCCTTTTCATGGCGGCTGAAGGCGAGGATCTGCTGGACCAAATCCTTGGCGCGGTTTCCGGCCTTGAGTACCTGCTCGAGCAGGTCCCGCAGGGGATCTGTCTTGGCCAGCTCTCCCAGCGCCATTTCCGTGTATCCCAGAATGGGGGCCAGGATGTTGTTGAAGTCGTGGGCGATGCCTCCCGCGAGCGTGCCGATGGCTTCGAGCTTTTGCGCTTCCCGAAGCTGCCCCTCCAAGCGCTCCCGTTCCCGCTGGGCCCTCCTGCACTCCGTGATGTCCGCGATGGAAACCAGCACCCGTCCGGCTCCGCCCGGGTCGATGAGCGCGGTTGAAATGAGGATTTCCAGTGTCTCTCCCCTGCCTCCCCGGCGCAGGCTGATGCGTCCCTCTCCGTCGAACAGGTTCCGCCCGGTGCCGAAGGTTTCCGCCACCCGGCTCCGGAGGGGGCATTCGCAGCAGGGTGCATTGGTCCCGCAGCCCAGGCCGTCCGAGGCGTTGACGCAGTGAAACACCTCGCCGCAGAGCTTTCCGACGAGCTCCTCCTGGGGCCTTCCGGCGAACAGGGCACCGGTGCGGTTGATGCTCTCGACCCGGAGCGTCCGATCGACCAGCATCATGATCATGGGGGTGCTGTCGAACACCCGCATCAGCGTGTCGGTCTGGCGCTCGAGTTCCCGCTGGACCGCCCTGCGCTCGGTGATGTCCCTGAACAGGCCCTGGATGACCTTGTGGCCGTCGCCGAGATCGATCGGGCCGCCGCTCACCTCCACCGGCACCCGGCCGCCATCGGGCCGCACCACTTCGGCCTCGATCAACAGCATCTGATCGCTCTGGGAATGTCGCGCAAAGGCGTCCAGGTACTTGTCGACCTCCTCCGGGGGGTGGATTTGGGTGAAGTGAAGCCCGACGATCTCCGAGTGCGGCCGTCCCAGGAGGCGTTCGGCCTGCGCGTTGGCATCGAGGATCAGACCGGTTTCGGGATCCGCGATGAGGATGGCGTCCCGGGCACGCTCAAACAGGGCCCGAAAACGCTGGTGGGACTCCCGCAGAGCCGACTCGGTCCGTCGACGCTGCGCCTCCGCCTCGAACTTGTCGAGCGCGAAGGAGACATCGATGGCGACTTCTTCAAAAAGATGCACCTCCCGGTCCAGAAAGAAGTCGGGCTCGGCGGTGCACACGCTCAAGACTCCCCAGACGTCGCCCTGGAACCTGAGCGGGAAGGAGCCGCACGATCGAAACCCGAAGGCGGAGGGGGCCTGGGCCTGGGGATAAAGACATCGGCCTCCGCCGCAGTCATTGCAGATGAACGGTCGCCCCTCGCGGAGGGCCCTCCCGGGATTGCTCTGTTGATCGGGCTTGTCTCCGGAACGGAAGCAGGCCTTCAGAAGCATCTCGTCGCGGCTTCCGAAACGGGCGATGGGCTTGATGATCAGGGAATCGGGGTCGAGCCACCCGATCCACGCCAGGTCAATGGCGCCCCGCTCGACGATGATGCGGCAAACCGCCGCCAGCATTTCCTCCCGCGATCCCAGTTGCACGACGGCCTGGTTCACTTGGCTGAGCACGTCATAGAGCCGGTTGAGGCGCAGGATTTCCTGTTCCGTGCGGTGTTTGTAAAGCGCGATCTCGATGGCCGCTTTGAGCTCCCAATCCGCGATGGGTTTAAAGATGCAGCCGTACGCCTCCGCAGCCACCGCCCGTTTGAGTGTTTCTTCCGCCGCGTCGCCCGTCAGGAAAACCACTGGGGTGTGATAGCGCCGGTGGATCTCCTCCGCTGCCGTGACTCCATCCGTGGTCCCCTTGATGCGGATGTCCATCAACACGAGATCCGGTCGCTGCGAGTCGATGATCTCGAGGCACTGCTCGGCACTCGCCGCACGACCCGCGGTCTCAAACCCGAGGGCATTCAGTCTTTCCGCGATCTCCTGAGAAACCACCGCCTCATCCTCAACGACCAGAATGCGTGGGCGGTTCATGACCGTTCTCCCGCAAACGCATCTTGAGACGACCGCTCATCGTCTTGCGACCGATAGGGGGAACCGAGATCCGTGAAGGTCAGCACGATGCCCGAAGCGGCACCGCCTCCAATGCGATAGGGAAGTGCCCGCATCAGGAAATGCCAGCCGTTCGCGGTATGCACCTCCTGCTCGTGGACGCATTGTTCCTCTTCAACGCTTCTTAGAATCGCCGGGAGGTCCACCCCGACAAGCGGGTGGGGGAGGTCGTGGAGGGGACGGCTGACGGATCGGAAAGAGCACACGTCTGAACTCCATC
>CAZGQL010000066.1:6355-18200 GCA_964527905.1 uncultured Syntrophobacteraceae bacterium
AGGGGACGGCTGACGTCGTGGGGAGCGATCCCGAACCATCGCGCCAACGCCGGGGTGTAGCGGCGGATTTCCAGGTTCTCATCGAGAAACAGCGCCTCGATGCGTGTGGCGGCCAGGAGGTTTTCCAGGTCGTTGGTCTTCTCGGTGAGCTCCAAGATCGCGTTTTGGTGCTCGACGTTGAGGCGGTGGAGCTGCTCTTTGACCGACCGCAGCTCCTCATGGGCGATCCGAAGCGCTGCATTGGAGCTCTCGAGCTCCTCGGCCATGGCCTCCAGGCGCTCCCTCGTGCCTTGGCGTGCCTCTTGGACATCCCCAAGGTGCCGTGCCGCCGGATCCCGCGTGTCATGGCCCCGGGTCAGCCCGGGGAGAGGTTCCCGAAGCTCACCCCCGTCCTGCGGTTGGATGCCATTTTCCCCCATGTCCCCTGCGGCAAAACAGTCCCTGTCCGGAGCCACAGGGCACGCCCCGGTGCTCTGCAAAACGGAAAACCCAGAACCGACCGGGAAGGAGCATTTCGAGCCTTTCGATCGATAGATTCTGAACCCGCGATGGAGGGGCTCGAAGCGTTCCCCAAGATCCATGGGGGTCTCACTGGCGCCGAGCAGCAGAATGCCCCGGGGGTTGAGCGAAACACAGATCGAATCCATGATCTTCTGCTGCAGAACCGGCTGCAGGTAAATGAGCAGATTGCGGCAGCTCAACAAATCGATGCGCCTGAACGGCGGGTCGACGATCAGGTTGTGCGGGGCGAAGACCATCTGTTCGCGGACCGAGGACCGCACCCGGATCTCGTCGCCTCGAGTCTCGAAATATTTGGACAGGATGTCGGAAGGGAGATCGGAGGCAATGCTTACCGGATACCGGCCCATGGTGGCAACGCGGAGGGCATCCCGATCGATATCTGTGGCGAAGACCTTGAGCGGACACGGGCGCCCCAGGCGTTCCATGCATTCCAGGGCGACGATGGCCAGGGTGTAGGCCTCCTCCCCCGTCGAACACCCCGCCACCCAAAGACGGATCTCCCGTTGATCCCTCTCTGCCATGAGCCTCGGCAGAATCCTCCGGTCGAGCTCCTCGAACACCTCCGGGTCCCGGAAGAAACGGGTGACTCCGATGAGCAGTCCGCGACAAAGGAGCTCCACTTCCTTGGGCCGAGACTGGAGGACCCGAAAATACATTTCCGGATCGGAGACCCGGTGGACCGCCATGCGCCGCTGGATGCCGCGGACCAACAGGGCTCGCTTGTAGAGGGTGAAATCGACACTCATCCGTTCGCGGAGCAGAGCGAGGATGCGGTTCAACGCCTCGTCATCGGCGAGGAGATTCGCGGCGGCATCGGACGGCGCCGTCCGGAAGGGACGGATGCAGGCGAGCAATCGGCCTGGTAGGCGCTCCGCGGGGAGCGCTGCATCAGCAAGGCCCAGAGCGTAGTCAGCCTGATCGGTGCGCCCAACTCGCTCGGAGACCTCTCGATGCACGAAGACAAGGCCCCCGGCCTCCTTGAGACACCGTATCCCCCGGGCGCCTTCACGACCAAGTTCCGAAAGGACGATCCCGACCGCCTTGTCCGCCTGGTCCTTCGCCAGGGAGTGGAACAGAGCGTCCATGGGCAGGTCCGCTTGTGGGCCGGATTCCCGATCGCTCACGACCAGCTTGCCGTCAAGAAGCCTCGCACGCTTTCCGGGCGGGACCAGGTAGATGGTATCGGGCAAGACCCGGACGCCGTCCTCGACGTACCGAACCGCCATGGTCGTGGGCTTCGAGAGGCGCTCGACCGTTAGGACCCCGGAATCCTGCGATGTCTGCTGGATCACGATGAACGCAAGACCGGTTTTGGGCGGGAGGTGTGTGAAAAACGCGTCGAGGGCGTCAGGCGAACCGGCCGATGCCGCGATGCCCACGTAACGGTCAGGGATGAGGTCCGTGGCGAGCCGCATGGACGATGTGCTCTCCGACATGGCTCCTGGCGCGTTCCCCCGTTTGAAACGCTCAATGCATGCTCCCGCCTCGACGCCCCACCGCCTGGGGTCGGGCATTCGGGCCAGGTCCAAAAGAAGGGTCTAATATGTTATCGTACCATACTGCCCCGACTCCGGTCTAGGTAAATGTTCAGGGAGTGCATCGTAGGAACGGCCTACTCCTTTAAGCGCGGGGGAACGGACACGCGGAAAACCGGAGGGGCTTTTCGGGGTGTGGCCCCAGGAACCCCTCGGATTCCCAATCTCGGGTTTGGGAACCTGAGAGCTTGCTCCGTTCCAGACCATGAAAGCGATGGAGGATTGCGGGGCAGGGTCAGGGGGGGCGTTCCGGAGCCGTCCAGGAACCAGAGGCGCTCACGACATCGGGGGGCGGTCAGGAACAAACCTCGCCCCTAACTCTGCAGACCCTTTGTGCTGTAGGGGCGGGGTTCTCCCGATTTATGCGTACTTGTGCTCGGACGATTCCTCAACGCAGTTCTCGCGAGAGGATCTGGTTCACGAGGGTGTAAGGGTCTGCCTCCCGGCGCTTGACCTTTTCAACGAGGTTGTCGAGTGAGATGCCGCCGGCCTCCATTCTCTGGAGCAACGTTCGAAGCGCCTCATCCCGCAGGGCTTCCACGATCTGGGTCCTTGCCCGTTTCCTCAGGGCCTCATCGAGCTGGCCCTTATCATTGGCCGTGAGGTAGGCGCGATGCCTCTCGATGGCCTGGTAGAGCTCTTCGATCCCCCTACCCTTGATCGCTTCCGTTTCCACGATCACGGGCTCCCAAGTCTCTCCGTCCTCCCTGCGCCGCAATCCAAGCTCGATGAGGTTGCGCAGCTCCCGTACGGTCTTGCGGGACCCCTCCCGGTCGGCCTTATTGACCACGAAGATGCTCCCGATCTCCATGATCCCCGCCTTGATGGCCTGGATCTCGTCTCCCATGCCGGGGATCGTGACGAGCACGGTCGTGTGGGCACTGTGGGCGATTTCAACTTCGTCCTGTCCCACGCCGACCGTCTCCACCAGGATGATGTCCTTGCCCATGGCGTCCAAGACGTTGATCATGTCATTGGTCGATCGTGTGAGGCCGCCGAAATGACCGCGTGTGGCCAGGCTTCGGATGAAGACCCCGGGGTCCAAAAAGTGCCGCTGCATCCGGATGCGGTCGCCGAGGATGGCCCCCCCGCTAAAGGGACTGGTCGGATCCACGGCGAGGATCCCGACCGTCAGCCCTTCCTTTCGATAACGCAGAGCCAGTTGGTCGACGAGGGAGCTCTTGCCCACGCCGGGGGAGCCCGTGAAGCCGATCACGTAAGCCTTGCCCGTGTGCGGGTAACTCGCCCTGAGGATCTCGTGGGTGGCCGGGATCTGGTCGTCGATATCGCGCAGCAGCCTCGCGGTCGCCCGCACGTCCCCTGCCAAAATGGATTCGATGATGCCCATCGTTGTTCCAATCTCGGTTGTCCTCCCCGAGGCCCCCGGCCGGCAAGTCGGCTCGAGCCACCGGCGTCATCCCCGGCCCAGGCATGCGCGGGGATGACGCGCGGGGAGGAAGGTCGTTTCAGAGTGGATCCGAGACTCAGGCGGCCAGCCCCCTGCGTGGCTTCACATTGGCCCGAACCCAGTCCGTGATGTCCTGCAGCTTGGCTCCGGGTTCGAAAATCTCCTTGATGCCCACGCTCTTGAGCTTCGGAATATCCTCGAGGGGGAAGATCCCTCCCCCCACCACCGTGATGTCCTCGGCATTCTGTTCCCGTAGGAGCTCCATCACTCGGGGGAACGAGTAGGTGTGCGCTCCGGACAGGATGCTCAGGCCGATCATGTCCACGTCTTCCTGGATGGCCGTGTGGACGATCTGCTCCGGCGTCTGGTGGCAGCCCGTGTAAACCACCTCAAAGCCCGCATCCCGGAAAGCCCGGGCGATGACCCGCGCCCCGCGGTCGTGTCCGTCCAGCCCGGGTTTGGCGATCAAGATCCTGATTTTTCTCTCGGTGCTCATCGATTCACAACCTCCCTTGGAAATGTCGCTTGCGTCACGTGGGTCCCGCGTCTCCCGAGATGGCGGCTAGAAGGTGCCCGGATCGGTGTACGTCCCGAACACTTCCCGATACAGGTCACAGCATTCCTGTTCCGTGGCGCCGGCCCGGACGGCCTCGATGAGGGCCGGCATGACGTTGTTGTCCCATCCCGCAGGCCCCTCGCACCGGCGCCTGAGCTCGTCCCTGCCCTTTTGCAGCCGAACCTTGTCCCGCCGCTCCTTGAAGGCGTTGAGCCGCTCAATCTGCTGGCGCTCGATCTCGTCGTCGATCTTGAGCACGAACTCGAGGTCCGGACGCTCAGAGGTGTACTTGTTGACGCCGATGATCACCTTTTCGCCCTTTTCCACCTGTTGCTGGAAGTGGTAGGCCGCATCCGCGATCTCCATCTGGGGATAGTCGCGCTCGATGGCGGCCACCATGCCGCCCAACTCGTCGAGCTTGCGGATGTAGGCCATGGCCTCCTCTTCCATCTTGTCCGTGAGGGCTTCCACGAAATAGGAGCCGGCCAGCGGGTCGATCACGTTGGTGACCCCGATCTCCTCGGCCAGGATCTGCTGAGTGCGCAGGGCGATGAGCACGGCTTCCTCGCTGGGGATCATGTATACCTCATCGAGAGAATTCGTGTGCAGGGACTGGGTCCCGCCCAAGATGGCGGCCAGGGCCTCGGTGGTCGTCCGGATGATGTTGTTGTAGGGCTCCTGGGCCGTCAGGGAGCAGCCCGCCGTCTGCGTGTGGAACCGCAAGAGCATCGAGCGCGGGTTTTTGGCCTTGAAGCGATCTTTCATGAGGCGGGCCCAGATCCGCCGGGAAGCCCTCATCTTGGCGATTTCCTCGAAGAAATCGATGTGAGAGTTCCAGAAAAACGACAACCGACCCGCGAAATCGTCCACGTCGAGGCCCCGCTTCATGGACTCTTCGACGTAGGTGATGCCGTCATAGATGGTGAAGGCCAACTCCTGAACCGCCGTGGCTCCGGCCTCCCGGATGTGGTAGCCGCTGATGCTGACCGTGTTCCACCGGGGGACTTCCCGGGTCCCGAACTCGATGGTGTCCACCACCAGGCGCAGGCTGGGGTCCGGGGGAAGCATCAGGGTCTTCTGGGCGATGAATTCCTTCAGGCAGTCGTTCTGAATGGTGCCGCCGAGCTTCCTGCGGTCGAAGCCCTGGTCCTCGGCGTTGGCAATGTACATGGCCCAGATGATCGACGCGGGAGGGTTAATGGTCATGGACGTGGTGACCTGCTCGAGGTTGATGTTGGCGAACAGCCGGTTCATGTCCTCGAGGGTGTCGACGGCCACCCCGCACTTGCCGCACTCGCCCCGGGCGAGCGGCGAATCCGTATCGTAGCCCATCAGGGTCGGAAAATCGAAGGCCGTGGACAAACCGGTTTCACCATGTTCGATGAGGTAGTGGAAGCGCTTGTTGGTGTCGTCGGCGGTCCCCAGGCCAGCGAACATGCGCATGGTCCACAGGCGGGCCCGATACATGGTGCTTTGCACCCCCCGTGTGAACGGGAAGAACCCCGGGAACCCGATGTCCTCGTGAAAATCCTTGTTCTTGATGTCGGCGGGGGTGTAGAGCGGCTTGATTTCCAGGTCCGACACGGTGGAGAAACGTTCCAGCCGCTCGGGGACCTTCTGGATGGCCTTCCGGTACTCGCCGAGCCAGTCCTGGTATTCCTTCTCGATGCGTTCCACAGCGGATTCCGAAAGCATTTTCATAGGGCCCTCTCTCCAACGCTTCAAAGGGTTAGTGCCAGAGTCGGCTGCAACAGCTGGAACGTGAACGGGGACGCCTCATCCCTGATGAACGGCTGCCTCCTCATCCTCCAAACCAGTCGGTCTCGTAAGATAGCATGAAATCCCTCAAAACCGAAACCCGAAGCACGCTTAGGCCCATGCGCCCATGAATCGCCTGCCGTTCTTACGGAATGGTCCCAAGGAGTGTCGAGCGGCTGCGGAAGCCGGTTAAACCATGCCAAACCCCCCCACGGTGCCGGGTCCGCGCACAAGCTCGAACAATCGGCGCAAATCAGGCGTTTTTTTGTGCCTCGGTACGCAGACACTTAGAACAGCGTGTTATCGACTGTCAAACAAATTTTGCTTGACCGCTTCTCCTCTCCTGCAGTAGTAGGGTTGGGGTGTGGAGATAAGCGGAACCAGACCTGATTCGATCGAATCCCCTTGGCCTCTCCTCCTTCTGACGACGTCGCACGCCCGCGGTTCCGCTGGTCCGCCCGGAGACAATCCGGTTTGCGGGCGCAGGTTCAAGACACATTCTCAATGCAAGTATCATAAAGGGCTATTGCACTCGGATCGTCGGGGGTCGCCACGGAGCGACCTTGCTTTGGCGGTTTCCGGGATCTGGAGGCGTTGGGTTATCGCTCCGGAGTGCCCGGTTCCGCTTCCGGGCTGCAAACGCGAGCGGCTTTCCGGCCGTCAGGGGAAAGGGAGGTTGTCGGGGTATCGGACAGGGGTGAAAGGGGGTGGTGGGATCAAAGGTCCCAACTCAGCGGGTGGGAGCTCCGCGAGATCGCCGGGATGTGAAGGTGATGGTTTGGAATGGATGTGTGGGGATAGCCGGAAAGGTGCTCGACCGACAATAGTCCACCGGCGATGGTCAGGCGCAGGTGGGGAGATGCACCTCTCAATTAACATGTTTCGGAGGAACAAATGTTCAAACGCATGCCAAAAGTCTTTTGGGGAGCCTTGGCACTGATTTATGGATGGTTTTTCCTCTTTTTCTTTTTGGAAATCACCATCAAGGGCTTTCCTCTGTCCAAATTCCTGGGGATGCCGGCTTGCTTTCTCTACAACTGCATCATCGGCTGCTGGGTCCTGAACCTGATCGTGGCTGTCATGCTCTATCGGTCCGAGGAAAAGCGAGAAGAGCAGCTGGAAGCCAGGGGAAAGGCCGCCCAGTAGGGCCTGATGACGCCTTAAGGGAATAGAGGAGGTTCATTCATGCAAGCTGATCCAATTGTCATTTTCGGCGCAGTCGCGTATTTTGTCATCATATTCGCCATCGGCTGGTTTTCGCGGAAAGCCGCCCTCAACGCCTCCGACTACTACGTCGCCGGCCGCAAGGTGGGTCCCATGGTCAACGGCTCCGCCCTGGCGTCCACGTATTTCAGCCCCGCGAGCTTCCTGGGGCTTCCCGCATTCATTTTCCTGCTGGGTTATCCCTTCTGGTGGGCCCTGGTCGGCATCGTCGCGGGCATGCCCGTGGCCACCCTCCTCACGGCGGCCCCATTGAGGAAGTACGCCCCGACCTCGTTCACGGACTATTACGCGGACCGATATGAAACCAAGTGGATGCGTCTGGCCGCCGGCATTCCCACTATCATCGCCGGCTTCGCCTACGTGACGCTCTCCATCGTCGGTACGGCCCTGTTCATGCTCGCCATCCTCAAGTTCAACTTCACCTGGTCGGTCATCATCTCGGGCGTCGTCGTTTTCGTTTACATCTATTGGGGCGGAATGGTGTCCACCACCTGGTCGACGGCCTTCCAGGGCGTGATGATGACCCTGGCGTCCTTGGTGGGGGCCATGTACGTGGTCGCCCATTACGGCGGGTTCACGGGACTCTCCGAAGCGACCCTGAGCGTCAGTCCGAACTTCTTCAACATGCCCTATGTCAACGAGAAGCCTTCGAGCGCGCTCATGGGGATGTGGACGGGCATCGTGGGTTTTTACTTCACCTGGCATTACGGGTTCTCGGCCATGCCTTACACGGTCGTGCGCTTCTTCACGGCCCAGGACATCAAGTCGGCCCGCCGCAGCGTCTTCTGGGCGGTCTTTTTTGGCGGCCTGACCTACATCGGGCTCATCATCATCGGCACCGGTGCGCGGGTCTTGATCGAGCAGCTCCATCCCCTCATGAAGACCCAGGGCATCACGGACGCCATGAGCCTCCTCAAGCACATGAAGAACCTCTATGGCGTGGGGGCCGCATCGGTCAATGACTACTCCATGATCTCCGCCATGGAAGCCCTGAACAGCCCGTTCCTCATGGCCATCATTTGCGCGGGGGGGCTTGCCATCGCCATGTCCACGGCTGCGGGCTGGACCATGGTGCTCAACGTCCTGCTCGGCCGCGACCTGATCGGGAAGGTTTTCGGCAGCAAGTGGCCCGAGGAGAAGCCGGTTCAGGCCACGCGCGCCATGACGACCATCGTTTTGGTCATCTGCACCCTGGCATCCTTCAACCCGCCGGCGCTGGTTCTCGACATCTCGGGCGCCGCCTTCATCGTGATCCTCTGCTCCGTCGGACCACCGCTGATCCTCGGGATCTGGTGGGAGAAGGCCAACACGACCGGCGCCATGGTCAACATCATCGTCATGACCGTCCTGTCCACGTTCTCCTGGATGTACGCCAATTCAACCCTAGGGAGCGCCCACTGGTTCTTCCTCGGTCAGAAAGGCGGGCTGGTCACGCCGCACCAGTTCTACTGGGTGGCCGTGGGATTTTTCTTCTTCATCGTGATCAGTCTCATGACGAAGCCCAACAGCCCGGAAGTCATCAAAAAGTACTGCCTGGATCTCAGGCCCGAAGAGTGAGCCTGGATGCGGGAAGCCTGTGAACCTTGAAGACTGCACGGCCCGGGGCGTGTTTCGTCCGCCTCCGGGCCGATTCCATTGTTAGGAGCCTTGATGAGCAAAACAAAAGAGCCCCGGGAGGATCCCCGGCCCATCGAGCCCCACCCCTCCGAGGGCGAAGACGACCCACGCCTGATCTATTGGGAGCATCATCGGCGCAAGTGGTACATGCTGTATTTTTACCTCGGCATCGGGGTCAATCTACTGCTGTACTTCACCAAGCCCTGGGGCTTCGACCCCAGCGGAAGCATCCTCTGGGGTTCTTTCTTCGGGCTGGCCATCCCACTGGCGACCATGGGAATCGGTGTGGCGATCCACAAGAAAATGATCGGCCTATGAGGGCTCAAGAGACGTTCCCTGGAGGCAACCCCTCTCCCTTTCATGCCGTCGTTTCCGCGGACGCGGGAATCCGGAAGACGCCTGAGGCGCCATGGGGTTTCCCCTTCGCCGGAATGACGGCCCAAAGGATCGCTGTCCGTCACGGCACCCCACGGCAGGGCATGGCGCTCAACCGTGGTGTTCCGTCCGCGAGGCGCAGCATGCTCGCAGCGCTCGGGATAGCCCTGTGGATCCTGATGTTCACCTCCCGGGCCTCGGCCGATGTGCTTTACGTCTACGAGGTTCGCAGCACTGAGCTGCTTATGGGCGAAAAGCAGTCGGAGCTCAAAATCGGCTATGGCTCCCAACTCGTCGTGATGGACGCGACCGTGCGGTTCACCGGCGGCTGGATGCAGCGTTTGTTCGGTGAGGTCAAACAGGAGCGATCCACGACCCTCCTCGTTCTGGACCAGGAGCAGGTCCGGGAGGTCGACTGGGAGAACTGGCGGCTCAGCATCATTCCTTTGGACCGGCTCCGGGACGCCTCCTGGGTGAAGGAGAAAACATCGGCCCCCGGCGAAGGGGATGAATCCCTCTCGGGACGCTATCAGGCCGCTCCTCCCCAGCTTGCGGTGCGTCGGGATCCGGAGCCCGTGACGGTGGGAGGGTACCCCTGCCACCGCGTGGAAGCGACGTTGCGCCTCGAGACCCGCGACACCCGCAGGAACGCCGTCAGTGTCACCCGCGTGCGCCAAGAGCTGTGGTTGACCGAATCGATCCCGGGGGTCGACGACCGCGAGCGGGCTCATCGAGACTTGGCCTCCCGTTTGGGACTCGACGCCGAGCGCATCGGCAGCTTGAGCTTCATCCTGCGTTACTGGTCGGGGTCACTCGAGTCCATCGCCGACTCGGTCCGCCTGGGGCGGGGCGTCTTCGTCAAGAGCGTTCTCAGTGTTGACGCCGAATACACGACGGGAGTCGATTCCACCAGTCCCAAGACCGTGACGCGGCGTCTGAAAGAGGAGACCATTCAGCTCAAATCGGTTCTGACAGAGCCCCTGGACCGCTCCGCATTCGATGCGCCCGGAGAGTTCAGGACCGTTGTCTTGGAATGACACCGCAGGCGGGTGCCCATATGCTTCCCCCCAAGGAGTTCCTGAGAAAGATCCAACCGTTTTCGTTCATGTCCGACGCCGAGCTGGGGACGCTCGTCTCGGGGCTCGAAGTGGTCTATTTCAAGAAGGGGGCCACCATTTACGAACAGGGCGCCAAGGGACTGCCCATTTACGTCGTCTTCTCGGGGCTGGTTTGCTTGGTGCGAAACGAGGAGATCGTCGATTACGCGTCGCGCGGCGAGATGTTCGGCATCTCGGCGGCCCTCGACAACACCCGCTCCCCGTTGGGGGCCAGGGCTCTGGAGGATTCCATCTGTTACACGCTGGACCGGGGCGGGTTTCGGGCCGTGCTGGAACGCAACACCCGGGTAGCCGACTTCTTCCGGACCTTCCTGAGCCGTAAGTTCCGCCTGTTCTCCCAACTGATGCGAAAACCCGAGATCGTCGAGGAGGGGCTGTTCGCCATCGAGGTCGGTCAGCTGGTGGTCAAACGGCCGGTCACCTGCCCGGCGACCGCGACGGTGGAGGAGGCCGCGAGGACCATGGAGGAAAACCGGGTCGGCTCCGTCCTGGCGGTGTCGGAAAACGGGACCCCCTTGGGCATGCTGACCAGCAAGGACCTCCGGCGAGTGCTCATTTCCGGGAGCCGCAGTGAGCTCATCCTCCGGTACATGTCGACTCCCGTCATCACCATTGCCTCGGACCGGACGCTGCTGGATGCCTACAGCGCCATGATGGACGCCGAAATCGATCACCTCGTGGTCATGGACGGCGACGTGGTCCGCGGCGTCGTGACCAGCAAGGACGTGCTCACCCAGCTCGCCCCTTCCTCCTCCATCCTCACGCTCTATCGCAAGATCCTCAAGGCTTGGGACGTCTCCGAGCTCAAAGCGGCCTTCAGCGCCATCCAGATGGCCGTCGCCCGGATGTCCCAGCGAAACCTGCGCTTTTACGAGCTGGCCCGCATCATCACCGCCGTCAACGACGCAGTCGTCAAGGAGGCGTTGCATTTCGCCGGCCAGGAGCACGCTCCGGGGGATTTCCTCTGGTTCCATATGGGCAGCTCGGGCCGCCGGGAGCAGATCATCGCCACCGACCAGGACAGCGCCATCGTCTGCCGGGGAACCCCGCCCAAAGCCTTTGCGGAAGCCGTATGCGACCTTCTCGAGGAAGTCGGGATCCCCAAGTGCACCGCTGCCTATATGGCCTCCAACGAGCGTTGGAACGTCGGACTCGACACCTGGAGGCAGTACTTCAAGGGCTGGTTCTCCGAACCCACCCCGGACCATCTGCGCTACCTGTCCGTCTTCCTGGACATCCGCCCGATCTACGGCGACATGGAGCTCTATCGGCAGCTTCTCGATTGCGCGCGTGAGTGCATCACCAACCAGAGCGTCCGCTTTCTGGCCTACGACGCGACCAACGTCCGGATTCCCATCGGGATTTTCGGCATCAAGAACTTGGATCAGGGCGTGAATCTGAAAGAGTCCGGCATCTACCCCATCGCCAACGGCATCCGTGTGATGGCCCTGGAAAAAGGTCTGCTCGAGGTGGTGAACACGAAGGACCGAATGGACGCGCTGCACGCGGCTGGAGTACTCGGGGATGAGATGCGCTCGGACCTGCTCGAATGCTACGAGTTCCTCCAGGGGTTGCGGGCCCGCCACCAGTGCCGGGCGATCCTGGATTACCGGAAGGCCGACAATCGGGTGACGGCCGCCGAGCTGGACAAAATGGATCTGCTGGTGCTCAAGGAGTCCCTGAAGATCGTCTCTTCCTTCATGGGGTTTCTCAAGAGCCGCTACGGGGTGGA
>CAZGQL010000066.1:18254-22671 GCA_964527905.1 uncultured Syntrophobacteraceae bacterium
CGAAACCACCGGCCTCGATTTCAAACGGGACGAGATCATTTCCTTCGCGTCCATTCCCATCCGAGACATGAAAATCCGGGTGAATGAGGCCGTCTACCTGACCCTCTGCCCCGATCGGTTCCGGCTCGACAGCATGCGCTACCACGGCATCAGTGCGGACAACCTGAAGGACTCCCAATGTTTCGCGGACGCAGCCCCGCAGCTTCTCTCCGCTCTGGACGGGATTCTCCTGGGGTACTGCATCGAGCTGGACTATCGTTTCCTCCAGCGCTTTTTCGCCAAGACCGGAACGTCGTTTACCCGCAAGCTCGTGGACATCCTGCTCATCGAAAAATGGATCGTCGATCAGCACGGCCGAAGAAAAGCCGACGAAAACCTCAGCCTGGACAACCTCCTCAAACGCTACGGCCTCCGGGAGATTTACCGGCACAACGCCCTGGCCGATGCCTTCTTCACGGCGCAGATCTTCCAGATCCAGGTCATGAAGTACAACATCGAGACCCTCGAGCAGCTCATGGACATCCAGCGCATCTGCAGCACCGCTGAATGTGCGTTCCTCGTCTGAGGCGGACCGTCCCCGGAAACGCCCCCGGAGCTCTTTGGAGGAAGGATGGTTAGACGTGATCAAAGAGTTTTGGGGCGGACAAAACTTTTCTAGACAAGCGCTGATTTGGTGTGGTAGTTCACAAGCGGTGTTTCAGCTCCCATCCCCATCCGCTGCACTCATTCGGTACGATGGCGAACCGGTGCCGGACCGAGGTCCGCACGGGTCCTGTGGTCGATCCCCATCGACGCAGGCCGGCAGTCATGTCAACGAGAAGATGGAGGAAAACGTACATGGCAAGAGAAGATTATTTCAACTGGGCTCAATCCGTGCTGGATCCGGCCAAGACTTTCGAGAAGCCGGAAGCGCTGGCGGACATCAAGATCGTCGAGCTATGCACGCTCATTCTGGGGCCGTCGCTCCCGAGCTACCTGTCCGAGATGGGAGCGACCGTTTTCAAAGTGGAGCTTCCCGGTGCGGGGGACACCATGCGGTCCCTGACGCCGTTCGCCAAATTCTTCCGCGGGTGCGCCCTGGGATGGCTCAAGGAAGCGCGCAACAAGTACCACCTGGCGATCGATGTCCGGGTCGAGGAGGGCAAGGAGCTTTTCCGGGATCTCGTGAAGCGCTCGGACGTGGTGGTCGAAAATCTACGCGCGGGGACCATGGACAAGTGGGGCATCGGCTACCGTCAGTTGAGCGCGATCAATCCCCGAATCATTTACATCGCCCTGAACGGGTTCGGCCAGTGGGGACCCTACCTGGAGCGCCCCTCCTATGATGCCATCGCCCAGTCGGAATCCGGGATGGCCTGGATCACGGGCTTCCCCGACAAGCTCCCCCTGAAAGCCGGTATCTGGCTGGCGGATTATTTCGGAGGCCTCATGGGGGCGGCAGGAGTCCTCGGGGCGATCGCCTACCGCGACAAGACGGGCAAAGGTCAATACATCGAATACTCTCAGGCCGAGAACCTGATGCGCGTGATGGACTGGACCTGGCTCTACCAGCATTTCACAGGCAAGCAGCGCGAGCGTTACGGAAACCGCGACGTGGCCATTTGCCCCTCGGACATTTTCCACTGCAAGGATGAATTCGTAGCCATCGGCGCGGCTACAGACGCCCAGTTCAAGGGATTGTGCGAGGCCATGGGTATGCCTGAGCTCGCGACCGACGCCCGGTACGCCACCCACGGGGCCCGACTGCAGGAAGAAAACGCCCTGGCGCTGCTCGAAACCATCCGCAAGTGGGCGGCTGACAAGAGCTATGCCGAGATCGACCAGCTGGCCTGCAAGCATGGGTTTGGGGCCCACAAGGTCGCCAACGGCAAGGACCATTTCCACGACGAGCACCTCATCCAGCGCAATTTCGTCTACACGGTCCATGACCCCATCTACGGCGAAGTGATCGAAGAGGGCATTACCCCCAAGTTCTCGGAGACGCCCGGCCGCATCAAGTGGGTCGGCAAGCCCGTCGGCTTCGACAACGAGTTTGTGCTCAAGCGCTACCTGGGCATGAAGACGGACAAGATCAAGGGACTCAAGGAGCGCAACGTCATCGGCAAGTGGGTCGACACGCCTCCCGGCCGTCGTCCCCCGGAGGGTTGGGATGGCAAGCGGGGAGTTCTGCTGGCCTAAGCAGCCCGGCAGGAGCCTTCACGCCCCCACGAGGTAAGGCAGGGGGAGTGTTTGACGCGGCTCGGGGCGGACCCCGTTCGGGGGTGCGTCGGAGTCTGTCTCGCATCGGCCCCGTCGAGGAGACGACGGCAGGTGATCATCGATAAGGAGGACCGTTCATGGCTGAAGATAAGGCTAAGAGTTGGGGTGATTGGATCCGGGAACTGGACGACCCGTCCCTGGCGCGCACGAAGCCGGAGGCCCTGGATCACATTACCGTTCTGGATTGCAGTTATGCGAATATCGCGGGCTCGTTCGCCACGTCGGTGCTCGGGGAGCTGGGCGCCGAAGTCATTCGTGTGGAGCCCCCCGGAGGCGACCCGGCCCGGACCTACTCCCCGTGGGGCTACATGCACATGGAGACCGGCCTGGGCTACCTCAACGAAGGGCGCAACAAGTTCCACATCACGTTGGACCTGGAAAAAGCCGAAGGTCGCGAGATCCTACGCAAGCTGGCCAAACGCTCCGATGTGCTGGTCGAAACGTTCCTGCCCGGCACCATGGATGAGTGGGGCATCGGGTACCGCCAGCTGAGCGTCGAGAATCCGAAGCTGATCTACTGCGCGCTCTATACCTACGGCCAGTTCGGTCCCAAGGCCAACTGCGGCAAGGCGGATGTGGACGTGGTGAACCAGGCCTACTCCGGGGTCACGTCCGTAACCGGTGAGCCCGTGGACGACCCGGCCAACCCGAAGCCGTCCGAGGTTCCCACCAAACAGGGGAACTGGATGGGGTGGTACGCGGGGGGCGCCTGGGCCGCGGTGGCCATCATGGCCGCCCTCCATTACCGCATCCAGTCCGGCAAGGGGCAGTTCATCGATGTCTCCCCCGCCGAGGCCTTCGGGCGCTGCATCAACTACAACCTAACCTATTACCAGGGTTGGGAGCAGACGATCCCCCGCGTGGGCAACTACGACGTGGGCGTCTTCCCCTATACTTACTTCAAGTGCAAGGATGGATATGCCTTCCTCTCGGGTTTTTCCGATATCAACTGGAAAGCCCTCACCACCATTCTCGGCCGTCCGGATCTGCAGAAGCAGTACCCGACTATCTTCGACCGGCTCAATCTGGACAACATGAAGCAGATGTACAAGGAAATCGAAAAGTGGACCATGAGCCACACCTACGATGAGATCTATGACGCGGTCATGGACTACAACAAGAACATTGGGGAAGGCATCGTGGTGCCAGGTCGAATTTCCGCCCCGATGGAAACGATGAAGGCCGAAAATTGGTGGGTGCGCCAGGCGTTCGAGCAAATCAACGACCCCTACTATAAGGAAATGGTGGTCGCCAACCAAGCCTGGAAGATGACGGAATCCCCGCCGCGCATCAAGTGGATTTGCCGTCCCGTGGGGGGAGACAATGAATACGTCTACAATGTCAAGCTCGGGCTGGGCCAGCCGCAGCTCGACGAACTGAAAGCCAAGGGCGTTATTTAGCCGACATGAACGCGGGGCTGCCGCGGCAGCCCCGCTCCTCCCGGCCCCATGCCCTTCCACCCCCATCTGCCTCACATGCCTACCCGTCCCAACCGATAATCCGGCAGGGCTGGGTTCCGCCCCGCTGCCCTAAATGTACCGGTCCCCCAACTCTCGAATGAGCCGCTCGAGGTCGCCTCCCGTGCTCGCACCGAGATCCTGCATGGCTCGCTGCAATCGTTGCCTCATTGCCCGATCGCCAAGGTCATCCAGGCTCCTTAGGGCGCCCCCCCTTCGCCCGAGCCGGAACAAGAGCCGTTCGTCATCCGGAAGCCCGAGATACCGATCGATCACGGCGATCATGGACGCTTGATCGTCGGGCAGCTTTCCGGCGACTTCCTCAAGCAGGTTCATGATGTGGTCCGAGGTGAGGGTGCTGTGGATGCCCTGCAGGGATTCGAGGAGGAGGCGGATTTCCGAAACGGTCTCGTCGTCGGTGAGCGGCGTGAAGCGCCCGGCCAGCACGTCCTCGTGGAGGGGAACGTGGGGTGGAATGCGGAGGCTGCGAAGCCGAATGAAATGGGGGTCGATGGCGTTCAGGACCCGCGCCGTTTCCACCGCGTGCTCGCGGGTCCACTGCTTGCCCCCGAGTCCGGGCATGATGTATTCCGAGAGGGTCATTCCGGCCTGCACCACCTTGAGGCCCGCATCGACGTGCTGGGCGGCCGTGGCACCCTTTCGCATGAACGAGAGAACCGCGTCGGATCCGCTTTCCATGC
>CAZGQL010000067.1:0-20200 GCA_964527905.1 uncultured Syntrophobacteraceae bacterium
CATCAAGAGCCGGGGCGATCAGTGGTCGACGGCGCCGGGCGCGCGGCGAGGCTCAAGGCACGGAGCCATGCCGAAACAGGTGCGGAACGAATCGGCTAGTATTGTCGGTGATGAGCGTTCGTGTCTCCCGAATGCCGATCCCGGCTGACTCTTGGTCGATGACCCAGCTCCCGACGATGGGAAAGTTGCCCTCGAAGCAGGGAAGGGGGGCGAGTTCCTGGTAGATGAACCCCTCCGCCCCATAGTCCCCGTCCGTTTCCTGGAGGGTTTGTCCCTCGCGGCAGATAAGGATGTTGCCGCCCTCCCGGGAATACAGGGGCTTGCGCACATAGGAGCGCAGGCCGCGCGGCTCGTCCCGATAGGCTTCCAGCAGGTTGGGGTGGCCTGGGTAGAGCTCCCAAAGGATCGGGAGCAGCCCTTTGTTGGAGAGCAACAGCTTCCAGATGGGCTCGATCCACTGCATCCAGCCGTGGGACTCGATCAGATAGGGCGCAAACGTCTCCCCAAGGAGCCATTCCCAGGGGTAGAGTTTGAAAAGATTCGTGATGGGCCGGTGGCTGAGGTCAACGAATTGCCTGCGTTCATGGTCCCAACCAATATCCTCCACCGCAATGAAGGCCGTGAGAAGACCCGCCTGTTCGGCCGTATCCTGTAGGTAGCCGGTCGTCACTCGATCCTCAATGCTGCCGCGAGTACAAGTGAAATACAAGGGGAACGCAAGGAGGTCGTCCCAAAGCTCGGACCATTTGGCGATGAGGCGTTCGTGAATGGAGTTGAACTGATCGGCTTCGGGTTGGGTGTCCTGGAGCCAGAACCACTGCACGACGCTGGATTCAAGGAGGGCGGTTGGGGTGTCGGCGTTGTATTCCAGGAGCTTGGGTGGGGAGGCCCCGTCATAGGCAAAGTCAAAGCGGCCGTAAACGGCTGGCGGTTCCTCTTCCCAAGTGAGCTTGATCAAGGGAACGGCTTCGGGGGGGATGGCCAGCTCGGCGAATCGGTCGTGGTCGATCACGTGCTGAGCAGCGGCGATGCACATTTCCTGGAGCTCGTTGGTCGATCGCTCCAACAGGTCGACTTCGTCGGCACTGAACTCGTAATAAGCACTTTCGTCCCAGTAAAGTCCCTCGACCGTATGGTGGAACGACAAACCGACCGCCTCGACCCTTTCCTCCCAATCGGGGCGTCTTTCCGTGGATATCCGTTTCATGGTCCTACGCCGGGGTGTGACCAGCCGAGCGGTTCAGATCAGCCGGAGGTCGATGCGAACGAAGAAGCCGAGCGGCCGAAACCTCCCCGCGAAACATATCCTCCACCGGTTGCGACGCTGCCGATGGTGTGCCCCGAACCGCCGTAATACCAGCGGTGTCCGCCCATGAAGACGCCCGTTGTGCTGTGGGTGGTACGCCCGCCGGAACCATCGTCATCCTTGCACAGCTCATCGCTCACCACGACGTTGTTGGCATCGACGCATCGCCGCGGTTCTTCCCCGCACCCGGTTGCGATGAGGGCGGACATGACGACCCCGAGAGTGATCCCCGTCGTCCTTTTCATGGTGGCGTGCCTCCTGGTTTCGGTCGGACCCGTGCCCTACTCTTACATCACCTCACCAGGAGGAGCAAACGGTAAGTGGCGAGCCGTCCGCGCACAAAAAGTGATTGCGATGGAAGGGATCGTTCACATAGAGTACGGCCGGAGGGGGAGGGGCGAACGGATGGGGAGCGCCGACGTCCCGAACCAGGAACCTTCCCGCTGGACATGGCCTCTGGAGGAGCGCATGGACTGGAATCCCTACTTGCACAGCCTGGTGTACCTGGTGGAAGCCCTCATGCTGTTCATTCTGGGCAAATTCATTTTTCAATGGCTGCGGCGCGGGATTTCCCTCGAGGCCGAGCTGGTTCAGCGGGACAATCTGGCCATGGCCATCAAGATGGGCGGCTACCTGATCGGACTGACGCTGGCCCTCGGGGGCGCTCTGTGGGGAACCGCCGCATCGCTCACGAAGGGCATGTTGTCCATGGCCGGCTATGGAGCACTCGCCATCGTCCTATTGAACGCGGCCGAACGCCTCAACGACTGGCTGATTCTCACGCGCTCCGATGCCGACAAGGAAATCGTCCAGGACCAGAACAGCGGGGTCGGCCTGGTCACGGCGGCCAACCACGTTGCCACGGGGTTGATCCTCAACGGAGTCCTTTCCGGGGAAGGGGGTGGTTTGGGGGCCCTGTTTCTCTTCTTTTTCCTGGGGCAGTTTGCCCTCATCGTGGCGGCCAAGGTGTATGATCGTCTCTTGCCCTACGACGCTCAAGCGGCGCTGGAAAAAGACAATGTCGCGGTCGGTGCAGCCTATGCGGGCGTGCTGCTGGCCATCGGGAACATCATCCGTTTCGCGGTGGCGGGGGACTTCGTTTCGTGGGCCAGAAGCCTCGAGGGATTTGCAATCTCGGTGCTGCTCGGGTTGGTCTTGCTGCCCCTGGTGCGACTTGCCGTGGACAAATTCATCCTGACCGGCGCGAAGTTGACGCAGGAACTGGTGCATCAGGAACGCCCCAATGTCGGGGCGGGCGTCCTCGAGGCCGTCTGTTATCTTTCCATGTCCTTCCTGGTGGGCTGGAGCCTTCACTGAGCCAAGCTTGAATCCTCCATCTCGCGGGCGAGGCGAGCGCCATCGCTCTCACGAACGCTCCACAGCAACGCCGCGCCTATGGCGAACAACACGGTGAGGGCCAGGATCGAACGGCGCGGACTCCCCGTTAGAAGACCTGTGAGCCCCATGAAAAACGGTCCCATCACGGCCGCGAATTTTCCGAGCATGTTGTAAAAACCGAAAAATTCCGAGGCCTTGTCTCTGGGAATGATCCGGGCGTACAGGGAACGGCTCAGCGACTGAATGCCTCCCTGCACCAGTCCAATGGCGACCGCCATGGCATAAAACTCCGCTTCACGCTCCATGAAATACGCCCACACGGTCACACCGAAATAGACGGCGATGCCCAGATAAATCCCCGTCTTTGGACCCACGCGCTTTCCGATGAGGCCGAATACGATGGCGGCGGGAAACCCCACGAACTGCGTGATGAGGAGGGCCAGCAGCAGGCTTCGGGCCGGGAAGCCGAGGCTCAGCCCATAGTCCACAGCCATCCGGATGACGGTGTCCACCCCGTCGATGTAAAACCAGTAGGCCGCCAGAAACAGGAGCACGACCCGAAGCCTGCGGACCTCCCGGAACGTTTCGGCCAATTGGCGGAAGCCGGCGCGGATCGCCGTCCAATGCGACAATTTGGGGCCGGCCCTTCCCGATTCGGGGACGTGGAGGAGCAGTGGGATCGAAAAGACGGCCCACCAGATCGAGACCGTGAGGAAAGACGCGCGAACGGCGTCGCTGACCCCTCCCAGCCCGAACCGGGAGGGGGTTAGGGTCATGGCCACATTGAGTGCGAACAGCAACCCCCCGCCGAGGTATCCAAGAGAGAATCCCAGGGCGGAAACGAAGTGTGTGTCCCTTTCCGTCGCGACTTCCAGGAGAAGGGAATCATAGAAAACGATGCTTCCGGAAAAGCCCAGCGTCGCCAGCGCGTAGGTGAGGGCGGCGAGCTGCCACTCGCCGCGGCCCACGAAAGTGAGACCTCCGCTCATGACAATTCCCAAGGCAGCGAAGGCGAACAAAAAACGCTTCCGGGAACGGCTCTGGTCCGCGATGGCTCCCAGCAGGGGGGCCGTCAGGAAGATGATCAGGCTTGCCAGGGAATTGGCCGTTCCCAACTTGAAGGTGCTCATGGACACGTCCGTGCCCAAACTCCAGAATTCCTTGAAGAAGACGGGGAAAAACCCTGCCATCACGGTGGTCGAAAAGGCCGAGTTTCCCCAGTCGTACAGGGACCAAGAGAGAATCTTCTTCCAATCCCTCTGATCCGGGATGCGGCTTCTCAGGCGGATCACGGCGGCCTAACGTGCCAGCGCGAGCCGCACTCGCTCTAGAAGCTCATGGGGCTGGTAGGGCTTTTGGAGGAGGTCGAGGTCTTCGGAGAGGTAAGGGGCGAAATTGGCCAGCTCCGGTGCGTACCCACTGCAGAAAAGGATGGGAATGTCCGGCCGTAGTCCGCGGATGTGGTCGGCGACCACACGGCCGCTGGCTTTCGGCATCACCACGTCCAGAATGACCAGGTCCACGTCGTTGAGATGCTCGTTGAACAGAAATCTCGCGGAATCCCCGTCCGATGCAACCAGGACACTGTACCCGGCCTTGGTCAGAAACTCCACGGCGATCTCACGCACCATGGGGTCATCCTCCGCCAGCAGGATGGTCGCCTTTTGGGATACCACCGTGAATCCTTCGTGGGTCGGGTAGGGGGATCCCTCGTGGGTCATGTCATCCACCACCCCGTGCAGAGCCGGCAGGTAGATTCTGAAAACGGTCCCCTGTCCCTCCTCGCTCTGGAGATGGATCGACCCCTCGTGTTGCTTGATGACCCCATAAACCGTCGAGAGTCCCAATCCCGTGCCCTTGCCGATCTCCTTCGTGGTGAAGAACGGTTCGAACACGTGCTCATGGAGCTCCTTGGGAATCCCGCCCCCCGTGTCCGCGAAGGAAATCATCACGTAGTCGCCGGCCTTAATGGAAAATTGGTCCTTGGAGTAGGCCTGGCTGAAGGTGACGTTTTGGGTCTGAATGGTGATGCGGCCGCCGTTGGGCATCGCATCCCGGGAATTGAGGGCCAGGTTCATCAACACCTGTTCGATCTGCCCGGGGTCCGCTTTCACAGGCCGAATGGGATAGCCGGGGGTGAAATCGAGCTCGATGTGCTCGCCGATCAGGCGACGCAGCATTTTGAGCAGGGTGGTGATGGTCTGGTTGAGATCCACCTTCACCATCTGCATGGTCTGGCGGCGACTGAACGCCAGGAGCTGTCGCACCAAGGTGGTGGCCCGGTTCACGGCCTTCTGGACTTGATGGAGACGCTTGCGAAAGGCCGCATCGGCCGGGATTTCCGCCAGGACGATGTCCAGATGTCCAAGGATGACCTGCAGGAGGTTGTTGAAGTCATGGGCGACCCCCCCAGCCAGTTGCCCGACCGCCTCCATCTTGTGTGCCTGTCGGTACTGCTGTTCGAGCTTGACCTGCTCGGTCACGTCGCGAAACACCAGGACGGCGCCCACCGCCACACCCTGGCTGTTCAGAATGGGAGACCCGCTCTCGGCGATCAGGCGCTTGACGCCCTCTCGGGAAACCAGTGACGACGTGCGCCGTGCCTCGGAGGAGGACCGGCGCCGCAGGAGCGCATCGATCGGATTGGCTATCCGTTCCCCGGTTTCCACATCAAAGGTTTGAAAGACCTCGTTCAACTGCCGTCCTTTGGCTTGTGCGAACTTCCAGCCGGTGAGCGTCTCGGCCACCGGATTCATTCGGGAAATCCAGCCGTTGACGTCCGTGGTGATGACGGCGTCGCCGATGGATTGCAGTGTGATGGAGAGGTTTTCCTCGTTCTCTCGCAAGGCCGCCTCGGCCAGCTTGCGGTCGGTGATGTCCGTGAACATCGCAAAGGAGCCGTCGAAGCGGCCTTGGTCGTCCAGGGTCGGAGTGACCGAGACGATCATGTGCCGGATGGACCCGTCCTTGTGACGGAATGCCAGTTCATACACACCGCCCGACCCACCCTTACGCGTCACGTCTCGCTTGGCGAAGTCCTCCAGTTCCTCCGCCGGGATGAAATCGGTCAAGGGGCGTCCGAGCATTTCCTCCACGGAGTAGCCCAGCATCTCGGCAAGTCGGTTGTTCACAAAAGAGGTCCGAAAGTTCTTGTCGAGCGATCCGATCCCTTCTCGGGCCGTCTCCACAATGGTCCGGTATCGGATCTCGCTCTTCCTCAACGCCTCCTCGCCCCGCTTGCGCTGGGTGACCGATTGGAAATAAACCGAAATGCCGCCCGGATGCGGGTAAATCCGGACTTCGTACCAGTTGGTGTAGGGAGCTTGGCGCAGATGGGTCTCGAACGACGAAAACGTCATGTCCGCCAGGGCCTTGCGGAAATGCTCCTCGAGCACGGAACCCTGCAAGTCTGGAAAGACCGTGAAAAACTCCCTTCCGAGAACCTCGGTTCGGCTCCTGCCCAGGAGCTTTTCGGCGGCGCTGTTGAAGTAGTTGACCACCAGATCGAGGTCCAGGGAGAGGAAACCGTCACTGATGCTCTCGAGGGTCTCCGAGGTGCGTTTGAGGGTCAGCTGACGTTCTTCCTCCGCCCGTTTGCGCTTACTGATGTCGCTTACGGCGATCACCAGCAAAGGCGAATCGTCCGTCCTTGCATCCTGGGAAGGCGAAGGCTCAATGGCACGGCCCTCGAGCTCCGCCCAGAGGCTGGGCCTTCCCTTGCGGCTCAAACGGATTTCAATGGACTTGTGGGCGGGTTTCTTGAAAAACGCCTTGAAGCGGGCCAGAAAAATGGGACGGTCCCGGGGGTCGATGAAATCGGCAAACGGTCGGTTCTCCAGGCGACCGGGCTCGATGTGGAGCATTTCCGCCAAGGTCTGGTTGCACTGGAGGATGATCCCGTGACGATCGACGGTCAAATAGCCCACCGGGGCCATGTTAAAAAGCAGGGACAGCCGATCGCGGGATGCCTCCAGCTCCTGTTGGACCCGACGGAGCTCATCGTTTTGCATTTCGAGCTCGATCTGATGAACCCAAAGATCCTGAACGAGGCGCTTGATCTCTTCCAGGGAGAGGGCGGCGATTTCCTTCTCCTGCATCATCCCGCCGACGAACGCCTCGGCCTTTTCGCGAAGCCTGGAGAGGTGGTTGTCGCCCGACCCGCTTTCCATAGAATCCCTCATGAAACAACCATGCATCCAATCGAGAGTGCTTGTTCAATGGCTTCGGCGATGAAACACCCTGTTGAATCCACATCCAGCAGGACGATTCGACTTCTAACTCATTATAATTCCAAGGGGGCGGGTGTCTAGGCAAAAGTAGGATCTGCGGCGTCACCGCGAGGCGCCTCGAGTCAAGCGGGGCGCCGCGGGGTGTCACTTCCGGAGACCCTGCGGCACCCCGCGCGCTGCCTCTTCCTGTCAAAGCATGTTGGGAGGATGCGGGCGGTTCTTCCGGGTGGGGCAAGCTTAACGCTCCTGGATCACGGGATTACGGAGGGTCCCGATCGACTCGATTTCAACCTCGACCACGTCACCGCCCTGGATTCGACCTACGCCGCTCGGCGTTCCCGTCGCGATGATATCCCCGGGCATGAGAGTGAATTGGCGGGAGACAAAGGCGATGATGTCGGGAATGGAGAAAATCATGAACCGCGTGTTGGAATCCTGGACGGTCCGCCCGTTGAGGCGGCATTGGATCCGCAGGTTCTGGGGGTCGCCCACATCCTCGGGTCGCACGATGCGCGGTCCGATCGGTCCAAAGGTGTCTAAAGATTTCCCACGAAACCAGCCGGACCGGTCCCGGGTCTGCAGATTGCGCTGACTCACGTCGTTGAAGCAGGTGAATCCCAGAATCTGGCCCATGGCCTGCTCCCTCGGAACGTGACGGCACCGGTTGGCAATCACAATGGCGAGCTCCGCCTCATAATCGGTCCGCAAATCCTCGAACTGGTAATCCGCGAGAAAAGCAGGCAAAATGACAGGCTCATCCGGTCCCACGAGAACGTTGGGGGTCTTGGGGAAGAGGATGGGCTCGTCAGGAATTTCATCGGTAAAGCCGCTCACCTTGACCGAGTGGCTCTCGGCGATGTGGTCCCGGTAATTCAGGCCCAGGGCGATGATCTTTGTCGGCTGAATGGGTACCCGGGCATGGCCGCCGGACAACGGGAGCTCAATCATGTTGTTCATGTCCTTCGAGGTTGGGAGTGGGGGAGCCGATCACACTTCGCTTCATTACCGCACCGCGGCGGAGCGTGCAACCGACAACTGATGCGATGGGGAGGAAGAGGAATGACGGACTCCTATGGCGCCATACGCAATGACTACCTGAAACGGGCCTGGGGGCGTGGATCGGTGGAGTTGCAACGGGCCTTGCCGGCTGTCGCCGAAAACGGGAACCTCCATTTTCGCGCGTTTGGCGAAGATTGCGTTCTCGAATCGGACCGCATTCTGTTGGGAACCACAGAAGCGGCCGGACCCGAGGCATTGCTCATAGCCATGTACGCCTGTCACGTCACCGAACAACCCTTGCGGTTACATCCCCTCAAGGCTTTCAAGGAGCTGCCCGGCAGCATGCCGTATCACGGGGCTTTCGCCGCCAACGCCGAACGGATCCTCGTTCCCCTTGTGCCCGCGATCCGGCGAAATCAGGAGACCCTCGTTCGGGTTTTCTCGGGCAAAGAAAACGACGACGCCGTCACCGGGGATTTTTCCTTCACCCTCTATCCGCTTCCCCGAATTGCGCTCTACTATGTTTTCAACCTTCCCGACGATGAATTCCCCGCATCGGTTACGGCTCTCTTCGGCGCTTCCTCGGTCCACGCGATGCCCCTGGACGGTCTGGCGGACGTGGCCGAATACACCGCAAGGCGAATGATCACCCTCTGCCGGGATTCCTGAGGCAAGGGGCGTTCGGTCCAGGCCCTTTCGCGATGCATCCAGGAAAGGACGAGCAATCATGAAGAAAACCCCTGTGGTTCTGACGGCGTTGTGGACGTTGATGCTGGCTTCAGGTTGGACCGCCTGCGCCTCGTCTCTCCCTCTCTTCGATGTGGCCTCCAAGCGTGTGGTCTCCCTGAAGGATGCCGTTGCGAGGCTCGCCCAGGCGGAAGTCATCACGGTGGGTGAAATCCACGGTCGGCAAAAGGACCATGACGCACAACTGGCCATCATTGAGGCCCTACACGAGAAAGGGCGGAAGATGGCGGTGGGTCTCGAGATGTTTCAGCGCCGAGGTCAGAGCGACCTGGACGAGTGGGTTGCCGGGAAACTCAGCGAAACGGAATTCGAAAGCCGATTCTCGCATCACTGGGGCATGACCTGGCCCTTCTACCGGCGCATCTTTGTGTTCTGTCGGGACAAGAGAATCCCGATGGTCGGTCTCAATGTACCCAGGGAAATCACCGGCAAGGTCGCCCGGGAGGGATTTGCCTCACTGAGCCCCGAGGAATTGGGACTGCTCCCCCCCATCACGTGCCGGGTCAGTGGGCGGTACACGGAAATCATGCGCCGGGCGCACGGTCATGCGGGCATGAGCGACGCCGCCTTCACGCGTTTTTGCGAAGCTCAGCTGGTCTGGGATGCATCCATGGCGGTGCATGCCGAGGAGTACCTGAAGGGGAATGCGGGCACAGGCCTGATCATTCTGGCCGGGGCGGTGCACGCCTGGCGGGAAGGCATTCCGGAACAACTCGAGGCCGTGAACCCGACGCGTAAGTCGCTGGTGATCCTCCCCGAATCCGATGATCGGTTCAGAAAGGATTCCGTAACGATCGAGGACTGCGATTACCTCATCCCCGAGTCCTGATCGCCCTGAGGCTCGAGGAGACACATCAATCCTTGTGATCGGGCCATCAGCAATGAGGTTGTGGACCCGGGCGTTCCTGGGGGTTCAAAACGCCCGGGTCTGATGCCACGACCTTGGGTTCCCTCACCACCGACGAAGCACGTTCAGGAGGCGCCTGGCCCCGGCGGGTGCCTTCACGCGACCCGACAGGATCTCGCTCGGGGTCACCGGCCTGCCGTAATACCGGGCGTTGGCGTCGTCGCGGGACGCGATGACGGTGCCCTCCAGCGAGATGCCTGCAAAGAGGCCCTGGCTGCGGCTGTAGGTGTAGATGGCAGCCGTGGGCATGACGCCCGCCGCCACCGTCCTGCCGACTGGGCCGGCCGCGGCGCTCAGGTCCCCTCCAATGGTGACGTTGCCCCCGCGCGAGAAGGCCCGCACAGCTGCGTCCGTGTTCAAGACGATCACGAATTCCGTTACCTGCGCTCCGATCTGAAAGCCGAAACCGGCTCCCCCCGTCCCGATGGCCGAGGGGGGACTCCAACCCTTCTTGGTTCGGGCCACGACGACCCCCGAGCCGCCCCGGCCGCTAATGATGAACCCCGCCTTGACGACCGTCATGATCGCCAGGCCCTTGGCATCCCTCAGAACCGCCGGCGGAATGGAGCTTTCCGGTATTTCCTGGAACCGCTCGATGATGGTGGCGGCCTGGTCCACGTCCCCCTGAAAGGCTGAAGCGAGGCCACTCATGGTCTGAAACAAAACGAAGGTGAGCACGAACATGGCCGGTAAAGATCTCAATCTTCTTGGCATCATGGTCTCCTTGCGTTTGAGTTGAACCTTCGTACAAGTTAAGACGTAACCATCCATTATGCCGGGCCAGCACTGATTTCCGTCCGCAGGCGCGTGGCCTGGTTGTGGGCCTGTCGCAGGGGCTCCGGAATGCGAAAGCGGCGGACGCAGCGGAGGATGAGCCGGCGTGAGGAATCGCAGTCCGCCAGATGCCCGGGGGAAACATAGAGCGGCTTGACGTTCGTGCGCGTGCACAGCACGCACCCGACAATGTCGTCGCCCAGGCGAAGGGGAGTGTGGTTTCCCCCCTGCAAATCAAGGGGATCATGCTCGCCGCACAAGCGGGTTTTCGCACACCCCACCGTCGGAAGTCCGAGGCAGATTCCCAGATGGGACGCCAAGCCCAGCCGCCTCGGGTGGGCGATTCCCTGTCCGTCGCACAGCAGGACATCGGGCAGTCGGGTAAGCTGTCGCGCGGCTTCGAGAATCGGGGGGATTTCACGGAAGGACAGCAAACCCGGGATGTAAGGGAATCGGGCAGGAGCCGTGACGTGTGCCGTTTCGATCCATTCCAGGTCCGGCCATCGAAAGGTCATCAGCACCGCGACCAGCAGATCCGTCGACTTGGAATATCCGATATCGGCCGCCCCCAGTATCTGGAAGGATTCCGGGAGCGGCTGAATCCTGACGCGGTCTGCAAGCTGCGTCTGAAGGGCGCGCGCCTCCGCGGGACTGAGCGTCCAACCCTCTGTGGGCCCCGAGTCGCCCATCAACTGCACCGGCTGAATCCGCACGCCCTGCAGACGATGCAGCCACCCTCGTGCTCTACCGAGGCGCCGCAGTCCGGACACGCCCCCATCTCGTCGGATCGGTGCACGATGTTGAGCTGTGCCTGATGATTGAGGACCTTGGCGATGGCGTCCGAGCAGGAGACGACCTGTTCCCCGTTGCGCCAGGTGGGGGAAGGACAGCGGATGCCCATCAATTGTCGAATGATGGCGTCCACTTTGACCCCGGAGCGCAGAGCCAGCGAAATGAGCCGGCTGGTGGCTTCGATCTGGGAGTAAGCGCACCCCCCGGCCTTGCCCATCTGCGCGAAAACCTCGCAGAATCCGTATTCGTCCGTGTTGATGGTCACGTAGAGCTTCCCGCACCCGGTGTTGATGCGCTCGGTGACGCCAGTGGTTTCATCCGGCCGGGGACGCGGCTCTACCTGAGGATATTGGACCTTGCGCTGAATGTTGAGGACCTGCACGTCACGGCTGCCGTCCCGGTAGATCGTGATCCCCTTGCAGCCAGCCTTGAAAGCCATGAGGTACGCGTTTTCAACGTCCTCGACCGTGGCGGTGTTCGGGAAATTGATGGTCTTGCTGACGGCGTTGTCCGTATGCTTCTGGAAAGCGGCCTGGATACGGATGTGCCATTCGGGAGTCACGTCGTGGGAGACCACGAAGGCTCGGCGCACGTCCTCGGGGATCTCCGTAAAGCTCTGACAGCTTCCCTTTTCGGCAATGCGCTTCATGAGCGATTCGCTGTAGAATCCCCTCTCCTTGGCAACCTTCTGGAACAGGGGATGGACTTCCAGAAGCTCCTGACCATCCAACACCTTGCGTACGAAGCTCAGGGCGAACACCGGCTCGATCCCGCTGGAACAGCCGGCGATGATGCTGATGGTTCCCGTCGGAGCGATGGTCGTCACCGTCGCGTTGCGCATGAACGGGGTGGAGGGCTTGTCGTAAACGGAACCCGGATAGTTGGGGAAATTCCCGCGCTGTTCGCCGTAATAGGCCGATGCCGCCTTGGCCTCGCTCTGGATGAACTCCATGACCTCCTCGGCCTTCTGGACGGCCTCCTCCGAATTGTAGGGGATCCCCAACGCAATGAGCATGTCCGCGAAGCCCATGACGCCGAGCCCGATTTTGCGATTGGCGCGCGTCAGTTCCTCGATCTTCGGAAGCGGATACTTGTTGACCTCAATCACGTTGTCGAGGAAATGTACGACCTGCCACACCACCTCCTTCAGGTGGGCGTGATCCACGCGGCCGTCCCGGACCATGTTGGCCAGATTGATGGACCCGAGATTGCACGATTCGTAGGGAAGCAGCGGTTGCTCCCCGCACGGATTGGTGCTCTCGATCTGGCCCACGTGGGGCGTGGGATTGTCGCGGTTCATCGCATCGATGAAGATGATTCCCGGTTCTCCGTTCTTCCACGCCGCCTGAACGATGCTCTTGAATACCTCGCGCGCGGGAAGACTCTTGACCTTCGTGCCGGTTCGGGGATTGATGAGATCGTAGGGAGCATCCCGTTCGACCGCCTCCATGAAGGCGTCCGTGATGGCAACGGAAATGTTGAAGTTGGTCAGCCGCTCGTCGAGGGTTTTGCAGATGATGAACTTCTGGATGTCTGGGTGATCGACGCGCAGAATGCCCATGTTGGCGCCGCGACGGGTCCCCCCCTGCTTGACGGTCTCCGTCGCCGTGTCGAAGACGGTCATGAAGGAGATGGGGCCGCTGGCCACTCCCTGGGTTGACAGAACCTTATCGTTCTCGGGGCGGATGCGGGAAAAGGAAAAACCCGTTCCCCCGCCGCTCTTGTGGATCATGGCGGCATGCTTGATGGCGTCAAAGATCGAGTCGATGGAGTCCTCGACGGGGAGGACGAAACAGGCGGACAGTTGGCCCAGCTTGCGCCCGGCATTCATCAGGGTGGGTGAATTGGGCATGAAGTCCAGGCGTGCCATGAGCCGGTAAAACTGCAGGGCGCTCTCCGCCACCCGGTCCGGGCCTTCGAACAGCGCGTCCGCCCGGGCAATGGCCTTGGCCACGCGCCAGAAAAGTTCCTCGGGCGTCTCGACGGGCTCGTTGCTCTCATCCTTCAGGTAGCGCTTCCGCATCACCACCAGCGCGTTGGCCGACAGGGCGGGGGCCGGCTCCCCGGCGGGAAATGGAATATCCCGAACAGATGCGGTTTCCATTGCATTCGATTGCTGAGCCGTTTCCATCATGCTTCCATCCATCATCACTATCTTATCCTTTACAACGAAATCGGACAAACTGCCTTGCATTGCGAAGTCACCACGAATCGAGGTATGCCAGCGGAAGGATTGGCGGCATGATGAGGGGAACGCGACTGGGTGTCAAAGGGAAAGTTCCCATGGGAATCGAATCAGTTTCGCTCAAGGTTACGATTTCATGAGAAAAGACACTGGTCGAAGCATTTTGATCAGCTCTATGCACTAGCCATGCCAAAAAGAGTGATTACTTTAGGGCCAGGACGAATGCTCTGAAGTAATAATCATTCAAGTCAGTTAGATCGTTGTTGCATCGGGGGGCCACCCCCCGGGGACAGGTTCGGTCGTGAGGGGACGGTTGGACAGGTTCAGGGGGATGCTTACAATGGGAGCGTTTGAGCATTGATCACGGACGGGGACAGGCGGCAAAGACCATGGCAGTGAAATATCGGGATTACTACGAAATACTTGGGGTTCCGCGGACGGCGTCCCAGGAAGACATCCAGAAGGCCTACCGCAAGCTGGCGCGGAAGTATCACCCGGATGTCAACAAGGCCAAGGATGCCGAAGAGCGGTTTAAGGAAATCGGTGAAGCCTATGAGGTGCTCAAGGACCCGGACAAGCGTTCCAAGTACGATCAGCTTGGGGAGCACTGGAAGAGTGGGCAGGAATTCAGACCGCCACCAGGTTGGGAGTCCCAGTTCGGTTTTGGGCGGGGAGGGGGGCAGACCGAGTTTCGTTGGTCCACCGGGGGCGGAGATTTCAGCGATTTTTTTGAAACCTTGTTCGGTGGAATGGGATTTCGGGATGCCTTTTCCCGCGGCCGGGGAAGTGCGGAGCCCTCTTGGGCACAGCCGGGAGCAGATCGGGAAGCGACCATTCATATTCGTCTGGAGGACGCTTTCCACGGCTCGACCAAGTCCATCACTCTCCAAACCCAGACGACCTCACCTGGAGGAAAGATATCGGTCCAGGAAAAGAATTATGAAGTCAAGATCCCTGCCGGCATTCTGCCCGGTCAGCGGATCCGACTGAGCGGTCAGGGGGGAGAGGGAACCGGTGGTGGGCCCAGGGGGGATCTATACTTGAAGGTCGAAATCGATCCGCACCCCATTTATCGGGTCGAGGGGCGGGATCTTTACATGGATCTTCCCATCACGCCCTGGGAGGCGGCGCTCGGGGCCGAGCTGCAGGTTCCCACCCTGGCGGGCCCGGTGACGATGAAGATTCCGGCGGGCACGCAGACGGGGCAAAAACTGCGGCTTCGCGGAAAAGGAATGCCCAATCCAAAAGGGACGCAGGGCAATCTCTACGCCGTCGTGAGTGTTCGGGTGCCGAAGAGGCTGACGGAGCGGGAGCGGGAGCTGTTCGAGGAATTGAAACGAGTGTCGCGGTTCAACCCGCGCGATTGAAGACAATGAGGAGGTTGTTTCGGGTATGGATCTCAACAAATTCACCATCAAGTCGCAGGAAGCGATTCAGGCCGCCCAGACGCGTGCGATCCGGCACGGCCATCTGGAAGTGGACGGGGAGCACCTGCTCCTGGCCCTGGTGGAACAGTCCGACGGACTGGTGCCGCGCCTTCTGCAGCGCATGGAGGTCCCCGTGGACCAAGTGCGTGAGAGGCTGGAAGAGGAGCTGGCTCGGAAACCGCGGGTGAGCGGACCGGGGGTCGAACCGGGGAAGGTCTACGTGACGCAGCGCTTGAGCCGTCTCATGGTCAAGGCCCAGGAAGAGGCGGAGCGACTCCGGGACGAGTATGTTTCCGTGGAGCATTTGATGCTGGCCTTCATCGAGGAGGGGCGCTCAACTCCGGCGGGCCGGCTGCTGCAGGAGTTTCAGATCACGCGTGATCTGTTCTTGCGGACCCTGACGGATGTTCGCGGCCACCAACGGGTGACCAGCGCCTCCCCGGAGAGTGCCTACGAAGCGCTGCAAAAATATGGGCGGGATCTCGTGGTCGAGGCTCGTGCCAACCGACTGGATCCCGTCATCGGTCGGGACGCGGAAATTCGGCGCGTCATCCGCATCCTCAGCCGCAAGACCAAGAACAACCCGGTGCTCATCGGGGAGCCCGGAGTCGGCAAGACGGCCATCGTCGAGGGTCTGGCCCACCGCATCGTGCGCGGCGATGTGCCCGAAGGGCTCAAGGACAAATCGCTCTTCGCCCTCGACATGGGGGCGCTGGTGGCGGGAGCCAAGTTCCGCGGGGAGTTTGAAGAGCGGCTCAAGGCGGTCCTTCAGGAGATCAAGCAGTCCGAAGGGCGAATTCTGCTTTTCATCGACGAGCTGCACACGATTGTGGGTGCGGGCAGGGCAGAAGGGTCCATGGACGCGGGAAACATGCTCAAGCCCATGCTGGCCCGCGGGGAGCTCCATTGCATCGGCGCGACGACCCTCGATGAATACCGCAAGTACATCGAAAAGGACGCCGCCCTGGAACGTCGCTTTCAGCCCGTTATGGTGGACCAGCCGACGGTCGAGGACAGCATTTCGATCCTCAGAGGGCTCAAGGAGCGCTTTGAAGTCCATCACGGGGTCAAGATCCAGGATAGTGCGCTCGTCGCGGCGGCCGTGCTGTCGAATCGGTACATTTCGGATCGGTTCCTGCCCGACAAGGCCATCGATCTGGTGGATGAAGCCTGCGCCATGATCCGCACCGAAATCGACTCGATGCCCTCGGAACTGGACGATGTTCGCCGGCGGATCATGCAGCTGGAAATCGAAGAGGCGGCCCTCAAGAAGGAGAGGGACAAGGGCAGTCAGGATCGTCTGGAGGCGATCCAGAGGGAGATCGCCGAACTTCGCTCCAGGAGCGACACCATGATGGCCCAGTGGGAGTCCGAGAAAGAGGCCATCAAGAAGGTTCAGAGCCTGCGGGAGGAGATCGAGCGGGTGCGTCACGCAATCGAGCTGGCCGAGCGCCAGTACGATCTGAACAAAGCGGCCGAGCTGAGACACGGGCGCTTGCCGGAGCTGGAGCGACAGGTGAGGGCCGAGGAGGAGCGCCTGGCCTCGACGCAAGGCGAAAATCGGCTCTTGCGCGAGGAGGTCACCGAAGACGAAATCGCGGAAATCGTTTCCCGATGGACCTCCATCCCCGTGACACGTTTGGTCGAAAGCGAGCGGGAGAAGTTGCTGCGGCTCGACGAGGTGCTGCACCGGCGGGTGGTGGGTCAGGACGAGGCGGTTCAGCTGGTCGCGGACGCGGTGATCCGGGCCCGCTCAGGCATCAAGGATCCCCGGCGTCCCATCGGATCCTTCATCTTTCTAGGGCCGACCGGTGTGGGAAAGACCGAGCTCGGAAAGACCCTGGCCGAGGCCTTGTTCGATTCCGAGGATAACGTCGTGCGGATCGACATGAGCGAGTACATGGAAAAACACACGGTCTCGCGCCTGATCGGGGCGCCTCCCGGGTATGTCGGTTACGAGGAAGGGGGGCAGCTGACGGAGGCCGTGCGGCGCAAGCCCTACAGCGTGATCCTGTTCGACGAAATTGAAAAGGCGCACCCGGATGTGTTCAACGTTTTGCTCCAGATCCTCGATGACGGGCGTCTGACGGATGCCCAGGGGCGCACGGTGGATTTCAAGAACACGGTCATCATCATGACGAGCAACATCGGATCGCCGCACCTGCTGGAAGGCGTGACGGACCGGGGTGAAATTCGCGAGGAGGCCCGCAAACAGGTGATGTCGGAACTAAAGCGGGCGTTTCGGCCGGAGTTTCTCAACCGCGTCGACGACATCGTGCTCTTCAAGCCGCTGACGCTCGACGAGATCAAAAAGATCATCGATCTCTTGACCCGGGATCTCTCCAACCGGCTGAAGGACCGCGAGATCAAACTGGAGCTGACCGATGCCGGACGCGATTTCATCGCCCAGGCGGGCTACGACCCCGTCTATGGGGCTCGTCCCCTCAAGCGTTACCTGCAACACCAGTTGGAAACCCGTATCGGTCGGGCCTTGCTGAAGGGAGACATTCCCGAGGGAGCCACGATCGTCGTGGATGTGCGGGACGGGGCACTGGTGGTCACGCATCGGGAACAGTGAGCTCGATTCAACGCTTTTCGTGTGGCGCCTGCCGGCATCTGAGGCGGAGCTCCTGGGACAGCGGACCCGGAACTGGGTTTCGGGTCCGCCGTCCCAGGGGCGTTGGCGCTTCTCCAGGGTTTCCCAACGCATTCATTGACTCCCCCCAGCTCTTCTTTTATTATCCGCCACGATTCATTCAATCATGTTTGGTGCGTTGCGAGACTTCGGGCCGTCATCTTGATTTGCGGTGCTGAGGGAGCTTGGAAGGGGAGGCCCGGGTGGGGGATGCCATGAAGACCAAACCCGGCATCATGATCAAGTTCTTCTTGTGGTACTTTGCGCTGGTGTCCATCTTCTCTGGCACGATCTTCGTTCTCTTTGTCCACATTCAACACATCGTCAAGGTGTCCGACAACATCGTCAACAAGAACTACCGCGTCTCCTCAGCGGCCAAAAAGATGATCGACAGCCTCCTGTGGATGGAAGAAAATGAGAACAAGTACGATCTGTTGCAAAAGGAGGACTACAAGCGATACTTCATCGCGGCTCAAAGGGAATTCGAGGAGAACTTGAACCTGATCCTGGCTTTGGACCTGGAACCGGCCCAGTCGGCCGTCTGGGATGAGCTCATCCGGGACTATGAGGCGGCCGTGCCCTCATCCTCGAAAACCTTGGAGCTCCAGGACGCCTCCGAGGGGCTCTGGATCGAGGAAGACGTGATCAATGAATGGATCGGTCGCATCTCGAGGGCGCGCTCGGAAAACGAGCACGAGATCGAGGTCCAGATGTTTCGGGTGACGAATCAGGGGCGGATGGCGGTACGCTATGGGATGATCGGTCTGGGTGGGGCAATCCTCGTCTGTCTGCTGGGCACACTCTATCTGACCCATTCCATGAATCGGCCCCTCCGGGAGCTTCGCAAGGGCATCAGTTCCATTTCCCAGAAAGGAATCAGCGATCCCATCCCGATCCTGACCAAGGACGAACTGGGGCAATTGGCGGGAGCCTTCAACGACATGGCGGCCCGCCTCAAGGAAGAGGAACGGTTGCGATCGGACTTCATTTCGATGCTGAGCCACGAGATTCGAACCCCGTTGACCTCGGTGCGGGAGTCGGTCAACCTCATGGTGGAGGAGGTGGTGGGGCCGATCAATGAACGGCAGCGTCGCTTCCTCGAGATTTCCAGCGCCGAGATCGCTCGGATTTCGGATCTTCTGAGTCGCTTGATGCAGATCTCGAGGTTGGAGGCAGGGCTGTTGAAGATCACCAAGGCGCCCATCGACCCGAACGCGTTTGTGAACGGTACGGTCCGTCGAATGATCCCGGCCGCCGAGGCCAAAAACATCGTGCTCGAAACGGAGCTGCCCGCGGTGTGTCCCCCCATTTTGGGCGATTTTGCCCATCTCCAGCAGGTCCTGATGAACCTTCTCGGCAACGCGGTGAAGTTCTCGCCCCCGGATTCCAAGGTCCTGGTCCGGGTGGAGCCCGACCGGCTCGACGACGAGCCTCACCTGCGGTTCTCGGTCACGGATCGCGGGCCCGGCGTTCCGGAAGAGGAGCTCGGGTTGGTGTTCCACAAGTACTACCGAGCGTCCGATGTCAGGGACCAGGTGGATGGAGTCGGATTGGGCCTGAGTATTTCTAAGCACATCATCGAAGCCCACGGCGGGACCCTGTGGGTCCAGAGCCGGGTGGGGCAGGGAAGCACCTTCGGTTTCACGCTTCCCGTGGCCCGTCAGGAGGAGCATGTTCATTAAGCCACGCGTCAACCGGGCATTGATCCGCTGGGTGCGCGCTCTACTCGTGACGCTGCTCGCCCTACAAGCGGCGGCCTGCGTGACCGGTGAGGGCACTGAATCCCGGCTTGCACGGGGCCGGGAGATCGCGGCATCGCAGCAGGATTCGGACAAGTTTCAGGAAGCGATGGGGTATTTCCGAAGTGCCGAATACGGCCAGGCCCTCGCCCTCTTCGAAGAACTGAGCCGCAACGCAGGCACCGAGCCGTTGAGGCGCAAGGCACTCTATGCCCAGGGTTGTACTCGGCTCATCTTGGCGCAGACGACCGAGGAATACAACAGCGCCCTGGCCCTCTGGCAGTCCTGGAGCCGGCTGGCGCCATCCGAAAACGGAGAGGATCCCCGCATGCTCACGCCCATTCTCGAGCGCATCAGCCCGACCCTGCCGCCCGAGCTCAAGGGAGCCCCCATCTCTCAGCCCTTGAAGCCGAGAAAGAAGGGTGGATCCGTCTACGTCAACAAGGACTTGGCAACCTATAAGAGCGCCCTGGAGAGTAGGGAGAAAGAACTCGAGCGCTACAGGACGCGCCTGGAATCCAGGGAGCGTGAGGTGAGACGCCTCAAGCAACAGATCGAATCCCTCGAGGCGATCCATTTGAAATTTCAGGAAAAACAAAAAGAGGTTTCCTCCCCCTGAGCCGTGCCGATGGAGAAGACGTCCCAGCCTAAACCCACGATCCTGGTGGTCGATGATGATCCGCACATTCTCGAGGTGGTCGAGGCGCGGCTCATGTCGGCCGGGTTTCGCGCCATCACGGCTCCGGGTGCGGCCCAGGCCATCGAGATCATCCAAAGCCAGTCCATCGACCTGTTGATCTCCGACGTGCGGATGCCCGGAATGGGCGGCATGGAGCTCTTCCGGGAAGTGCATGCTCTGCGTCCGAGCCTGCCCGTGATCTTTCTCACGGCCTATGGCACCATCCCCGATGCGGTGAAAGCCGTCAAGGCCGGAGCAATGGACTACCTGACGAAACCCTTCGACGGAAAGGAGCTGGTTCGTAAGGTATCTGACATCCTGAAAAAGCCGTCCGCGGTCGCAAAGGCTCCGGTTCCCGAGGGGGAGCCCTCGATCGCCGATGTGCTGAGCGGGGGCAAGAGTCCGGCGATGCGTGAGCTCTACGATCTCATCGAGCGCATCGA
>CAZGQL010000067.1:20213-21762 GCA_964527905.1 uncultured Syntrophobacteraceae bacterium
TGATTCTTGGGGAGAGCGGGGTCGGAAAGGAGCGGGTGGCACGATTGCTCCATCAGCGGGGACCCCGCCGGGAGCATCCTTTTGTGGTGGTCGACTGCGGCTCCACCCCCACTGGGCTCCTCGAAAGTGAACTGTTCGGTCACGTACGGGGGGCCTTCACCCACGCCATCCGTGACAAGAAAGGGCTCATCGAGGCGGCGGACCGCGGGACCCTTTTCCTGGATGAAATCGGGAACATTTCACCGGAAATGCAGGTGCGGTTACTGCGCTTCCTCGAGGACCGCAAGATCCGGCGCATCGGGGATCTCAAGGAAATCCCCGTGGACTGCCGCGTGATCTCCGCCACGAATGTCGATTTGCCCGAGGAGGTGGAAGCGGGAACGTTCCGCGAGGACCTTTATTATCGGTTGCGGGTGGTGACCTTGAAGATCCCTCCCTTGCGGGAGCGTCGGGAAGACATCCCCCTGCTCACCCAGCATTTCGTGACCACTTTCTGCCGGACCCATTCCCTGCCCCCCGTGAAGGTCCCCCCCGAGACCATCAAGTGGCTCACCGAGTACCCCTGGCCGGGCAATGTGCGCGAACTCAAAAACGCTCTGGAAGCCGGGGTGGTCCTCAGCCGGGACTCCGTCCTCGTGCCCAGCGACCTGCAGCTTTCGGGACTTCCCGATAAGCCCGCCAAGGTCGTCGCCGAAAGCGACTCCCTCTCCCTCGAGGACAGCGAGCGGCACGCCATATTGCGCGCGCTGCAACAGGCCAACTGGGTCCAGAAGGACGCCGCACAGATCCTGGGCATCAGCCGCCGCGCCATCCACTACAAGATCAAAAAATACGGCATCGAAATGGCGGGTAAGCGAGCGCCCGCCGAAGATCCGGGCGGCGAGGACTGACACTGCCGGGCTTCGCCGCTTTACATCCTTCGCGGAAGCCCCCCCTGCGCGTGCAGGCGTTAGCGGAGTGTCAGACCTACAAGGCCGGATCTAACGCTCAGACAATAGTCTCCGGTGAAAGGAAGGTGTTTCTTCCGGTTGCGCCGGAGAACGACAGTTTGTACGTCCCGGCCAGGGGCAGGGTCGCAGTCATGCGCTCTGGCAGAAATTCCGTGCTTTTCCAGGACAAGGCCCTCCCTTTCAAGGAGAGAGTCACTTGTTGCCTAAACGAAGGCTCCTCCGGATTGATTTCAATCTCGATCCGTTCACGCTGACTCTGGGCCGGGAAAGTCCCAGGAGCTCACATTGTCTCGCAACAGAGAGCACCGGATGATCGGGCTCGATAAGCATGCGTTTCCGCTCAAGAGGCAAGTCCAGACTTTTTTTAAGCCAGTCCAACTCCACTTTCAGTTGCCCGATCTGTTGGTACAGCTCAGATACAAGGGCCTTTTGGTCCTCCGTGCGCTTGCGACGTTGGTCCGAGAGGGAGTCCGGCAACTCCTCGATGGCCTGCTTTTTCCATTGGGTAATCTGATGAGGATGACCCCCACATTCGCTGGCAATTTCAGAAACAGTCCGATGCCCCTTGATGGCCTCCAGGGCAATCTTGGCCTTGAACT
>CAZGQL010000068.1:0-586 GCA_964527905.1 uncultured Syntrophobacteraceae bacterium
GGGCATTTCGCCGGGGCTGAAGGCTCGCCCGTCGATGGCGGGGTGGGGCTGGAGGTCGGCGTCGGCGGTGAGCCGCTGGACGCTGCCCTTGGGCGCTTCTTCGACTTTCTCGGTGCGCGCGACGGCGGAGGAGGTCAAACGGGCCTTCAGGCTGCTGGCGCTGCGGTTTCATCCGGATCGAAACCCGGATGACCCAGAGGCGATCGAGCGATTTCGGCAGGCTCTGGAAGCATACGAGACCCTCGTGGATCCCTCGCGACGTCGCACGTACGACCGAGGTCGGGGGTACGGGGCCGGACGACCTCGAGCAAACCGCACAGGCGCCGATGGGAACCGCAACCGGGGAAAGTCCGCTTCGGTCCGCGAGGTGGTTGAGGAATACTTCGGCGTCAGTCTGGGGCAGCGTGAGACCGTGTCCCGATGCCCCGACCTGCGCTTCGACCTGGAGGTGGCCCGCAGTGCGACGAGAGTGACGTCGACACACCAGGTGGAATACGTTCGGGAGGTGTTTTGCACAACTTGCCTCGGGCGAGGAGCCACAAACGGGAAAGGGACGTGTGCCGCGTGTGGCGGTACCGGACGCGCC
>CAZGQL010000068.1:611-8375 GCA_964527905.1 uncultured Syntrophobacteraceae bacterium
TCCATTCGGATCACCCTGCCCCCGGATTGCCGGGACGGTCTCCGGGTTCGGATGGCCGGGGCAGGCGATCGGACGACACGCGGACTGCCGGCGGGGGACTTGGTGGTGTACGTGCAAGTGATCGAAGGGTTGTAGAGGGGAGCCGGACATACGGTTCATGAGACCCTGTTTGGAAGCGCCGTCAGGGGTCCGGGCAGGGAAAATGGTGTGAGTGAAAGCTACGAAGGTAAGTCGGTTTTCCAAAGCCGGCGCTTACTCTGGAATGGAGATCCCAACATGACGGCGGACGCGGGAAGCCCTTCCCTGACGCATCTCGATGCGCAGGGAAGCGTGCGAATGGTCGACGTGAGCGGCAAAGAGCCGACCCTTCGGGAAGCCCATGCCTCGGGGACCGTGGAGCTCCTGCCCGACACGGTGGAGCGCATTGCCTCTCAGGCCATCCCGAAGGGGAATGTGTTCGAGGCGGCGAGACTGGCTGGCATCATGGCGGCCAAGCGCACTTGGGAGTTGATCCCGCTGTGCCATCCCATTCAGATTTCAGCCGTCGAGATCGGTTTCGAAATCGGCCGGGAGCGGGATCGCATCCACATCACCTCGAAGGTGCGATCCACCGATCGCACCGGGGTGGAAATGGAAGCATTGGTTGCGGTGACCCATGCGGCCTTGACCATCTACGACATGTGCAAGGCCGTGGACCGGGGCATGCGCATCACGGAGGTGGGGCTGACGTTTAAGACTGGAGGAAAGAGCGGCACGTACACACGCGAATAGCGGCGGATAGTGCTTTACGTTTGTGGAGGACTGTGCTATGCAACCTCGATTCTAGACGGACCATCTGGAGGGTGCTGATATGGATGCCGCGACTCAGGGTTTTTTCAGGGAACTGCTGGTGAAGCGTCTCAACGAGCTCTTCGAGGAGGCCGAAAAAACGGTCGCCGGGATGACAGACGCGGAAGAGACCTTTCCGGACCCCACGGACCGTGCGACGCTCGAATCGGATCGCAACTTCATGCTCAGGATCCGGGATCGAGAGCGGAAGCTGATCGGCAAGATCCGCGAAGCGATCCAGAGAATCGACGACGGGGAGTTCGGCATCTGCGAGAGCTGCGGAGACGAAATCGGTATCGAGCGGCTCAAGGCGCGACCTGTGACCACCTTGTGCATCGACTGCAAGCGCAAGCAGGAGGCCAGCGAGAAAGCCCGTGGGAGTTGAGGGCCCCGTGAGGGGCCTGTGGCTCGTTTCACACACGCGCCGTGGATGCGTCGCGGAGTGGCGGGAAGAGTGTGCGGGACATGGGCTCCAGCGAGCTGGCTCCGGGTGTCCGCTGGGTCGCGCGTGCACGGGCCCGAAGCGAGCGACGATCCGGGCGATCCGGTTGATGCCCCACAACGAGCGACTCAGCACACAAAATCCCCAGAAACTCTCGATACGTCTCCCACCCAGATGATCTGCTCCCCGTGACCCCCTTGGGGCGCCAATCGCAAGGCGCCCTCCCGAGTGAATCCCAGTACCACACCGCTCACGGATTCCGACCCCGCCGTAATGGTGACCTCCTTTCCTACGATGGCGGACAAGGCTTCGAATTCGTCCAGAAACGCCCGAAAGCCTTGTGTTGAGAAGCGATCGTAGACCCGCTCCGATTCCTCCAAAAATGACGTGAGCAGTTCACTGCGGTGGATCCGTCCGTGGAGCTCGATGGCCAGAGAGGTGGGTCGGACTCGGAACTCTCCTCGAAAATGATCCGGTTCCTGGTTGACATTGACGCCGACACCGATGACCAGGGTGCGGGCCTCGTCCTGGTCGAGCTGCATTTCGGCCAGGATGCCGGCGACTTTCCTTCCGCGGAGCAGGATGTCATTGGGCCATTTGATCATGGCTTCCAGGGCATACCGGGATCGAAGGGTGCGGCTGAGGGCCAAGGCGATGATCAGGGGGGTTTGGAGAGCCTGATGGGCGGCAAGGGGTCGGGTGAAAAGGAGGGAGACGTAGAGGCCGAGTCCCCTGGGGGAGTCCCAGGATCTGCGGAGGCGGCCGCGTCCCGCAGTCTGGCTTTCCGCGACCACGATGGTGCCATGGGGAGCGCCCCGGGCGGCGAGGGCGAGAGCGTCTTCGTTCGTGGATCCGGTTTCCAGATGATGGACGTAGGTCCGACCCAGCCAGGCCGTCCCCAAACCGGGGAGGACCTCTTCGGGGAGCAGCAAATCGGGGCAGGAGACCAGGCGATAGCCGAGTCTAGGCTGCTTTTCGATCCCGTATCCCCGTGCGGTCAGCATCTGAATGTGCTTCCAAACGCCGGTGCGGGTCATGGAGAGCTCCGCGGCCAGAGCGGTCCCGGATACGTAAACGCCGGAGGCTTCTTTGAGGCGCTGGAGAATGAAAGCTGAAGTCACTGGCAGGGGATCCATGGCTTGTCGCTCCTTCTTGGACTGCTGAACGAATGGGTTGGGACGGGCGCGCAAGGGGACGTCGGGCCGTCACGGGACTGGGAGCAGGAAGGCGAACACCAGCCAGGCGAGGGCTTCCGAGGTTTCGTTGACGGCGCCGAGGACGTCGCCCGTGATGCCGCCGATGAGGCGTCGGCTCAGGTGGCGCATCGTGGATACCCAGCACAAAACGGCCCCGAAGGCTGCAAGGGAGGGGAGTGGCGCCAGGGCCAGGCCGATGAGGGCGGCCAGGAGGGATGCGATGAGGAGTTCGGAATGGGAGAGGTGCGAGACAAAGGATTGCCCGAGACCGCCTTCGGGCCGGGCGTAGGTGTTGCGGTAGGCGGCGGCGACCATGGCGAAACGACCGAGGACCGGCCCCAGGCAAAGGGCGCCCCAGGCGTTGCGGGCGATCAGGATCTCCAGCGCGGCGATCTTCACCGCGACCAGGAGCACGATGGCGGCGACCCCGAAGGCTCCGGTGCGGCTGTCTTTCATGATGGCGAGGCGCCGCTCCGCGGTTTGGCCGCCTCCGAATCCATCGGCCAGATCGGCGAGGCCGTCCAGGTGGAGGGCTCGGGTCAGCAGGCACAGGAGGCTGGTGAGGAGCGTGGCGTGGAGCAGTGGGGACCCGCGGGAAGAGGCGAGCCAGGGAGGCACCACGAGAATCGATCCGAGGAGGAGCCCCACGAGCGGGAAAACAGCGAAGCTGCGGGCCAGGTCGGTCGGATCGGGGTTTGCCAGCCGGCGCGACGGGACGGGGAGGATCGTGAGGAAGGAAAGCGCGAGGGCAAGGAGGCCGAGTGGGCCGGAGGATTTGGTTGAAGTCGAATTGAGGGTATCCACGGGATTGTCCTTGGCGCACACGGGACCACGCCGTAAGGGGTTACGGGACGCTCAGGGCTCCTCGGAGGGCCGCTTGAGGGCGAGGGGCAGTCCGGCCACGACCAGGGTCACGCAGGAACAGACGGCGGCCACACGCTGATGGGTCCATCCAGCCCAGTCGCGGAAACGGCGCGCAAGAGGGTTTTCGGGCACGATGCCGTTCCCGACCTCGTTGGAAACCAAATGGAGGGGATAGGTGACGGAGGAGATGGTCTCGCAGAGACGGTCGAGGATCGGCTCCAGGTCGACCGTGTGAGGATCCAACAACAGATTCGTGAGCCACAGGGTGAGGCAGTCCACCAGAACAGGGCGGGAGGTGCCGTGGAGGGATTCGAGGCAATGGACGAGATCCCCGGGACATTCGAGGGTTTCCCAATGGTCGGCCCGCCGGCTGCGGTGCCTGCGGACCCGCTCGGCCATCTCGTCGTCCAGGATCCGGGCGGTGGCCACGTAGACGTAGGGCGGCGAGTACTCGAGCAGAAGTGATTCGGCATAGGCGCTCTTGCCGCTTCGGGCTCCGCCCAGAATGAGATGCGGGGAGCGCAGGGGGCGAGAGACAGGCTTCACGGGGGACTCCCCTGCTCGATGAGGGTCCTCAGGTGTTCGTGCACCAGCTTGTCGACGAGGTGAGGCAGCGGCTCTCGAACGGCCCCGACAACGAACACCGGTTCTTGGGTGAGGGGCAGGAGGAATTTCCCGGCCGGCGAGGCGCCGATGGCCTCGACCATGCGGGGCGTCACCTCCCCCATCATGGCATGGGCCACCACGATGGAAATGGGGCCGGTGATGACATGGACCAGGGCGGCACAGCGGCCGATGGCGTTCTCTCCAGTGGCGCCCCGGTTGGCACCCGCTTTCATCATCTGCGCCGTGGCGATGGCGTTCGTGCCGAGGGCCCAAATCTCGACGGATTCGCCGAGGACCTCCTTGACCTTCTTGATGATGGCGGTCCCAATGCCGCCTCCCTGTCCGTCGATGACCGCAATGCGCATGGGGAACTTCCTCATAGGGGAGAGCCGGGCGGCGCGGGGTCCACTCCAAGCAGGTGGACAAGGTGCGCCAATTGTTCCGGGGACTCGAAACCGATGGTGATGCTGCCGCGTCGACCGCGGCTCCGGATGCGGACGGGGGCGTTGAATCGTGAGCCCAAGGTCTTCTCCAGGGTTTCGTATCGGGGAGCGTGGGCACTGGCCTTGGAAGGCGGCGCACTGCGCCGGGCGACCAGGGCTTCGGCCTGCCTCACGGACAGATGGCGGGTCACGATGGCGTCGCGAATCGCCCGTTGGTCCGCAGGGTCTTCGACAGAGAGGAGCGCCCGTGCATGTCCCATGGTGAGACGGCCGTCCAGGACATCGGCCTGCAGGTCTTGGGGCAGTTGCAGGAGGCGCAGGATATTGGCCACACTGGCGCGGTTTTTCCCGACGCGCTGGGCGATTTGGCTCTGCGTGAGACCGAATTCGGCCTGAAGGCGCTGGTAAGCAACGGCCTCCTCGATGCAGTTGAGATCGCGGCGCTGAATGTTCTCGATGAGGGCCAGCTCGAGGGCCTCCGTGGAGGTGGCTTCGCGCAGGATGACGGGAACATCCGCGAGCGCCGCCAGCTTCGCGGCTTGCCAGCGTCGTTCGCCCGCGAGAATCTGGTAGTGATCCGGAATGTCGGTCCGGGTGACGAGGATGGGCTGCAGGACGCCTTTTTCCCGGATGGAGGCGACGAGATCCTCGAGGTCTTGGGGATCGAGGGACTGTCTCGGCTGATAGGGGTTGGGAGACAGGCGCTCCACGGGGCAGTAGAAAAGCTGGATGTCCTCACGTTTGAGCCAGTCACTGGTGGCCAGAAGATCCTGGAGACCCCGCCCCAGGCCGCGTTTCTTATCCATGGGCTCAAGCCTTTCGATGGGTGAGGATTTCCTCGGCCAATTCGAAATAAGTTCGAGTCCCCGGGCAGTTGGGGTCGTAGAGGAGCACGGGGAGCCCGTGGCTGGGCGATTCGCTGAGTCGCACGTTTCGCGGGATCATGGTGCGGAAAACCCGGAAGTGGAGGTGGCCGCGGATTTCGTTCACGACCTGATGGGACAAATTGTTGCGGCGGTCAAACATCGTGAGCAGGATGCCTTCAACCGTCAGGGACGGGTTGAGTCGAAGCTTGATTCTGCGGATGGTTTCCAGGAGCAGCGTCAGACCCTCAAGGGCGTAATACTCGCACTGGAGGGGGATCAGGACGGAATCGGAAGCGGTGAGACCGTTGACCGTGAGAAGGCCCAAGGACGGCGGGCAGTCGAGGAGGATGTAGTCGTAGTGCTCACGCAGGGCGCTCAGGCGATGGCGGAGCAGGATCTCGCCCTGATCGAGCGACAGGAGTCGGATCTCGGCGGTGGCGAGGCTGGAATCCGACGGAAGCAGGTCGAGATCGAGGCGCGGGGCCAAGGGGCGCTGGATCGGACTGGGAGCGGTTTCGTCGAGAAGAAAGGAAAGCAGGGAGGGGGCCTTGGGGGCCAGGCGCACGCCGAGACCGCTCGAGGCGTTGCCCTGCGGGTCGCAGTCGATCAGGAGGACGCGCCGGCCGAGCCGGCAGAGACTTGCGGCGAGATTGACCGCCGTGGTGGTTTTTCCAACGCCTCCCTTCTGATTGGCAATGGCGATGACTCTGGTCATGGCTTCCTTGATGATGCGTTTTGGCGGCGCCGGCGTTGCCTGTTCCACGTGGAACAGGTCACCCGGGATCCTCTCCCGGCTGGTCCGCGTCGGCGGTCAGAATGCTCCAGGCCGCGAACAGTTCATGGTATCGGAGGACAAACACACCCTCCAGGCCGGCCCGAACCCTGAAGTAGCGCATGGGGACGCGCCTGGGGCCGACATAGCCCTCGTACCATCGGTCCAGCACCTCGCTGACGGCGTAGCGGCGGCCGCGCCACTGAAACGCCGCCGGTTCCTGGGCCGTGCGGTAGCCGTCCCGGGTCTCCACCTCGACGGGCTCAAAGCGCATCCCAGCCCTCCGTCACCCATCCATGCCGTCCAGTCGCGCGAACCTCGGCCGTTCCGACGATCCCTCGGTCAAAGGCTTCTTCCCTCCTCCTCGGGCCTTGGTCCATTGTTCGGCGCAAGTCGTACCCGGAGACTTCAAAAGCACGAGCGGGAGAACTATACTCCGATTGAGGGGCTCCGCGCAACCCGCAAGGATCCTCTCGGATATGCTTCCTCGTGCGTCGTTGCCGACCAGACCCTGTCCGCCTCCCCGTGGCCCTCCCCCCGGGCACCGTGAGGAGGACCTCCGTTTCCGAAGCCCTTCCCCACGGATCGGGAGGGGATCCCAAGGAGGATTCGATGAGCCCGAAAGCACTCTTGGTCATCGACATGCTCAACGATTTCATGGAACCGGGCGGAGCCCTCTATTGCGGCGACGAGGCCCGTCGCATCATTCCAACGGTCCGTGCCCTGACCGAGGACTTCCACTCCCGCGGGGAGCTGATCCTGTTCGCACGGGATGCGCATCTGGAAAATGACAAGGAATTTCAGCTTTTTAGGCCACATGCCGTCCGCGGCTCCTGGGGAGCCCGGATCATCGATGCACTCCAGCCGCCTCCCGGAAGCACGGTGTTCGAAAAGACCCGCTTCTCGGCCTTCTACGGTACCCCATTGGATCAGATTCTGCGGGAAGCGGGTCCCGATGAGGTCTGGGTCGTCGGGGTGGTGACCTCCATCTGTGTGATGGATACCGTCGGCGATCTGCGCAATCGGGACTACTCGCCCGTGGTGGTCGTTGACGCCGTGGCCGATTTCGATCCGGAAGCCCATGCCTTCGCCCTCCGCCGCATGGAGCGGGTCTATGGCGCCCGGCTCGTACGGGGCCGTTGAGGGGGTCGCGCGAGATCGTCCCGTCGATGCAAACCTTCGCAAGGAGCGATCATGAACCCTTGGGAACACTTCGCCCCTGAACTGTTGACGGATCTCTACGAGCTCACCATGGCGGCGAGCTATCATCGAGAATCCATGGAGCGGGAGGCGACCTTCAGCTTGTTCATCCGCGACTATCCGGAACACCGGTCCTATTTTGTCGCGGGAGGTCTCGACCATCTTCTGGAGATCCTTCCCGGCTACCAGTTTCGCAGGGACGCTCTCGAGTACCTGCGAACAACCGGCCGCTTTTCTGCCGCCTTTTTGGATTATCTGAGCCGTTTTCGGTTCTCTGGGACCGTCCGGGCGCTTCCGGAGGGGCGCATCTTTTTCGCCAACGAGCCCATCCTTGAGGTTACCGCCCCCATCATCGAAGCCCAGCTCCTGGAAACCCTCGTCATCAATGTGATTCAGTTGGAAACGCTCCTGGCGAGCAAGGCCGCCCGTTGCGTCGAGGCGGCCCGGGGCCGGAGCGTCATCGATTTCGGGTTGCGCCGCACGCACGGGATCGACGCCGGCCTGAAGGCCGCGCGCGCGTCTTACCTGGCCGGGTTCGCGGGAACCA
>CAZGQL010000068.1:8395-21760 GCA_964527905.1 uncultured Syntrophobacteraceae bacterium
AACGTCCTGGCCGGAAAGATTTACGGCATTCCCATTTTCGGGACCATGGCCCATTCGTACGTGACGAGCTTTCCAACCGAGATGGAAGCCTTCGGGGCTTATGCCGCCGCGTTTCCGGACAGCACGGTTCTCCTGATCGACACCTACGACACGATTTCAGGAGCGAGGAAGGCGGTGGAGATTGCCCGGTATCTTGCCGCCCAGGGGAAATCTCTGGTCGGTGTGCGGCTGGACAGCGGGGATCTAGCCGCGCTGAGTCGCCAGGTGCGTTCCCTCCTGGACGCGGCCGGTTTTCCGTCCGTGCGGATTCTCGCCAGCGGGAATCTGGACGAATTCCGTATCGAAGCCCTCCTCGATGCTGGAGCCTGCATCGATTGGTTCGCGGTCGGCACCCGCATGGGCGTCTCCGCCGACGCCCCCTACTTTGATATCGCCTACAAACTGGTGGAATACGCCGGTCGGCCCCTGCTCAAGCTCAGCCCCGGAAAGAAAACCTGGGTGGGCAGAAAGCAGGTCTATCGTTTCCGGGACGCTTCGGGGGCCATGACGCGGGATATGCTGTGCCTGCAGGACGAGACGCCCCCCGGCGGGGAACCTCTTCTGGAGTCGGTGCTGGTTCGGGGGGAGCGGGTGCGCCCGGCGGAGCCGCTGGATGTCGTCCGGGCGCGCTTTGAAGCCGACCGAATGGCTTTGCCCGAGCCTTATCGGGCCATCCGGCCGTCCGGTCGCTACCCCGTCGTGGTCAGTCCCGCACTGGAATCGCTTGAGGCGGAGACGGAAACGGCCGCCCGGTCGAAAGAATTGGTTTGAGCGGCGCCGCAGTCGTTGGGGTGCGGCGAGGCGGGGTCTTCCCCTCGGCCCCGCTTCGGGTCATTGACCCATGGCATCCTGGGGGAGCCTCTCCCATCGCAGGAGGAGCCGGCTGTCCCCGCGGGCCGGAAGGGTGTAGGAAACGGGCTCCATGGGCCGCAGACCTTCCACTTTGCCCCCTTCCCTCGCATCGCCCGTTCCGGAAGGACCGGCCCACAGGGCGAAGACGCCCCCCGGGAGCAAACCCTTTCGAGCGAGTTCCTCGAGATGGACCGACTCCAGACGGACGGCGCGCATCGTGATGCACGCGACGGGCGGGCCTCCGTCTTCCGTTGGAGTCGCCAACCATTCCTGCCAGCTCCCGTGAAAGACGCTCAGGTTCGGCAGGCCGACTCGGGTCGAGAGTACTTTGAGGAAGCTCGCCTTCTTGCGACTGCTCTCGATCAGGGTCATGTGCAGGTCTGGGTGCGCGAGGGCCAGAATCACTCCCGGGAAACCCGCCCCACTCCCGACATCGACCCCATGACCCGAGGGCGGAAGGAATCGGGAAGGGATGAGGGAATCCATCACATGGCGGTCCAGGATTTCATCGAGATCGGTGATGCGCGTGAGGTTCGTGCGCCGGTTCCATACCAGCATGAGGCGGACGTGCTCGAGGCATTGGGCCGCGGAGGTTTCGGACAACGGGGTTCCGCAAGCGCGGGCCGATTCCAGGAGCGCAGAAACGAATTGCGATTCGGTCATGCCGATAACGCCCCTCCTCATTTCCCGATGCAGAACCGCGAAAAGATCTGGTCCAGCACCGCTTCGTCCCCGTCCAGTCCAAGGATGGCCTCGATTTCACGCCGCGCGACGCGCAGTTCCAAGGCCGTCACCTCCGGCGGTTTCCCGGTACGCAGCGTCTCCACGGCTCGTTCCAATGCGTCACACGCCGCCTGAAAATGGATCCGGTGGCGGAGGTTTGGGATGACGGAAGAGCCCAGCGCTTCGAGGGGCCGGCGCAAGAGGAGACCTTCGAGGGTGTCACGCAGCCGGAGGATGTCCTCGGGCGCCAGAGCCGAGAGGGAGATGGCTGGGCTGTCGTCGCCGAATCGGGAGCGGACCTCGCTCTCCCCGATGACCGCCGGCAGGTCGGCCTTGTTGAGGACCAGCAGATGCCGCCGGTTCGCGATGGAATCCCAGGCCGCCTCGTCTTCCTCCGTCAAGGGTTGGCTTTGGTCCAGGACCCACAAGATGAGGTCGGCCTCCTCCAGGGATCCCCGGGTGCGCTCCATGCCGAGGGCCTCGATGGGATCCGGCGACGGGCGGAGCCCGGCCGTGTCCAAAACGCGAACCAAAACCCCCGACAGAAGGAAGGTGTCCTCGACGACGTCCCGGGGGGTGCCCGGGACAGGGGTCACGATGGCTCGGTCCCGACCCACGAGGGCGTTGAGGAGTGAGGATTTCCCCACATTGGGTTTCCCGGCGAGGACCAGTTTTACTCCCTCGCGCAGCACTCGGCCCTCGTCATGTCGGACGATCCATTGCCGCAACAGGGAAATGAGATGTTCTTCGATGCGCTCATCCAGGGCCGGAAACTCTGGTGAGGCGTCTTCTTCGAGGTCCTCGGGAAAATCGATAACCGCCTCCAGTTGGGCCTCGATGGCCAGGATGCGATCGCGAAGATCCTCGGCGATTTCGCGCATGCCGCCCGCCAGCTGGCGCGTGGCGGCCTCGAGTCCCCGGCGCGCCCGGGAGTGAATGAGGTCGATCACGGCCTCCGCCTGCGTGAGATCGAGGCGGCCGTTTAGAAAGGCCCTTCGGGTGAACTCCCCCGGTTCGGCGAGTCGGGGCCCTTGGGCCAGGACGAGCGACAGGATACGCTCGAGGAGGGCAAACCCACTGTGGCAGTTGACTTCGACCACGTCTTCCCCGGTGTAGCTGCGCGGTCCGGGCATGGTGGCCAGCAGAACCTCGTCGACGGCCTCGCCGGTCGACGGGTCATGAATCCAGCCATGATGGAGTCGGAAGGGTTCGAACGCATCGTGAGTCGCGCGGGACCGGAACAGGGAGGCCGCAATGCTCAGAGCGTCCGGTCCGCTGATCTTGATGATCCCGATCCCGCCCTCGCCGATGGGCGTAGCGACGGCACAAATGGTGTCCTGCGGAGCGATATGGCGATCCATGGGTCGCGGAGGGCGGCCTCTGAGTCTATTCCTGGTTGTCCACCGCGCCGGGTTCCTTGCGGGGCCGCTTGGGGCGTTTGACCGGGTAGATCACGACGCGACGCAGGTTTCCTTCACCCTTGCTCTTGGTCCGGATCTCAGGATCCTCCTTCAGGGCCAGGTGAATCACTCGCCGGTCCTGGGCGTTCATGGGCCCAGTGGTGAGCGGACGTCCGGACTTCTTCACCTTCTCGGCCAGTTCCTGCCCGAGCTCCATCAGGCTGGATTCCCGCTTGGACCGGTATTCCTCGGTGTCGACGACGACAGCCAATCCCTCGGCCATGTCCCGTTGGAGAATCTTATTGACCAGGTACTGGAGGGAGTTGAGGGTCTTGCCGCGCTTGCCGATGAGCAGTCCCGACCCGTTGCTGATGATGTTGAGATACACCATGCCGTCGCGCACCTCGGATTCCACGACGGTCGGGATGTCGATGTGCCTGAGGATTTCCACCAGGATCCGCTTGGCGGCCTCGGCGCCCGCTTCCACGGGTGTCACCTTGGCCGTGACGCGGATCTTTGCCTTCTTTGCTCCAACGATGCCAAAGATGCCGGAGGATCCCTTGGACAGGATTTCGATTTCCAGCTGCTCCCTTGGGAGCTTGAATTTCTCGCAGGCCACTGCAATGGCCTCGTCGACGGATTTCTCTTCGATTTCGAGGCTTGACATGTTTCCTCCGTGGCGAGTCCGAGGGGCGACCGGTTACGCCCGAGCGGTCGAGGATGGAATCAGGCGGCTCGCCGATTGATCATATACTGCTGCGCAATGGACAGGATGTTGTTGATGAGCCAGTATAGCACGAGACCGGATGGGAAGTTGATAAACATCACGGTGAAAATGAGGGGCATCAACAACATGATCTGATCCTGCCTGGGATCTCCCGCCGATGGCGTCATCTTCTGCTGAATGAACATGGTCGCCCCCATGAGCAGGGTCAGAACCGGGAGCCCGCCGAGGTAGGGGATTTCGAAGCCGATCCAAAGGCGGTCCGGGGCGGTGAGATCGTCCACCCACAGCATGAAGGGCTGATGCCGGAGTTCGACGGCGGCGTTGAGCATGCGGTAGAAAGCGAAGAAAACCGGGATCTGCAGAAGCATGGGCAGACAGCCGCCCAGCGGATTGACCTTGTAGCTCTTGTAAAGGGCCATGAGCTCGGTATTGAGCTTTTCCTTGTCGTCCTTGTAGCGTTCCCGCAACTCGGCGATCCGCGGCTGCAGCTTCTTCATTCGCTGCATGGACTCGAAGCTCTTCTGGGTGAGGGGCCAGAAAAGGATCTTGATGATGATGGTGATCAGGATGATGGCCACGCCATAGTTGTGCGTGAAGCCGTAAAAGGCGTTCAGTACGTGCAGCAGCGGCTTGGCGATGAAGGTGAACCATCCGTAATCCACGGCCTTGACCAGGTTGTGCTCGGCCTTGGCCAGCGCCCCCAGTTCCTTGGGGCCCTGGTAGAGCCTGAGCTTGAAGACCGCCTCCTGGTTGGAATCGATCTCAAAGGGGTCCGTCAGGTAGACGACCCGAATGAGGTGGCTATGCGGATCCATCACGCGCGCCACCACCTGGTAGCCCCGATCCTCCAAGGGGATGAGCGCCTGGAGGAAGTAGTTGTTTTCGTATCCGATCCAATCGATGGGCGCTTTGAGCTGGAGGTCCTTTTTCGTGAGGTCCTTGAAGTCGTGGTTGTTGAGGGTGCCTTTCTCAAAGCTCGACAAGAGGGACTGGTTGTAGGAGCTCTCTTGCCCGATCGCCGTATAGGGCTCGAAATAAAAGCTCAGCCCGAGTTGATCCACGATCTTGTCGATCCCAAGGTTGCGCACCCGGATTTCGAGGTCGGTCGCGTATGAGTCGCCGGTGATGGTCAGGGTCTTGGTCGCTCGGATCCGCCCAGGGACTTCCCCGGTGAAGGACACGGAGCGGGGCGGCCCCCCGGGCTCGACCGTCACGGTCGCGGGCGCGTCGGAGGCAAAGGGGATGGTGGAAAGCTGAAAGTCGGGGTGGTGGAGGAGGTCCACCGCTCCGGGAAGATAGCCGCTTCGCAGGGCCGAGATGAGCTGCATGGGGGGGGAGTCGGGGGCGATTTCCTGCCGATAGCGCTTGAGCCGGACGGACCCGTACCGGGCCCCGGAGGCGAGAATCTGCGTCGTGTACAGGGGCGTGTCCAGAGTCCAGTGCGGGAATTGCTGGTGCATTTGTTTGAGGCGATCCTCGGTCACCGTGGCGGGGTTCAGGGACTCGATCAGCGGGGCCAGAGGAGGCGCTTGTGGACTCTGTGCCGTTTGGAGGGGCTCCTTCCCCGGGCTCGATTGCTGATGCTGCTGTTGGGGGTGTGTCGCGGGCTTGAACATCCCAAAGTAGTACTCCCAGAAAACCAGCACGAGCAGCGACAAGACGAGTGCAACGATAGCCCTTTTTTCCATTTAATGGGACTCCCTATTTGGATATGCGTTTCAACGCCAGCGGGGCGGCTCGGGCTTCACCACGGGGTCGTAGCCGCCGGGATGGAGCGGGTGGCAGCGCAGGACCCGCCAGAGCGCGTAGAGAAGGCCCTTAGCGGTTCCATGAGCCACGATGGCGTCAGAGGCGTATTGGGAACAGGAGGGATAGAACCGGCAAGTCGGTCCTTTGAGCGGCGAGAGAGCGATCCGGTAAAAGCGGATCAGTGCTAAAAGGGTGGATTTAACCATTCCGGTTGGTACCCAGTCGAGAAATCACGTCATGAGCCAACTCAAGAGCAATCTGGCCGGTCTTAAGCCGTTCGGCCCCCGGGCGGGCGACGATCACGATGTCTTTGCCCGGCAACGGGATGTCCCCTTTGTGACGCCTGAACCACTCCCTCAAGCAGCGCTTGACGCGGTTTCTGCGGACCGCGTCGAAGAACCGCTTCTGGACCACCAAGCCGAGCCGATGGTGTCCCAAGGAGTTGGGGGCCACGTTGACGCTGTAATGAGACGTGCGGAATCGTCTGGCAGTTCGCTTGACTCTCTGGTATTCATGAGGGGAGTGGAGGCGCTCCCTGGCGCGAAACCGACCGTCCTCTCGCAAGCCGCCGCCGTCTTGGACATGGTGCCGCCCAGCTTCTTCGGTCATTTAGACGCTCAGACGCTTACGCCCTTTGGCCCGCCTTCGCCGGATAACATCGCGGCCGGACCGAGTGGACATGCGCTCCAGAAATCCGTGGGTGCGCTTGCGTTTGAGATTGCCGGGCTGAAAGGTTCTCTTGCTCATGTTCCGTTTCCTCGCACGTTTCCGTATGCAACGGGTATAGGGATCAGGAGATATCCACCGCTCGATGTGCTTCTCCATGTCGAGCGAACCCACACACATAAGCGAATTAAAGAAAAGGTGTCAAGCTTCATTTTGAAGCGAACCCTCGGCAAAGCGCCGGTAAACGGTCGCGGAGCCCTCATCGGGCAAGTGCGATCCGTCTTTAAGGATTGAACAACGGGAAGCCCCATGCTATGAAGTGCATTCTTCTTGAAAGGCACGCACGTTCAGAGGGAAAGGAGAACATCAATTGATGGTTTGGAATCGAATCCTTGGGTGGTTTTCCAACGATCTCGCCATCGATCTCGGTACCGCCAATACCCTCGTCTATGTTCGCGGCAAGGGGATCGTGCTCTGTGAGCCTTCCATTGTTGCCGTCCGGAGGGACGAGAAGGGGGAGGCTTCCGTCTGGGCCGTGGGGAAGGACGCCAAGCTGATGCTCGGGAAAACGCCCGGCAACATTGCAGCGATCCGCCCCATGAAAGACGGAGTCATCGCGGATTTCACCGCCGCGGAAGCGATGCTTCGTCATTTTATTCGTAAGGTCCACAATCGCCATCGGCTGGTGAGGCCGCGCATCATCGTGTGCATTCCCTCTGGCGTGACCCAGGTCGAGCGCCGTGCGGTTCGAGAATCGGCCGAATCCGCCGGCGCCCGCGAAGTGTACCTGATCGAGGAGCCCATGGCGGCGGCCATTGGTGCGGGGCTTCCGATCACCGAGCCCATTTGCAACATGGTCGTCGACATCGGCGGAGGCACCACCGAGGTGGCCGTCATTTCATTGGCGGGAATCGTCTACAGCCGCTCCGTGAGGGTCGGGGGCGACAAGATGGATCTTGCCATTCTCCAGCACATCAAGCGCAAGTACAATCTGCTGATCGGCGAGCGCACCGCGGAGCTCATCAAGACCACCATTGGGAATGCCTACCCGTTGGATAAGACCGAGACCATGACCATCAAGGGGCGAGACCTGGTGAGTGGGATTCCCAAGACCGTGGACGTGAATTCCGATGAGATTCGAGAGTCGATCCAGGAGCAGATCGATTCGATCGTCGAGACGGTCAAGATCGCTCTGGAACAGACGCCTCCTGAGCTGGCGGCGGACATCGTGGACCGGGGCATTGTGCTCACCGGCGGGGGAGCGCTCCTGAAGAACCTCGATCACCTGCTCCGCCTCGAAACGGGCCTCCCCATCACCTTGACGGAGGACCCGCTGTCGACAGTGGTGCTGGGGTCCGGCAAGGCCCTGGAGGAAATCGAAGTGCTCAAAGGCGTGCTCACGTAGCCGGGCCGGCGAACCGCCTCGGGGACTTCGAGACGAGGTTGCAGACCTATGATCGGGTGGTTGCGCCGATTGCGCGGCGCGTTTTTGCTCTTCGTCTTTCTGAGCGTTTTCTTCTACATCTTTTCGCTGAACTTCAGGCCGCCGGCCACCATGGATCTCATCCAGCGATTTTTCGTCGAGACCCTGGGCCCGCTCATCAAGTCCCTCGGCAACATCAGCGGCGTTGTGGAGGGGACCATCAGCGAATATGTGTGGCTGAGGAACGTCAGGGAGGAAAACGAGCTGCTCAAGCGGCAGGTGGCGAGCCTGGAGCGGAAGGTCACCGAATATCAGGAGGCCTACATCGAAAACCTTCGCCTGCGACGCCTCCTGGATTTCCGGACGACGGTACAGGGCGAGGCGGTGGCGGCGCGGGTTGTCATGCACGACATGACGGGCTGGTTTCAGACCTTGATCACCGACAAGGGGTTTAAAGACAGAATCGGACCCGACATGGCGGTGGTCAACGATGAGGGCCTGGTGGGCAGAATCCTGGACGTGTCGGACCATTATTCGCGGGTGCTGCTCATTACCGATCCTTCGAGCGGGGTGGATGCCATCATTCAGCGCAATCGCGTGCGCGGCATCCTGACGGGGCGGGATGCCAATACCTGCATGCTCAAATATGTTCGGGGCAACCTGGATGTGCAGGTGGGGGACCTGCTTTTGTCGTCCGGCAAGGATGGTGTTTATCCCAAGGGATTGCGCCTGGGGGTGGTGCAGGGCATCATTAAGGATCCGGTGGATCTGTTCCAGAGGATCGAGGTGCGGCCCCTCGTGCGGCTGAGTGCCCTCGAGGAATTGCTCATCCTGCGCGGCGGTGCTTCGTTACCGGAAACCATGCTCGGCAACTGAGGGTCGAAGGTGTTCTTCCCTTGGGTATCCCGTTCGTCCCCGCCGAGGTCCCCATTGGGCCTCAAGCAGCCGAGGACTCCAAGCTACTGGAGCCGAATCGGCTGGCCCATGCTCTATACCGTCCTGGTTTTCCTTGTGCAGGCGCTGTGGGTGGTGAGACTTCCTTACCCTGGGATGCGAGTGGATTTGCTTTTAGCGGTCAGCTTCGCCGTGGCGCTCCGGTGGCCGCTGCTTCCGGGGCTTCTGTGGGCCTGCGTCTGGGGGTACATCGCCGACACCCTGTCGGGCAAACTGTTGGGATTTCATGTGCTTTCCTATGTGGTGGCCGTGTGCCTGGTCAATGTCTCGGCCGAGCGATTTGAGTTGGAAAATCCCCTCTATCAGATGGCCCTGGTGGGAGGATGCGCGGTTGGGCAGTCGCTCGTGCTCGGATTGTTCCTGTTTCTCGACCCGTCCGGGTCCGCCCTCACCTTGAGCGCCTGGCAGAATCTCCTTCTGCGCTCGATTTTCATGGCTCTGCTGACACCCTTTGTCATTTTCCCCCTGGTGGGATGGAACCGGAGCAACGGGTAAGGGATGCCCATGCGGAGGAACACGGGAAGCCTTGATCCGGCCGAAAGCCCGGTGACGCCTCGGCGGATGACCGGAGTCGACCCATGAACGCGAAAACGAAGCAGGCCAAAGGCGACGGTCTGAGCCTGACGAACTGGGAAGCCGTCGAAAACACCATCTTTCAGCGCCAGACGATCCTGTTGTTGGGGATCGTTTTTATAGTCGTTTTCGTGTACTCGGTCCGACTATGGCATCTTCAGGTGCTGCAGGGGGCCCGTTATCGCTATCAGTCGGAAAACAACCGGCTCAGACTCGAGGACATTCCGGCCCAGCGCGGTATCATTTTCGATCGCAACGGTACACCGCTCGTGGAGAACCGTCCCGCATATCACCTGCAGATCATTCGGGAGGATGTGACGGACATGGAGCACACCCTTCGGGAGGTTGCTCGGCTTTGTGGTCGGAATCCCCAAGATCTGCATGAAGTTGTGGAATCGCACAAACAGGTGCCAAAGTTCGTGCCCATCCGACTCGTGGCCGACCTGGATCGAGACGCGCTGGCCCGGATCGAGGGCAATCGGGCCCGCCTACCCGGGGTTGTGATTCAGCTGGAACCGAAACGGGAGTATCTGTGCAACGGAACCGCCGCCCATCTCATCGGCTACTTGAGTGAAATCACGGAATCGGAGCTCAAGAGCGAGCATTACAGCGGGTACGTGATGGGGGAAGATGTCGGGAAATTCGGTGTGGAGAGTGCCTTTGAAAAGTACCTGCACGGGAAACGGGGTGGGCGGCAGGTGGAGGTCGACGCGATCGGCCGGAGAAGACGTCTGCTCGATGAGGTGTTACCCATCCCCGGACGCAATCTTTGGTTGACCGTGGACATCGAATTGCAACGGGTGGCGGAATCATGCCTGGAAGGGAAAACAGGCGCCATCGTGGCCATCGATCCGAATACGGGAGCGGTCCTGGCCATGGCTAACAGCCCGGTGTTCGATCAGGAGAAATTCATCCGCGGGTTGAAGAAGGAGGAATGGCAGGCACTGAGCAAGGATCCCCGCCATCCGCTGCTCAACCGCGCCATTGGGGCTGCTTACCCGCCCGGATCGACGTACAAGGCCATCGTGGCCTTGGCGGGCCTCAAGGAGGGAGTCATTACGCCGGAGACGACCTTCCATTGTCCGGGCTATTATCAGTTTGCCGACCGGAAATACCGCTGCTGGCGAGACCACGGCCATGGTTCGGTGGATTTGGAGAAGGCCATCGTTCAGTCCTGTGACGTGTACTTTTACCAGACCGGGATGCGGCTGGGGGTGGATCGGATCGCGCAGTACGCCAACTATTTCGGGCTTGGCGAAAAGCCTGGGATTGGGCTTCAGGGGGAAAGCCCCGGCCTCATTCCCACGTCCTGGTGGAAGAAGCAGGCTTTACGGGTGCCCTGGCAGAAGGGCGAAACGCTTTCCATCGCCATCGGCCAGGGGTACGATTTGGCCACCCCGCTGCAGATGACCCTCGCCTATTCCGCCATCGCCAACGGGGGAAAGCTCTGGCAGCCGCATGTCGTGACCCGGATTGAAGGCAGCAGCTCCAAGGACGATGATGAGATCAAGCCCAGGTTGAAGCGGAAGATTCCCATTGATGCCCGCTACTTCCAGCTCGTCCAGAAAGGCCTCACGGGCGTCGTGGAAGACGGACGCGGGACGGCCCACGGGATTAAGGACAAGTCCATGATGATGGCCGGGAAAACGGGTACTGCTCAAGTCGTGCAGTTGGCGGAAAACGCGAATCGCAAGCTCCTCGAGAAGGTGGCCAAGCTCAAGGAGCGGGATCATGCCTGGTTCGTGGGATATGCTCCGGCCAACGATCCACAGATCGTTGTCGGGGCCTTGGTGGAACACGGAGGACACGGCTCCTCGGCGGCGGCTCCCCTCGTCCAAAAGGTCATCCTGGCCTATTTCCAGCTGAAACAGTCCAAGCAGTGATTGCGAACTCTCCATGGAGCTTTTCAGGCCATGATGGATAGGCGTCTCATTGAACATTTCGACTGGTCGATCATTTGGGTGCTCCTGGGCATTATCGCGATCGGATTGCTGAGCATTTACAGTGCACTGTTCCAGCAGATCAAGGCCAACCCCACGCACAATCTGTTCATCAAACAGCTCGTTTGGCTGGCCGTCGGATTTTGCGTCATGGCCTGCAGCCTTACGGTGGATTATCAGAAGCTTCGTGCCGCGAGCATTTGGCTCTACCTGGCCGTGGTGCTGGCCCTAGCCGTGGTGCTGGTCGTTGGACGGGAGGTCAACGGCTCGAGGCGCTGGTTGGAGCTGTTTGGGTTCCAGTTTCAGCCTTCGGAGTTCATGAAGATCGCCATCGTCATTTCGTTGGCCAGCTACTTTTCGTCTCAGGACATCCCCCCCTACCCGAGCCTGGTGCGGTTGATCATTCCCGGCGTCATGATCGCCGTCCCTTTGCTCCTGATCCTGGCCGAGCCCGATCTGGGGACGGCCATCACGCTCTTGGCGACCTCCGTGACGCTCATCTTTTTCATGGGCATCCGGTGGCGCTACATCGCCCTCTTCGCGGCCGCAGTGATGCCGCTCCTGTGGCCCCTCTGGGAGCATGTCCTCAAGCCTTACCAAAAGAAGCGCATCCTCATCCTCATCCGACCCGATCTGGATCCCCTTGGGGCCGGGTATCACATTCGCCAGTCCAAGATCGCCATCGGGTCCGGGATGTTTTCCGGGAAGGGTTTCCTCAACGGGACCCAGAACAAGCTCCATTTTCTGCCCGAAAAGCATACGGATTTCATCTTCTCTGTTTGGGCCGAGGAATGGGGCTTCATCGGTTGCCTGGTTCTCCTGGCCCTCTTCAGTGCCCTGATCGCCTTGTCCTTCCGGGTGGCCCGAAGGTCCCGGGACCGCTTCGGAACTCTCCTCGTGGTGGGGCTCACCGCCCTGATTCTGTGGCAGGCGCTGATCAACATCGGGATGGTGATCGGGTTGCTTCCCGTGGTGGGGATCACCCTCCCCTTCGTGAGCTACGGGGGTTCGTCCATTATTTCACTATGTCTGGCCGTTGGGCTCATCGAGAACGTCAGCATGCGGCGCTTTCTCTTTCGGGCCCGCTGATCGGGCGTCCCGGCCGGGGGCATCCCTTTGCTTGGCTTCTTCCCCATTGTGATTTTTATTACGTTTTTCCTTGCCAAGGATGCGAAGCTGTGCTAACAGGTTCGCCCATGCTTGACAACCCTACCCGTGCCCTCTCCGGATGCCTCGGGGGCGGGCATGATCTTCAGGCAATCGCTGCCGGTGCAGTTCCCTGTGCTGCGACCGGGAGATGGTGTATTGGCCTTCAATTGCAGGAGTGAGGGAAAGGGAACATGATCGATATCAATGTCACACTCTTCATTCAGATGGTGAGCTTTCTCATCTTTGTCTTCCTGATGAACCTGGTTCTCTACCGCCCGATTCGCCGCATCGTCGCCCAGCGGCAGCAGCTCATCGACGAGCAGCGGCAGGCCATCGAGCGGGCGGAGGCGGGCCGGGAGGCGGCGGTTCAGGAATTCAACGCCAAGATCCAGGATGCGAGGAAGCTAGGGAGGCAACGTATTCAGGAGCTCAAGGCAGGGGCGTACGAGCAGGAGAAGGCCTTGATCCAGCAGGCGACCGAACAGGCGGCCGCGCAGCTGCAGGCCACCCGGGCGAGGGTCCAGGCCGATGTCGCCAAAGCAACCAAGGAGCTCAAAGGCCAGGTGAAGGCGTTTTCCAAGGATCTGGCCCAGAAGATATTGGGGAGAAACCTTTAATTTTCACGCCATGATGAGGGGGAATGTAATGAGGCTCAAATCACTCTCGCTTCTCCTCGGCGCGGGGGCCGTCCTGGCCCTGCAAGGCACCGGCTGGTGCTCGGGGGGGGGAGCCGAAGGCGGGGCACACCATCTGAACTGGTGGGACTTCGCGCTGCGCACGGGCAACTTCGTCATTCTCGTCGCGATCCTGGTCAAGCGGCTGAAAAAACCGCTGGGGAACTTCCTGACCACTCGAAGGCAGGACATTCAGAAGCTGCTGGCTGACCTCAAGCTGAAGCAGGAAGACGCAGCCCGGGTCAGCGCCGAGTACAAGGCCAAGCTGGCGGCGCTCGATGAGGAGACCAAGAAGATCGTTGCCGAGCTCCTCTCCGAGGGCGAGGCCGAGAAGCGGAAGATCATCCAGGCTGCGGAGCGCCAGGCCGCCTACATCAAGCAGCAGGCGGAGATCGCGGTGCAGCAGGAGATCAAGGCTGCCCGTGAGCGGTTGCAGGAGGAGGTCGCCGAGCTGTCCGTTGCCGCCGCCGAGCAGCTGATCCAGAAGAACATCAAG
>CAZGQL010000069.1:0-11637 GCA_964527905.1 uncultured Syntrophobacteraceae bacterium
GGCATCCTTCGTTGTGACGTTCTGGCTCCGGGCGTGGTGGCCGCCGCGAAAAAGGTGGACGTGAAGGTCCCGGTGGTCATCCGAATGGAAGGAACCAATGTGGAAAAGGGCCGGGAAATCCTGGAAGGCTCGGGACTGAACCTCATCGCAGCGAAAGACCTGACGGATGCCGCCCAAAAAGTTGCCGCGATCGCGAAGGGATAGGGGGAAAACGACATGAGCATTTGGGTGGATCAGCACACGCGTTTGGTGGTTCAGGGGATCACCGGCCGGGAGGGCCAGTTCCACACGCTCCAGTGCAAGGCCTACGGCACGAACGTGGTTGCGGGGGTCACGCCGGGCAAGGGGGGCCAGGATGTCGAGGGAATCCCTGTGTTCAACACCCTGCAGCAGGCCGTGCGGGCCACGGAGGCCAACGCCGCCATGGTATTCGTTCCGCCCGCGTTTGCGGCGGACGCCATCCTAGAGGGCGTCGATGCCGGCATCGGCGTGGTGGTGGCCATCACCGAGGGCATTCCCGTTCTGGACATGATGAAAGTGAAGACGGCTCTTCGGCATGCGTCGACCCGGCTCATCGGCCCCAATTGCCCGGGGATCATCACCCCCGGACAGTGCAAGATCGGCATCATGCCGGCTCCGATTCACAAGCCAGGTCCCGTCGGGGTGGTCTCTCGCTCTGGAACGCTCACCTACGAGGTCGTGCACCAGCTGACGCAGCAGGGAATCGGTCAGAGCACCTGTGTTGGGATTGGCGGCGATCCGGTGAACGGGACCAATTTCATCGATTGCCTGGCTGCATTTCAGAACGATCCGCAGACCAAAGCCATTGTGATGGTTGGAGAGATCGGCGGTTCTGCCGAGGAAGAAGCGTCCGAATTCGTCCAGAGTCATGTGACCAAACCGGTGGTCGGCTTCATCGCCGGGCTGACGGCCCCTCCAGGAAGGCGAATGGGTCATGCGGGGGCGATCATCAGCGGGTCCAGCGGGACGGCTCAGGCCAAGATCGATGCCATGCGACGAGCGGGAATCACTGTTGTCGAGAACCTTGGGAAATTGGGAGAGGTTTCCAAGGAGGTCTTCCAGAGCGTGCTCTGAAGCCATCGTTTCTCAAGCCATGGCCTAGCACACGGCGGCTGCTATGAGCTCGTTTCTCAAGGTCAAGACGTCGGAGGAGGTGCTCGAAATCCTGGCGGGGTTCGAGCCCCTGGAATCCGAGGAGGTGGATCTTGCGGTCGCACGCGGACGGGTGGTGGCGCACGACTTGCGGGCGAGGGAACCGGTACCGCATTTTCGTCGCGCGACCATGGATGGTTTTGCCGTAAGGGCGCGGGATACCTTCGGGGCCTCAGAGAGCCTTCCGGCGCTTCTCCACAAAACGGGGGAAGTCCTCATGGGGGAGCCCGCCGCGGAGGTTCTTCTCCCGGGCGGTGCCTGCGGCGTTTCGACGGGGGCGATGCTCCCGGAGGGCGCCGACGCCGTGGTGATGGTCGAATACACATCCTTTCTCGATTCGGAAACTCTCGAGGTGACGCGGCCTGCGGCACCCGGCGACCATGTCCTACACGTGGGTGAGGATGTGGCGGAGGGAGCATTGCTGTTTTCACGAGGTTGGCGGTTGAGACCCCAGGACTTGGGTCTGCTCGCCGCCGTGGGCCAGGACCGGGTGGAGGTTTACCGCCGTCCGCGCGTGGCGCTGGTCTCCACGGGAGACGAAGTCGTTCCGGCCGCATCGCCGTCGGTTCCACCGGGGAAGATCCGGGACATCAACTCCTTCACGCTGGCGGGACAAGTGGAAGAATGCGGTGCCGTCGTCGGGTTCAGGGCTTTGGTGAACGATTCCCTGGAGACGTTGGTGGCTACGTGCCGCGCCGCGCTGGCCGATCACGACATGGTCTTGTTTTCCGGGGGCAGCTCCGTGGGGGTCAGGGACTACACCCTTCGCATCCTCGACCATTTCCCCGATGCCGAGCTGCTCGTGCACGGCATCGCCATTCGCCCCGGGAAGCCGACCATCCTTGCCAGGGTCGGCCCCAAAATTTTTTGGGGGCTTCCGGGACAGCCCGTCTCGGCCCTCATGATCTGCAGAATCTTTGTGAGGCCGTCCTTGGAGCGACTCCAAGGCCTCGGACGGCCGGCGGGTGATCCGGTGGAGGGAGGTACGCTCTCGGGGGTTCTCAACCGGCAGGTCCCTTCCGTCCACGGCAGAACGGACTATGTTCCGGTGGTCGTGTCGGAACGGGACGGGACGAAATGGGTCACTCCGCTCTTCGGCAAATCCGCCATGATCGGCATCCTCGCCAAGGCGCAGGGCTACATCGTCATTCCGGAACATGTCGAGGGGCTGGAGCAGGGTACTTCGGTGGCAGTTCACCTGTTTGTCGGTTCATGAGGCAGCTGTCCGACGCACCGGGGCCCTTTGCGCTCCCGAGGACGTCAGGGGGTTCTAACCAAGGGAGGCCCTTCGACAGGCTCAACGTCCTCCACGTTCATTTCCACGCTGACCGACCTCTGGATGAGGTCGATGCTCACGACCAACCGGCCCTTCTTCGGATTCTGGCGCAGCAAGATGCCCATGCATCCGGCAAACGGCCCCTTCACCACCTGGACCCATTCCCCGATCCTCAGATAGGTGTGCAGGCTGATCTCCGCCGTGGCGTTCAGCATGGTCTTGAGATTGTCGATCTGGTAGTCCGGAATGGGGATGGGCCCTTCGGAGTTGCGCAGGATATGGATGGCGCCGGGGGTCTTGAGAATGCTCACGTTGGTGTAGTTGTCGAGCACCGTGCGCACGAACACATAGCCCGGAAAGAGCGGAACATGGATCCGTTTCCGGCGGTCGCGGCGCCGGCTCCACGTTTCCAGCAGCGGTAGGAAGCATTCGATCTCTTTTTGCTCGACACGCTTAAAAACCTCTTTTTCGTGGTTCACCTGAACATAGAGGGCGAACCAGGCGGATTCACTGCCCGCAATTTTCGGGTAGATCAGCTCCGGCGGCACGTCAATCCTCGCGGCTTGGCTACCGGCAACTCCGTTGTGATCCAGTGGGCGTTTGTCTTCCAAAGGTTGATTCGGCATCGTGTCTTTTGACTCGCTGCAAAACAGACAGTTAAGAGGGCAGGATCGGCACGACGGCTGCCAGCGCGAACCCCCACAGGCAATGTTATCCCGCAAGCCGGCTCCACTTGGCCGGCATTATAGCAGCACGTTGGGAGGAATTCCAGCTTCGGGACGGCGGCGACGCGAATCCGTCAAAACCGGCTTTCGGCCGGGGTTTGGTACGTGCCCGGGGAGGGACGTCTCAACATTCCTGGATCTCCCGCCGCTCTGACGGTATAATCGCGCCACCTGAAGATGGGATCCTCGACGACACCTCGATCCACGAGGCAGCGGCGCGAGGTGCTTCCGGTTCACTCTGGAAGCCCCGTGCGCAGTATGTGAAGTCCCGAAGGATGGGAGATCGAATTGGAGAAGCAAGAGGAAGGCAAGAAGCTCGGGAGAAAATCCGGGGGCAGGACGAAGATCATCACTTCGACCAAGACCGGCGATCAGGGCAACACCAGTCTCATATCTGGAGAGCGGGTCTCAAAGGCCAACGCGCGGATCGAAGTCAACGGCAACTTGGACGAGTCCAGTGCGGCACTGGGAATCGCCAAGGCGTTTTGCGGCGATCGAGATGGTGCGATTCGCAGCATCGTATCGGCCATTCAGCAGCACTTGCTGATTCTCGGGGCCGAGATCTCCAGCATGGAGCCGGAACGCCGTTCAAGCAAGATCGGCGAGGAGCACGTTCAGCAGCTGGAGGAGTGGATCGAAAGCCTGCAGGAAGAGGCGCCGCTTCCGAGAAAATTCGTGGACCCCGGGGCGAACCCCGTCAGCGCCGGTCTCGATCTGGCTCGTGCCGTCATCCGTCGGGCCGAGCGCAGCATGGTGACCCTCAAGGAGGAGGGGCAGCCGCTCCGTCAGGAAGCCCTCAGCTACGTGAATCGTCTGGGGTTTCTTCTCTTTGTGCTGGCCCGTTATGCCGAGCGGCACACACTGCCCGTGTCCGCACCTTCTGAGTGAGTTGATAACCTCAAAGTCTAGCCGCTTCGCTAGTCGAAACACAGGCCTGCTCGAAGGTCAGGACTTCCCGAAAAACGCGGACGGCACCCTCGATGATGCCCATGGCCAGTGCGCCTCCGGTGCCCTCGCCGAGTCGCAGGCCCAGGTCGACGATGGGCTTGAGGCCGAGATGCTCCAACATGATCCTGTGGCCGGGCTCTTCGGAACAGTGACCCGCGAAGAGGTAGTCCGTCACGTGCGGGCACAGGGCGTGAGCGATGAGGGCTCCAGCCGTGGAGATGAACCCGTCGATGACGACGGGACGCCCATGATAGGCACCCGCGAGGATGCAGCCGGCGATCCCACCGATTTCAAATCCCCCCACTTTGGCCAGCACGTCCACCCCATCGGTCGCGTCGGGCTCGTTGACCTCGAGGGCCCGCCGGATGACGGCCCGTTTCCTGGCGAGAGACGCATCGTCAATGCCCGTCCCGCGCCCCACCATGTCCTCCGCGGAGCGGCCCGTGAGCACCATGCCGATCGCCGCGGACGGCGTCGTGTTGGCGATCCCCATGTCCCCGGTGCCGACCAGCTGGATGCCGCTCGTGAACCGTTCGGAAGCCTCTTCGAACCCGCCGAGGATCGCCCTTTCGGCCTCCTCGCGGCTCATCGCCGGTCCCTGCGCCATGTTGGCCGTGCCGCGACCGACCTTGCGGATTCGGAGCCGGTTCCCTCCCTCGATGGAGGATGCGTCCACATCCGGAAGGATGCCCATGTCTACCACCACCACCTCGCTCCCCACGTGTCGAGCCAGCACATTGATCCCCGCGCCTCCCCGGACGAAATTTTTCACCATTTCGCCCGTGACCTGCTGTGGAAAGGCGCTCACCCCTTCGGCCGCCACACCGTGGTCACCGGCCATGACGAGCACCGCTTTTCGGGAAACATCGGGGGAGAGGGTCCGCAAGATGCCGCAGATCCGCTCCGAAATCTCGTGCAGCCTCCCTAGGGCGCGAGGCGGCATGGCAAGTCGCGCCGTATGCTCCCGGGCCCGTTCGATCCATTGCGGGTCTACGGGGGAAATGCTTTGGGTCAGTTCACGAAGCGTCATGGTCTTTCCTTTCCTATTTTCATGGGCGCTCCATTTTGAGGCCCGTCAACGGGGTTGAATTGATGTCGGATCGCCTCCGCAGTTCCTGACGCAACGCATCCGGCTTCGGGTGAGGAAGGGGCATCCGGGTCGGGCCGCGGTACGGCTCCATCAAACCTTTCGCGTTCGGTCCAACAGGTGTCCGAACAGACTGAAGGAACCCTTGTTGGCGCAAAATTCACCGCACATGGTGCACACGTCCCGGTCGGAAGGGGACCGACTGTCGCGGATCGCACGGGCTTCCTCGGGGAAGAGGGCGTGGGCGAACTGTCCATCCCAGTCCAGATCCCGCCGGGCTTTGCTCATGAGCATGTCCCGGGTGCGCATCTTATCCGGGTACTTGGCGGTGTCTCCGATGTAGGCCCCCACGCGAGCCACGCGGACGCCTTCGATGACGTCCTGCTCGTTCGGCAAGGCCAGGTGCTCGGCCGGTGTGATGTAGCAGATCAGGTCTGCGCCGTATCGGGCGCTGTAGGCGGCGCCGATCGATGCGGCGACATGGTCGTAGCCCGCGGCCACGTCGGTGGGGATCGGCCCGAGCATGTAATAGGGGGCGTTGTTGCTCATGCGCTTCTGCAAGATGATGTTGGCCTCGATTTCATCCACCGGGACATGACCGGGCCCTTCCACCATCATCTGGCAGCCCATCTTGCGGCCGATTTCCGCGAGTTCGCAATTGATGAGCAGCTCCTGAACCATGGCCCGGTCGAAGGAATCCCAGATGGCTCCCGAGCGCAGTCCGTTGCCCAGGGAGAGCACCGTGTCGTATTTTTTGAGGATCTCCACGACACGGTCGAACTTTTCGTAGAGGGGGTTTTCCTTGCGGTTGGCCTTCATCCAGGCCACCATGGAAGTCCCGCCCTTGCTCACGAGCCCACCGTAGCGGTAGCCCTGGCGCTCCAGCCTTTCGATCGTATAGAGGTTGATGCCGCAATGAATGGCCATGAAGGCAATGCCGTCGGCGCATTGTCGCTCGATCAGATCGAACAGGAGCGCTTCGTCCAGCTTGTTGGGGTCGCCATAGCGGCGGGTGGCCTCGCAGAAGGCCTGGTAAAGGGGGACGTTCCCGACGGGCAGGCTGACGGCCGCAAGCACCTCGCGCCGGATCTCATCCAAATCTCCACCCACGGAGAGCTCCATGAGGGTATCGGCTCCAGCGGCCTCGGCGGCCAGAGCCTTCCTGACCTCCGCCTCGGTGTCGACGATGTCCGTCGATGTGCCGATGCTCGCGTTGACCTTGGTGCGAAGACCCATGCCGATGCCCACGATCTTGCCCGGGCGACGGCTGTTGAGCGGGGCGACGATCTGACCTTCCGCCATGCGCTGTCGGATGGTCTCCGCGTCGAGTGCCTCCTGTGACGCGATGGCCTGCATGACTGGAGTGATGATTCCCTGGACCGCGAGTTCGACCTGAGTGGCCACGATGCTCCTCCCGATGATCGGCGAAAGGTCCCCGGCCGGGACACTCCGCCACGATGGTTTCTTGCGCCGGGCACAAAAAAAATCCCCAAGCGCACGCGAGCGCCTGGGGATTTGCCATCTCCCCGGGAGCGAACTGGATGCCAGGTCTTCTGACTCTCGGATCAGCCTACCTCCCGCGCCTTCCCATTCCATTAGGGTGATGGAACAGTGGCATCGTGCGGGATTCGTCCCCGATCACAGCGGCGGGTCCGTACCGGATTTGCACCGGTTTCCCTCTTGATGGCCCGACGGGCCAGCATCCAGAACCCTGATTCGATTCGTTCGGGCCCATTCCTAATGAAAGACATCCGCTCGTGTCAAGGGAAAAGCGCATAAACATCCTGGGGACCTGCGCCAGGCAGGGGCCTTTTATCGACCGAAGCGGCGTGCGCGGTCAGCCGGTCGATTCAGCGACCGCAGCCCTGCGGGCGTACTTTACCCCCCTTTCTTTGTCATGGTAGGCGATGTGAGGCATGCCGTCCTCGTCGAGAGACAGCGACGTATATGTGGCGGTTCCCTCGGGATCAATCACTTCAAAAGCCCATTGCCCTCCCTTCCACGTTGCCAGCTTGAGCTTGCTCATGGCGGAATAGCTGATGTAGATATTTTCATGTGGATCGAGAACAATGGAGCTATAGTTACCTGCAATCCTCTGGGAATCAACGAGCTCGTTTATCCATTGGCCATTCATTTTTCGTGCAAGCCAGAGATCAGGTTTGTTTGGGGCTTTGTCTACCGTGTAGCTGATGTAAGGGTTTCCCTCCTGATCGAGTGCCATTGAAGTGAAGTTACCAACAAATTCACAATCATCAGCCGTTTCGATGTGCCAATAACCATTTTCCTTTACAGCATATTTTAATAAACCATTATCACTATCTATGTAGCTCAGATGGACCCTCCCAAAAGAATCTAACCTTGCACAAGTAAAGCTCCCAACGGATTTGGACTTTTTTGCTCCATCGTCAACGATCTCCCTCCTCCACTGACCGTGTTCTCTAGTAGCCAGTTTGAGATATCCTTGGCTGAAATTAAAATAGCTGATATATACTCTTTCGGAGGAATCGACGCAGATAGAAGTATCAAAGCTAGCGAACGGTTCATCATCCACATATTCAAAACGCCAGATGTTGCCATCGAAAAGAGCCATTTTCAGTTTGTTCTTGCCTTGATCTCGATAGCTCAGGTAAAGCCTTCCAGCCTTGTCCATGGTCATTGAAAGATACTGCCCCACGGTCCCGTCTCGATCGGCCCGCTCGAGGGTCCATCCGTTCGGACCACTGTGCGCACATTTCAAGTCCCCGTGTTTATGATCAAAATAGGCGATGTGGGCCTTGTCCTTCGACTCAAGGACTTGACAGGCATACTCACCGACTAACCCTATATCCAGCGTTTCGATTAGCCACTTATAGCTTCGACGGGACTCATTATCGATGACGTTCATGGATCCAATCCTTATGACGTCGGCGCGCCAATGGTCTTGCGGGCTCCCGGGGAAAGGCCGCCCGCTCCATCCAAGTGGCGGGAATCCGTCGCCTGCAAGGGGTTTTCATCGTCGGTAGGCCCAGACCCCGTAGACTGGGTCCGAGACTGACAGCTCTCCGGAATACTTGTCGTCTTCGGGCCTCGGCAGGCCCCGCATGGAATAGGTGTTCACGTCCCCGAACATCTCGGATCGGTAGAAATATTCAGAAACGAGGCCCATACGCTCGAATTCGTGAAGCTGCTCCCAAATCCGAACGACCTTGGGAGGGAACCACCGGTTGGAGAAAGTCGTCACGAAACACCCGCCGGGTCTCAGGATCCGGCCCACTTCCCGAAAGACGGCCAGCGGTTTCGTCAGGTATTCGACGGAAACCGTGCAGATGACAGCATCAAAGGAAGCATCGGCAAACGGTAGGGAGGGTTCCTGATTGAGATCGTGGACCACCGCGGAGGTGAGTCGTTCATTTCGCTCCAGTTCTTCCCGGCTGAGTCCCAGGCCGGTCACGCTCCCTGGGCTCAAACGGTCGGGAAGGTGGGAGACCCAGCTGCTCATGAGGTCTAAGACGCGGTCTCCGTCCTGGAGCAATCTTCCATACAGGCTTGTGACGGTCTCCAAGGCCGTTGCGTCCAGATGGTGGACAAATCTCGGTTGCTGGTAAAAGACTCCGTCGAGCTCTTCGTCTGCCCTCGCAAACGGCGTGTCCGAGAAGAAGTCCGTCGGCTGTTTCTCCCATCGGGCCTGCATTCCGGGCCCTGCGGTGAGGGCCTCGATCCATTCCGTACAGGTTCCCCCCCATCCCTCGCCTCTGGATCGGATGTCCCGAACGGATGCCTTGAGATGCAGGGCGACCGTGGATAGGGGATGGTTGAAATCGACCAGAATGCCGGTATCCGTGACCTCAGTGCACCGGAAGGGCTCCATGTTGGCCCGGTACACATTGGGAACGTCCTTCAGGATGCCTTTGGGGTAAAAGCGCCCTTGACGGGGGACGAGCGTCTCGCCGGTTCTGGGGTGTGGGCCGAACTGCGTGGGTTTGACACGAAACAGCTTGGATGGATGGAATGCCGGGAGGATTTCACCCGGTTGGAACGACTGCTCGACGAAATCGCCGACACGCCGACCCATGAGGCCATCAACGAGAGTCTTGGGAAGGATGTCTCGCCACGGATTGACCTTTTCGGCGAAACGGCAGTCCGTGTGAGATCCGTCACCACTTTTCCAATTGAGCTCGAATTCGATGGTCGCGACGCAGTTCTTGTCCAGTGTGGTCATGGGAGGTTCCTCAATCATGCATAGGGGACGTGTTGAACGGGACGGAAACTAGATCCTGCTCGAATCCGGCCGCGGTTTCTTCCCGAGATACGGGCCCTTGTTTACCTGAAACGTATAAGGATGCTTGTAAGGGGCCGCAAGGAGTCCTTCGCAACAACAGCCAGCCACCGCGAAAAGAGACCGGGACAATCGCCAACCGGCATGGCTCTGGGACAGAGCCTTTCGGGTCTGCCGTAATGGGATGATGTGAAGGCGTGCGCAACTGAACTGATCGGTGCGCACGCAGGCGGAAATTATCCTCCAAGGTTCCGGAAGCTTTGGATAGCGCTTTACAGAAACCGCGTTTAGTGGCACATTTGACGGGGAAGTCATCGTTGCGGGCTGTACGACGATGAAAACCCCGGTCGTTCGGGTATTCCGATCCTGGAAAAGACCACGGCGGAATTGGCCTTTGCGCGAGCAGGGCTGCATTTCAAGCATTGACAGGGTTTATGCTCCGTCCTAATCTTGAGGGCAATGAGCGCTCCGGTCAGAGGCTTGACAGAGCTCTTCCCCTATGTGCCGCCCGGCCCGAGGCTGGCCATGTCTTAGATTTGAAAGATTCTGCCGAGTGGTTCCTGCCAGGTACGGCAGGGTACGGGCTTGGGGGATGTGAGCTCGGTCGGTTTTTCTTTTCAAGTGGCACGGTCATAGGTGGAGACCGCGACCTCCGCCCATGGGGCTTCCGGGGGAGGAAGCGTTTTGTGCAGGGATTGTCGAACCGGTCCGTTCGCGGTTCGGCAATTGGTGAACGTAACTAGGAATCGACACATCAAATCGAAGGAGGCAGTATGAAAAGAATCATCGGGCTCATCTTGTTTGTCGGCTTTTTGGCTGTAACTCTGGGGGGGTGCGCATGCGGACCGAAGGAAGTCAAGAGTGAGCCCACTCCTCCTCCGAAGGTGGTCGAGAAGACTCCTCCGCCTGAGCCAATGCCCCCGGCGAAACCGGTTCCGCCCAAGAAAGACCGCAATTAGACGACCATCGGTGCTCTGTCTCGCCTGGATGTCACGGGCGAGACAGGGCGCATGGTGTGTCGGCCGAACGATTCAAACCGCATGACTCCATGAACCCTATGGAACGACTTGAGAGCAATCGTGGCAATGCCACTCGCAGCTTGGCGAAGCGTGGGGCGATCAAGAACCTGCGGCGCGTCGCTGCTGTCCTGATCCGGTGCGCGTTGCTCAGCGTGATGACCGTGGGCTGTGCCTCCCTCAAGGCGGTCGTAGGGGATCCTGCTGGCCGTGGTCCCAAGTCGGAGCGACCGCCGGCTGTCCAAGAGCTTACCCAGGCTAAACCACCCGTGGCGCTCATCCAGGACACACCCCGCCCCAGACGGGCGGTTTTTGAGCGGGAAGCCAAGTCCGCGGATGTCGAGCGGGTCGCCAATTGGGTTGTGGATTCCGGTGACAATCGGGGTATGCCCTTTGTGATCGTGGACAAAGTCGATGCCAAGGTATTTGTGTTCCATGCCGACGGGCGTCTCCGCGGGGCGGCTCCAGCCTTGCTGGGCCTCGCGCGCGGTGATGACACCGTACCGGGAATCGGTGACCGCAAGCTGTCCGACATTCGCCCCGAGGAGCGTACGACGCCTGCCGGTCGTTTTGTGGCGGCGCTGGGTTTGAATTTTTCTGGAAAAGAAATCTTGTGGGTGGATTATGACATCGCCCTCTCCCTTCACCGGGTCGTCACGTCCAATCCCACGGAACGCCGTCTGGAGCGTTTGGCAACCCCAACGCCTCTCGACAATCGAATTTCCTTCGGCTGTATCAACGTCCCCGAGGAGTTTTTCAATCACGTGGTGAAGCCGAGCTTTTCCGGAACGTACGGCGTCGTTTACGTGCTTCCGGAAATTCGGTCCTGCTCCGACATCTTCGCTTCATTCTACGAGATCGATTGAAGCGTGCAAGCACGTCGCGAAGCGGCCGCCCTCCGCAACTGGAATCGAACGCTCTCCGGACCCGAAGAATGCTCCTTCCAGCCGCATGTTTTCAGCCCCGTCGATGGCAAGGTGCTCATCGGCGATCCGCACACCTTTGAGACTTGCGGCCGTGAGAAGTTCGGCCATGAGGTCGAAGTTCACCGAAACCTGAAGATCTGCGCCAGGAAACTCGGAGAGGGGTCCATTGTGGCCTACTGTCTGCTGGACTGCAATCAGGACATTGGTCCAGGGGGACTAAGGTCTGCCTTC
>CAZGQL010000069.1:11667-21676 GCA_964527905.1 uncultured Syntrophobacteraceae bacterium
GGGCCCTCCAGCCGATCACGCTCGATCAATTGCCATCGGACCCGGCCCCGCTCATCATAGGGGCAAGGCACGAACTCAGTTCCTCATTTTTCAGGAATCTACTCGGTGTTCCATGCGATGTCACCAACACCTCGTTTTTCGCCCTAGTGGCGGCGACGTAGAGCAGGGCTCTTTCCTGGACTTCGGATTCCCGCTGCACCACGGGATCCGATGAGGAACTTGCCGTGCCCTCGTAGGGTACCATCCCCTCGTTGACCCCGGCGATGATCACGCGGTCGAATTCAAGGCCCTTCACGCGGTGCATGGTGGCCAGTCTCAACCCCGGCATCCTGAGGTCTTCGGCCTCACTCCGCCGGATGAAATAGGTGCCGATACCGAGTTCCTTGAGGGCTGCCTCGTATTGCTTTAGAAGCTCATTCGTTCGGGCCACCAGACAGACACTGCTCAGGGGCTGTCCGTTGGCCTCCACCCCCTTCAGGTAGGCTGCCACATGGGCCACTTCCTCCGCGAAGGACCCAAAGGTGCGGACCTGGGGGGCCACCCCATGAAGGAGGGATTTGTAACCCTTCTGGTCGTCTTGGCCGCCGTCGAGGTCATCGATGCTCAAACCCTCGAGCAGGTTCACGGCCCAGCGCCGATTCTCCTCCGTGGTGCGGTAGTTGATCCGGAGTTTACGGCTTCGCCCCCGAACACCCACCCCACATTGGTTCAGAACCACCTTGTGCCTGTAGATTCTCTGGTGGGCGTCCCCAACGATGAAGAGGTCGTTCTTCCGGTCCCCTCCCGGAATTATTTGGCGAATCAACCGGAAGGCCTCGGCCCCCATGTCCTGGGCTTCGTCAACGATCACCGCCTTGTATGCCAGAATGTCACCCTTGCTCTCCAGCAGCAGCCGGGCGTCCCTCATGGCGTCGATGGCTTCTCGGAGCCCGTTTTCATTGAGCAGGGCACGGTATTCCTCAAAGACGGGCCACACGGCCAGCCGATCCTTGCGATTCAGGCGGACCCCACGACCCACCCGAGGGGCCTTGATGTATTCGTTCAAGGAGGTGATGGCCGCAGGTTGAACCACCCTCTCCCATTCTTCCCTGTAGAAGGTGGCATCCAGCCCCAACTCCGAGGGCGCAAGGGAAAGGGCTGTCTCCCAAAGCGGCATGATACGCGGACCGTAGTCGATGTCGTAGCTGTAGCCATTCCGCTTGAGGAAGTCCGAAACCCACTTGTCGAGGTTCACCACCTCGATTCGAGCCAAGGCCTCCTGGGGGCAGATCTTGGTCAGATTCTCCCGGATGTCGGCAGCCAGGTTCCGCGTAAAAGTCGTAAAGAGGATCCGATCGTTCCTGCCCGTAAATCGGTTCAGGGCCAGCCAGCGGGCTCGGTGCATCGCAGCCACGGTCTTCCCGGTGCCGGCCCCTCCGAGAACCCGCACGGGGCCATTCCAATCCCGCTCGACCAGTTTCCTCTGGGACGGGTGTAGGAACACGCGCCATTTCTCCAGGGGTGCCTCCAGAATGGCCGAAAGCTCGAGGTCGTCCTCCACGACGAAGAACCGGCGCCTGGAATCCGGGGTGTCCAAGGCCTTGCTGAAGTCACTGGTGTCGACCGTTTCGGGCTCGGCGGTGATCTCGAGCTCCCTGAACGCATCCTCGACGGAATACCCGCTGGCCAGCATGTAGAGGGCTTCAGCACCCTCCTGGGGGAGAACCTCCACCGCCCGGTCCAGTTCCTCCTCGGTCTTGATACTCCGCACCAGGGGGAGCTGAATCTCCGGGATTCCCATCCGGATGAGATGCCGGTCATGAACCCCGTCAAAGAGCCCCTTCCGCGACACATCTCCGGCAGGAGCCTCCTTCCCAGGCTCCACGGGCACACTGGTTACATCGACGATCTGCACGCTGCCGGTTTCCGGGTTGATGCCGCAGACCTTGTTCGTGGCCCAGGAGTAAGCCTTGTCGTGGTGATCCACCCAGAGCAGGACGTAAACGTTCCCCTTCTCGGGCCGCAGCACGATGCCGCGGTACGCCTGGTCAATCCTCACCGACCTCAGGTTGGGGTCTTTCGCACCCTGGATCTTCTCATAGTTGATGCCTGGAAGAGTTGGATCGCTCCGGAACTTGTTCACGAACTCCAGGACCTTCGTCTGCTGATTCCTTGGGATCCTCGAAAACGAGAACAGGAAATCATCCGATATGGCCAGCTTGACGGGCAGACTCCCATGAACCATGTCTCAAGCTCCCTCTACCCTTTCAGTGCGCACCAGAACTCATCCGGTTGGGCGCCGATCTCCTCCAGCGCGAAGACCTTCCAGCCCATGCCTTCGAACACCGGTTGGAAGGCCATTTCCTCCCCAAGCAAGGCGGCGACCCGCTTATCCTCCCATGCAAGCTCCGCAGTCCCCACGATCCCCGACGTCCCGGTCATCAGCTCGTAACCCGGCTCCGGAATGGGACATTCGTTTGCCGCCAGGAGGTCCACCACCCCGTGGAACCTCGAGTCCACCAGTTCCTTGAGCTGGTCCCACTCGGATGACGCGGCCGGCTCACCCTTCTCCCCCCCGGTTGGCTCTTCGGGGACTGCCAGCTCGTCATAGTGGGGACCTTTCAGACCTTCGGTGCTCACGAAGAATGATCTGGGGATGAACTGCATGAGGTTGTAGGCGCGGAGCATCCCTGTCCAGGCCGCCTCGAAACCAGGCATGAGCCTTTCCTCCTTGCCGTCCGAGAAACAGCAGAGCAGCCGCATTCCTTCCGGTTTCGATTCAGAAACGGACCCCTTCTCCACGGCGGCAAAATAATGAGCGGCAGGAGACGACTCATCCGCTCCGGCCTCGTAGTGCCCCAGTAGAGAGTCCGCAAGCTTTTCCTGCAGGACCCAGCGAATTCCGGGTGTCGATCTCTCCTCCAGGCTCCCCACCCAGGAATTCACGGCCTCCTCGCTGGAGTACCCTTTCGCATCGATCAGGCAGAGCCCATTGGCATAGGCCAATCGCCGCCACAGCTCCTCGTCCGGGTTTGAAAGATAGCGGACGAGCCATGGGAAGCTCCCCTGCTTCATGGCCCCCTTGAAGTCCTGCAAGCCATAACCCTCCAACATCCTGTGCAAGTGCTTGCCCCCCGGTGTCTTCCCCGGATCCAGGGTGTCTTCGAAGTAATCCCCCTGTCCATGGAATTGATGCTCGACATCCTTCCAGGTGAGGGACCAGACCAGGAATCGCCCGGACTTCACGATGGCCATGCGCTGGGCCAGGTCGAGCCCCACGCGGTCCCGGTGGTAGAGGAACCCATCCGTGAAGACGGCTACTGGCTTCAGTTCGTGCTGGCTTCGAGCCGGCCAGAAGACAAAGTCGCAGGTACTTGGAACGACTACCCCCTCCTTTTCACCCAGCTTCACTTGGGGCTCGATCCGGTAGGACCGTTTCCCGATCTTGAGAAAATAGCCGGGTTTCCCCTTCACCACCTCCCTGGTCAGGGCAACGTCTAATTCAGGGCTTCTGAACCTCCTCAGCGCCTCGATGAACCGGACCTCGAGCTCGCTGTCGAAAAGGACGTTGACCTTCACATTCTTGAGGGTGTCCGTCTTGACCAGGCGGTCCTTTTCCCGAAGGATCGAAGAGAGAAGCTCGATGGCCGTATCCCGCGAGATTTCGTTCATTCTGGTGCTGTTCTTGTAAGCGAACAGGCACTGATAGCAGCCGTCCTTCTCGGGATCCTCGTTGCAGGGGCATGCCTTGAGGGCATCCAACGCCAGCTGAAAGACTTCCATCATGGGCTTGTCCGACCGCATCAGCTGTTTCAGGTACCCCGTCCCACCCGGCACGGTGTCGAAGACCACGAGGTACTTCTTCCGGTAGGCCGTCTCGGGGACCGGTTCCTCATGGTCCGTCACCCTGAGATGGTCCACGTTCCCCTCGAATTTGCGCCTGAGGCCCAGTTGAAGGGCAGCCAGGAAGGAATGGTGCTTCCGTTGGGACCCGGCAAAGGTCGTGACCGGAAGCAGGATGCGGATGGCCTCGGAGGTGAAATCCCGATACAGGTAGACGCAGTCGATCAAATTCTGCGGGGCTGCCTGGCTCCGGGAAGTGCAGGTCAGTGCGTGGTCGATCCTTCCGCCTTTATCCTGGACCTTCCCGCAATGGCGGCAGAGCGAAAACCCCTTCCTGGGGAGCTCCACCCCGTTAACGGTCACTTTCTCCCCGAACTCTCCCTTTTCCCCGAAATTGATCTCTCGGAAGGTGGCCTTGGACAGGAACTCGAACCCGAAGGCGACCTCATCGCTCTCGAGCCGGTAGGCATCCGTCACATGCTTGGGGTTGTAGTCCAGCAGGAGCTGCTTCTCGTAGAAACTCGGCTCCCGTTCATCCTTGTCGTCGCCGATCCGGCTCTCCCGGTCCGAAGTGCTGGCAAAGACCTGCCTCAGCCGGACCATCCGCCTCTTCTGCCCCTCATCGCTCCAAAGCAGGCTCCCGCACTGGGGGCAGGCGCTCTTCTCTGGCGCCGTCCCGATGAGCTCGGAATGGGAGCAGTTGTTGCACAGGCGCCAGGTTTCGACCTCGGAGACGCTCATATCCACCTGGTCCACGCGGACCTTGCGCCCCCCGGCGTAGAAGTGACTGGCCGGCGCCAGCTCCACGATGGCGCTGGCTGCAGGGCGCTCGTATTCATAGACCCAGGTGTTGTAGGCCCCTTCACCCTCCTGCCTCGTCTGCTTTTTCCGGTAGATGATGGACCGCAGCTGGACCCCGGCTTCGGGGAAGGCATAGTTGGGGATGAGCCCCTCGTCTGTGAAGAAATTGAGCGTATCCCGGCCGTTGATGAGGCTCACCAGCTTCTGGAGGGCACTCTTTTCCCGTCTCAGCTCATCCAGTTCCTCCTGAACATTCTTCCCCTTGGCCGGATCCGCCTCCTTTTTGCGGATTCTCTCCCTGAGGAGCTTCACCTTGTTCTGGAGTGAAGTCCTCTCCTTTTTCAGCCGGTGGAGATCCTGCACAATCCGGTACCCGAGGCTCTCCTGCCCGCCCTGTTCTTCACGGATGAACTGGAGCAGCCGGTCACTGGACTCTGGGGTGAGAGAGCCCTCGAAGAGCGCAATGAAACGGTCCAGGAGCTCCGTCCGGTGGGTTTCAATGAAGTGAAGGAGGTTGTGGGGGAACTTGCTCCTCTCGGCCGGCTCAAGACTGTTCAGGACATGCCCCAGCTTGTGGGGAAGAGCCGTCTCGGAAATACCCGACTCCACCCATCGATCGAAGCAGAAGGCCGTGAACTGACGCTCCAGCACCGCGGATGCATTGAGGAAGACCCCCGGAGGCTCGACTTTCCCGGCAAGCATCTCCATGGGGTTAGTGAAGAAGTACAGGTCATGGGGACGGGCGTTGGCCACGGTCAGGTTGAGCGCATTGCCGTCCCGCCGGCCGGCGCGTCCGATCCTCTGCAGGTAATTGGCCTGAGCGGGCGGCACGGAGCACAGGACCACCGTCGACAGATCGCCGATGTCGATGCCCATCTCGAGGGTGGGGGTGCAGGAAAGAAGGTTCGGGTCCCACGGCCTGCGGTCGTCCGCTGCGGCCTTGAACCGTCGCTCCAGCTCTTCCCGCGATTCCCTTGTCAGGAGGCTGGTATCCTCCTCGGCGAAGATCCGCTGGATGTCCCCCGTGGAATACAGCCGGCCGTAATAGTCGAGGCCGCCATCTTCCCGGAAATACTTCCCGGAGCAGCCAAACCGAAGACAGCTCATCCCCACCCAGAGCCCGGCATCCTGAGATGCCCCTGAAGCGCCATGACCGCATTTGTCACAGCGGAACTGGCCGACTTCATGGCCGACACGGATCGCTTCGGTCCGGATCCCCCAGATCCGGTCGTTCCTGACTTTCCGCTCCTCGAGGACGCCCCCCTGGACAAGGACCTTCAGCACGAAGTCATAGAGGCGGTCCGTGAGCGATCGGATCATGGGGTGGAAGGGAAAGAAGCACTTCTCCGCCCAGGCCTGATACCAGGTCCTGTGGCCGGCAGCCCCGCTGATCAGGACATCAAAACGGGTCCCGCTCTTCGTGGTGAGAAACGCCGGCGTTCGGCTCGCCTGCCCGTAGTTGGGCATCCAGTGGATCCGGTTGATGAGATAGGGGTTCCCGAAATCTTCGATGAAGCCGTCCAGTGCCGGGTGGAAGAGGGCCCCCTCGTTTTTGAGGTGCACCAGGAGTCCCAGCAGGAATCGCTGGAGGGTTTCGAGATCCAGGGCCCTGAGCTCCCCCATCTCGTTCTGCAAGACCTCGAGAAGCCTCTCCGCGGTGCTCTCCAGAACCTCGCCGTCCACGCGCCCGATGGATGATCCGGATTTTTCCAGGGTCCGGCCGATACGGGCCTGGAAGCCGTACTCGCTCACGATCTCCCACCCGATCCGCCGGTCCACATCCGCCCTGAGCCCCGACCCCTCGGGGAGCGTTCCATGCTGCGTCAGATGGTCGTAGTCCTGGAACCAGCTCATGTTCGGTGGAAGGAAGGTGGCGATGTAGGCCTTTTCGTCCAGCCGGTCCGACCAGTAGCGGATGAAGGCGTCGGGAAGCTCGGCCAGGGACAGCCCGGATGCCCCGTTCTGAACGCATTGCTGGATGGCGCTCCTCAGGTTGAACCGGTAGGTCCGAGCGGCGAAAAAACCCGCCCGATGGGCCGCGTCCTGGACCGAATCCGAGAACGTGAGGAGCTTCTTGTCGTCATTGAAGCTCGAGGAGTACAGCTGGGCCAGCATGACGCTGGTGAGGCTTGCGGCCTGGGACCCCATGATGGTGAGGCCGCCCGGTGCATCGCAGTAAGGGCAGTCATGGCGTGCAATGGGTCTACCCCGGTGGGTCGTGCGCTGGTTGGACAGGAACACACGTATCGGCTCCTCCCCGCCGCAGAAGGGGCACTGGTCCCGGTCCAGCCGTTCGGAGACCCTCAGGCACTGGCTGCAAAACAGGAACACGCCGGACTCCATGGGGCGAAGCTGAACCCCCGGCTCCTCGGGGAAAAGGAAGGTGACCTTGGGATCGTCCCCGAAGAAGGCCGGGTAGAAGTCCTCCAGCTCCCCCCGGATGCTGGAATCGTTCTGCCGTTTGAGCCCGACCCAGGCCGTACTCCCGCACTCCCGGCAGTTCACCACCGGGAGGTGGCGCCTCTGTTGCTCGTCGTTCAGGTCGTCTGCAAAGCTCAAGGTTGGACGCGTGCTCACCTGGCCCACCATGCGCCGGAGCTCCCGCAGCCAAAGCTGAATCCGAACCTGAAGAAACGGGGCCGTGGGCCGTACCTCCTCCGGGATCGGATTCCCATCCGCATCGGCCGGGCTTCCCACCCAAGTCTTTGCCTCGGATACGAGCGCAAGCAGGCTGTTCAGCAACCGTTCGGGGTACCCGGGCGGCGCCCCCCGAAGCTCCGGTGTCACCTGCTCCAGCCGCTGGAGGAGTTCCCGCATTTCCTGTGGCCGTCCATCCAGGGCCTTGAGCAGGTTCTGAAAGAAGTAGTGCCCCTTGAGCCGCTCCCCCAGCTGGACCCGCCACGAGGGTTCCTTGAACCGGCCCTCGGGGATGTCGTCCCCGAACCAGAGCGCATGCTGCGCCCGGATATAGGGCTCGTATCCCTCATGGTTTTCCGGGTCCAGCTCCAGGATCCTCTCCTGGCCCACCACATCGCGCCCCGTGACGAAGCTCTCGGCTAGGTATTCCCCGGCGCTCACCCTGGATTCGGTGATGACGGCCCCGTCGTCGAAGGGCTCCCCGAAAACCTCTTCGGCATACTGAACCAGCCGTCGCTTTTCATCTTCGCTTCCCAGGGTGGCCGAGGTCCCCACGCAGCACAGGAGCCCGGGGGGAGTCTTGAGCCGGGCCTTGAGGCGCCGGATGAGGCAGGCCAGGTCCGTCCCCTGGGCACCGTCGAAAGTGTGGAGCTCATCCACCACCAGGAACCGGAGGGTTTCGGGTCCGTTGAGCTTCCAAAGCGGAAAATCCTTCACACGGATCAGTAGGTAATCCAGCATCTTGTAGTTGGTGAGCAGGATGTCCGGAGGCTTGAGCCGCAGGGTCTCCTTGTTCGTCACGATGCGGTCCGGCCCCATGACCATGCTGGGTTCCTTCTCGCTCTGGCCCACGAAGAGCCCCGCCGTGACGTTCCCCTTGAGCTTCGGGTTGTTCCAGATGGTCCGGGCCAGCCGCCCCGCCTGGTCCGTCGCCAGGGCGTTCATGGGGTAGATGAGGATTGCCTTGATGCCGGGCTCCCCCCGATGCCGCCGGCACAAGTCCAGAATGGGATAGAGGAAGCACTCCGTCTTCCCGGAGCCGGTTCCCGTGGCCACCAGGGTGGACCGCGGACGCTCCCCGGAGAGCCTCTGAAAGGCCCGCTCCTGGTGCAGGTAGGGCGGGAACTTCAGGGGAACATCGGGGAAGAAGTCCCTGCCGCCCGCCCCCTGCCGAAAGGGAAGGTGGATCGAAAGATACGGCCCCCGGAAGAGCCCGCTCTCCCTCTCGATCAGGGAGTCCAGGAGATGATGGAAATGCGGCGTCGCGATGGGGAAGGTGGTCCGGAGAAAGTCCTTCACCCCCTGTTGAACCTGGTGGGCAATGACGGATGGGATCATGATTTCAACATCTTGATGATGTGCTTTGCAAGGCTTTCCTTGATTTCTCGGTGCCGTGGGACAGGCTGGGATACCTTCGTTGCGGGATTATGATACCAGTCGTGGCGCCCCCCGTGTCGAATGAGGACGCATCCCATTTCCTCCAGTGCCCGGATCAAGTCGGTCCGTTTCATGCCACACGCAGCTCGCCGATTCTCCGAACACAGGGGATAGCACCGCTATTCAGGTCTTCATGGAGGTCCCTGAGATTCTCCTGCAGTTCCTCCATGGACTCTCCCTGGGTCCTGTAATCAGGATACTCTTCGAGCCACCCGATGAACATCTCTTCTTCCTGGTAGTAGATGAATCGCTTCGTCTCCATATGATTTCCTTGTTACAGGAGATGCGGCCATTCTTGTTCTTCCCATCAAAGCACCAGAACAGACCGGCATTCTCTTTGTTATCAGGTTATGACCGGACTCGTGCCCAAGATCATACAAAGCTTGGATGGCCACCTCTAAGCCAGGTCCCGCGTTCGGCATCGGACTCGGCCCTGGTCCGTGAAACCCAGTCCTGTGCATACTCCTGGGTGAGCGGGTAGGTAGCTATGCCGCGGATCTCACTCCACTTGCGCCGTTGCGATCGTTTCTGTGCTCCAAGCCGGCACTGCTCGGCCAGATAGGCCATGAGCTGGAATTTCTCCGATTGACTGAGCTTCTCCAGCTTCTTCTTCAGCTCGTCTACATCTCTTGCTGCCATATCATCATTCCCAAATCGCCAGAGCAATAAGTGGGCCCGTGTTGCAGACGATTTCGCGTGTCATCAGCTCAGGTCCTCGAATTCAGCCTGCGGCTCACTTTCATCCCATTGAACCGATGCAGCACCGAATTGGCGGCAAGTCAGGAGAAATTCGACCCGCGACACCCCAGCCAGCCCTGCCGCCTGCCCTGACGACAAGCGGCCCATCTCGAACAGCTTGACGGCAAGGGCGAGTCTGGCCTCTTGTTCGAAGGTTTCAGGACTGAGATTGAGAACAGCAGGCATTGACTCGGGATACTCTACACACAGTGTTCCCATTTTGATCCCCCTTTCGTTTTTCCTCCTGGCTCTGTGGAGGTGGGAGAAGGTTGTCTCAAATCAACAACCTCGTATTCTGTAATCGGGGTACTCTTCAAGCCAGACCACGAACATCTCCTCTTCCCCGTATGCGATGAATCGTTTCAGCCCCATTCGCTCCCTTGTTCATGCCGGACGCGGGCATGCCCAAGGGTTGCCTCCGACCAGATGGCACAGCTCGGTCAGTAGACCTCACGATGTGTCCCGATGGATTCCAGGAGGATGGCCTCCGAGCCTTCATAGGGAACGAATTCGAAGATGATCCGGAGATCATATCCTGCGCTGCAAGCCCAAGAACCTTCCAGCTTGCCCTTCA
>CAZGQL010000070.1:0-17221 GCA_964527905.1 uncultured Syntrophobacteraceae bacterium
GCCCTCGTAATAGATCGACTGAGCCAGGATGGTCGCCGTCGTGGTGCCGTCACCAGCGACATCACTCGTCTTGCTGGCCACCTCCCGCACCATTTGAGCACCCATGTTTTCGAACTTGTCCTCGAGCTCGATTTCCTTGGCCACCGTCACGCCGTCCTTGGTGACATTGGGTCCGCCAAAGCTCTTTTCCAAAACCACGTTGCGTCCCTTGGGCCCCAGCGTCACCTTAACGGCGTCCGCAAGGGTATTGACACCCTTGAGCAAAGCCTCACGTGCCTTTACATCGTAAATCAGCTGCTTCGACATGTATGTTCCTCCGTAATCTCAATATCGTATGTAGCGCGTTGGGTTTCAAAATCCGTTGAAAGGTCTCGCATGTGAGGCGCAAGTTACTCGATAATGGCCAGGATGTCGTCCTCGCGCATGATCAGGAGCTCTTCCCCTTCAACCTTGATGTCCGTGCCGGCGTATTTTCCGAACAACACGCGATCCCCAGCCTTCACGTCGAGCGGGCGACGCGTACCGTCTTCGCCAAGCTTCCCATTGCCCACGGCGAGCACCTCACCCTGGATGGGTTTTTCCTTGGCGGTGTCGGGGATGATGATGCCACCGGCCGTACGTTCTTCCTCCTCGATGCGCTTAACGACCACACGATCATTGAGCGGTTTCAGCTTCATGCCAAGAACTCCTTTCTGCTTTCTGCAAGACACTCGTGTAAAAACGATCCCACCTACTCATGCGGCGTCCCGCCAAGGCGACGCTGGAGGGGTTTCACCAGCGCCCGACCGTCGATGACGAGACATCCAAAACCGACTTTACGGAGCGAGGTTCGGGGAATTTGTTAGCACTCGCTCACGACGAGTGCTTATAATCACTTGGGGGAAGCTTGGCAAGTCTTATTGAGGCGCGAGAGGGAAAAAAAGTGAGAAGCAGGTGCCTTGAGGCTCCAGGTGGGAAACCGTGATCCGCCCCCCGGCATTCTCAACGAGCTGATAAACAATGCTAAGCCCCAGGCCCGTTCCGCCCTGCTTGGTCGTGAAGAAAGGCTCGAAGACCCGGTCACGATGCTCCGGGGGAATCCCACACCCCGTGTCCTGGATGTCGATCCGTGCCTCCCGCTGCCCCGTGCCGTTGCCCGGGCTTTCGCACACGCGGATTCGAAGCGAGCCTCCCCCCGAAATTGCCTCCAGACCGTTGAGCAAGAGGTTCCAGAGGATCTGCCGGAAATGCTGGGGATCCATGGTCACGACGGGGGTCCCGTCGAACTGGGTGGTCACCTTCTCGGCGATTCCCCCGCGTTTCTCGGCCTGGAGCAGAGCCACCGTCTCCTGAATGGCTCCGCACAGGGGAATCGAAGCGACCACCTCGGGCTTCTTGGCCCCTCTGGCCAACCACAGAAAGTCGACAACCAGTTCGTTAATCCGTTGGATCTCTCGCTCCACGATGTTCATCAGCCTCGCATGAACAGAGTCCAGAGAGACTTCGTCGCGGAGCATCTGCACCGCTCCGCTCATGGCCGCCAATGGGTTCTTGATCTCGTGGGCGATTTCGGATGCAATGTGGCCGGCGAGGGCCACCTTTTCCAGGCGCTTCACGTGTTCCTGCATGGCCTTGAGTTTCGTCAAGTCTTGGAAAATCAAGACCCAACCCAGCCGACCCTCCCGGTCTTTCTGCAGGACCGACACGGTGTACCCCAGGCACAGCTCCGCACCGGAAGGCTTTTGGTAGGAAAACTCTCTCCGCGCCACGACTTCCGAGGGATCCCTTGATCCCTCGTGTCCTTGAAGATTGGACCAGTCGGTCATATCCAGAGCGGGGAATAGCGTGCGGATATCGCGTCCCTCGATCACCGATCCCGGCATATCCAGGATCTCCGAGGCGGCGAGATTGGCAAACCGGATGATCCCCGACGGATCGATCATCATCAAACCACTGTTCATGCTCTGCACGATGTTCCAATGGAGGAGCTCGAGCCGATGCAAGTCCCGCCGTTGTGCCCGCTCCCTGCGGCTGGATCTCTGGAGCTCCTCGGCCAGAGAGCCGCTGATGTAGGCCACCAGGTAGAAACCTGCCAGGTTCATGAGGATGCTATGGAAGTACGTTCCACTATCCGGTGTGTTGGTCGACCGCGCCACAATTTGCAGCGGCACCACCCAGCCGAAATACTGCAAGTCCAGGAGCAGACCGTACGCCAAGCTGGAAAGCGATGCGATCAATAGGCTTCCGCGCCGGTTGAGTAGAAGAGCGGCGCCGATGATGACCAACATGTAGAAGAGCGAAAAGGGGCTTTCCAGCCCTCCCGAAAGATAGATGAGAAAAGTGACGGCCCCGACATCGAACACCAGCTGAACATAGCAGAACCGCCGCATGTCTCCGACGCGGCCCAAGCTCCACGCCGCGACGATGGTGAAGACAAACAAGATGCAGGCGAGCACATAGAGGGGCTGGAGCTGAGCCGAGAGCAGCTCCTGATCGCGTCGGGTCTGCACCACGATGGTCACCCCGAGGAAGAGCAGCGCGAGCAGGAGCCGGAAAAGAAGAAGCCCCTGGACACGGCGTTTGAGAATGCCGTCTTCCTGGGGGCTTCGTTCGAGTTCGACCGCGGCCGGGGTCATCTCAGGCGCCCCGGGACACCACGTCGGCGATCTGGAAAATGGGTAGATACATGGCGACCAACAGAAAACCAATGGTCACGCCAAGGAATACGATGAGCATGGGCTCCAGCAAAGCCGTCATGGAATCGACAGCCGTGTTCACTTCCTCGTCGTAGAAGTCGGCGATCTTGCCGAGCATCGAGTCGAGTGCACCGGTAGCCTCCCCTACGGCGATCATTTGTGTCACCATCACGGGAAAGACGCTCGTCTCCTCGAGTGGTTCGGCGACGGGACGCCCTTCGGCGATCGCGTTTCTGGCCTTGCGGATCGAATTCTCGATGACGACGTTACCCGAGGTGGAGGCCACGATGTCCAGCCCGTCTAAGATGGGAACACCACTGGAGAGCATCGTCCCGAGGGTCCTGGTGAAACGGGCGATGGACACCTTTTTGATGAGCATTCCAAAGACAGGGGAGCGTAGGAGGAGCCGATCGATGATTTCACGGCCCTTTTGCGTTCGCCTCACCTGCTTGATGCCCGTCCACACGAGTATGCATCCCAGGACAATCCAGTGGATGTAGCTTTTGGCGAAGTCGCTGAGATTCATGACGAACAGGGTCATGGCGGGCAGTTTCGCGCCTGCGTCCTTGAACAAACCGGCGAAAACCGGGATGACGAAAATAAGGATGACCGCCACCACGATGATGGCGATGGAGATGACGATACCGGGGTACGTCATGGCCCCTTTGACCTTCTTCTTCAGGTTGGCGAGCTTTTCGATATACGACGCCAACCGATTGAGGATCACGTCCAGGATCCCACCGACTTCGCCCGCGGCGACCAGGTTCACGAACAGGTGATCGAAGACCTTCGGATGCTTGCGCACGGCGTCCGAGAGCGTGGCGCCCTCCTCGACACTTCGCCGGATGTCCTTGATCACGCGCCGGAACGTGGGGTTGCTCTGCTGGTCCTGAAGGATGTCCAAGGCCTGTACCAGCGGCAGCCCCGCATCAATCATGGTCGCGAACTGCCGCGTGAAGATAACCAGGTCCTTTTCCTTCACCTTGGGCTGCAGGGCTGGAAAATATTCGGACAGGTCCTTCGGCTTCGGCTTAACGCTTCGGATGGTGATTCCCTTGCGAACCAGCAATTGGCGAGCGATCACCGGAGTATCAGCCTCCAACTCACCGCTTTGCTTTTTCCCGTTGCGGTCGGTCCCTTTCCAAAGATACATCGGCATGGTCTGTCCTTTCCGCCGCTTCCCTAAACGCGGCCGCCCAGCCAGAGGGCTCTCCGGCCGGCTGTAACATGTCAACCCCCATGAAGGTTGAACGCACATCTGCGAGGTCCTCGGCTGCATATCGCTGAAGACCTCTTCATCCAGTGTCAGCGAACTCCTCTTGAGCTCAGTCTTTGGCCGAGGCCCGGATCACTTCGTCCACCGTGGTCACGCCTTGCATCATCTTGTTGATTCCGCTCCGCCGGAGTGTGATCATCCCAAGGCGGATGGATTCGCGCTTGATCTCCGCGGCGGAAGCCCCCAGGAGAACCAACTCCCGAATCTGCTCGTGCATCGGCATCACTTCGTAAAGGGCGACCCGTCCGCGAAAGCCTGTGCCATTGCAGACGGGACATCCTTTCCCGGAGTAGTTCTTGAAGGTCCCCAGTTCGTCCTCCCGCACGCCGAGATCCAAGAGCACTTCTGGAGGAACCTCTTCCTCGGTTTTACATTCGTTGCAGATCCGTCGCACCAGTCTCTGTGCCAGGATCAAATTGACCGCCGAAGCCACTAGGAAAGACTCCACGCCCATGTTCAACAACCGATTGATGGTGCTTGGTGCATCGTTCGTGTGCAAGGTGCTGAGCACCAAGTGACCCGTGAGGGCGGCCTTGATGGAGACTTCGGCCGTCTCGAAGTCGCGGATTTCACCGACCATGATGATGTCAGGATCCTGACGAAGGAAAGACCGGAGCGCTGCCGCGAAATTCAATCCGATCGCTTCGTGAATGTGGACCTGATTGATCCCATGTAGGTTGAATTCGACCGGGTCCTCAGCGGTGGAGATATTGTGGGTGGATTTATTGAGATCCGACAGGGCGCTGTAAAGAGTGGTCGTCTTGCCGCTTCCCGTGGGGCCGGTCACCAACACCATGCCGTACGGCGAATGGATGGCATCTTTGAAGGCTTTGTACTGACTGGGCTCAAAGCCGAGCTTGGTCATATCCAGCTGGAGATTGGACTTGTCGAGCAGTCGCAGGACGACCTTTTCCCCGAACAGCGTTGGAAGGATGGACACGCGGAAATCCATTTCGCGGCCCTTCGTCTTCAACTTGATGCGCCCGTCTTGCGGCAGGCGTCGTTCGGCGATGTCCAGGCGACTCATGATTTTGAGTCTTGAAATAATGGGATTTTTCAAAGGAAGCGGGGGACGCATCGTCTCGTACAGGACCCCGTCGATCCGATAACGGACACGCAGGCTTTTCTCGTAGGGTTCCACATGAATGTCGCTCGCCTGCTTGCGGATCGCGTCCATCAGGATGTGGTTGACGAGCTTCACCACGGGGGCCTGCTCGGCTGCATCTTCGAGAAAGGACAGGTCGACTTCCTGCTCGGTGTCGACCACATCGACGTCCCCTTCGTCCCGAAGCATCCCGAGCACGTCTTCAATGTTCTCATCCGCCGCATAGAATTGCGTGATCGTTTTCTTGATCATGCTCTCAGGGGCGACGTGCACCTGGATGTTCTTGCGGGTGAGAAAGCGAATATCATCGATCATGAAGAGGTTGCCCGGGTCGGCCATGGCCACATTCAGGGTGTTGCCCATGAGACCGAAGGGAACCGCATGATATTTTTGGGCGATTTCAACGGGAATTAGGGTGAAGACGTCCTTGGGAATGGACAGTTTGGTGAGGTTGACTTCGGGTGAACGAAACTGTTTGGCAAGGTAACTGAACAAGACCTCTTCGGAGACGTATCCCAGACGGACCAGCGTAGCCCCGATCCGCTCGCCTGCCTGAGTGTGCTCCTCAAGCGCGCGCTGCAACTGCTGTTCGGTGATCACGCCTCCCTGCAGCAACAATTCCCCGATCTTCTTCTGACCCACCTGATACCCCCTCGTTTCAGCCGGAGGTTATCCGTTCAACTGCGCGTCCTTCTTGCAATGATGCGAGAGCACTTCTGAGCGAGCACGCGTGTGTCATGAACCTGACATGCCCCAATGCGGTGCTATGTGACTTTTCGACTCTTGCCGGTCGTTCCTTGAGCCCTTTTTCCGCCGCATCGCGGGAGCCCCCACCCCCGGTTCGACCCACGTAAAAAGCAAGGAGAATGCCAAGGATCGGTGTGGCCGTCATCGACGGGAAATCCGCCTGCGATCGGCAATGTCGGTGAGCAGATCCTCCTGGATCATCCACCTTCGATCCGATCTGGAAAGGCGGGATCCTCTTCGCTTGACACGCGGAAAAACCCGGTTATTATTCGCGACAGCCTCTCGGGAGGCTTCGTGAAATTAGCTAATGACGCGGAGGTAAGCGGCAATGATCTGTACGACGGTGAAGCCGGGAACGGATTGCAACTTCATGACCAAGTCTGGATGCGGGTACACTGGAGGGGCATGTCTCGAGATCGTGGAGCAGTGCAACGGGTGCCAGAGAATCATGGAACTGCCCAATGGAAAGTACTGCACCAGCTACCCCAACCCGCCGGCCAAGTGGAAAACAAGCATTTGCAACTTCGCAACACACGCCAAGGTGGAAACCCAGACCCAGCAGGCGGGCAAGGTCAACCCCTTGAAGGCTTCAAAACGCAGCACCAAGCGCAAGTAACTTCCCCGGTCGAACTGTGAGAGCCTCTCGGTTGTCGGCCGTTGCGACACGCGACGGCTCTCGCAGTCTGGGCCGTGACCGGATTCCATGACTTCGCCGAGGCCGCCCTCGCGCCCCCGCATCCGTCCCCCTTGTGTATTTTCTCTTATGGCATTGACATCTGTACTCCCCACCAGTACTCATGAGGAAATGATTATTATTTGGATAATGTATCGTTCCGGGGGTCCGTGAGTGAGACCTCCAACGTCGGGAGAGTGAGAAAGGACAAGCTCGCCGTGGAAAAGACCCTGATACTGACTGGAAATCAGACGGCTGCCCTGGCCGCGAAGCTCTGTAGAGTCCAGGTGGTGGCCGCCTATCCGATCACGCCTCAGTCGAAGATCCCTGAAGTGCTTTCCGAGTACGTCGAACGCAGGGAGCTTGAAGCGGAATTCGTGCGTGTGGAAAGCGAGCATTCGGCGCTAGGGGTCTGCATTTCAGCATCCCTTGTCGGGGCTAGGGTCTTCACCGCCACGGCCGCCAACGGTTTGGCCTACATGCACGAACAGTTGCATTGGGCAGCCGGTGCGCGACTGCCCATTGTGATGCCCGTCACCAACCGCGGTCTCGGGGCCCCCTGGACGATCCTCAACGACATGCAGGATTCGATCGCCCAACGGGACACGGGCTGGATGCAGTTCTATTGTCTGAATAACCAGGAAGTGATGGACCAGATTATCTTGGCCTACAAGGTCGCCGAACAGGTTCTCATCCCCTGCATGGTCTGTTTCGACGGATTCCGCCTCTCCCATACGATGATGCCTGTGGAGGTCCCCTCCCAGGAGGAAGTCGATGCCTTTCTCCCTCCCTACCAGCCACGCTACACCCTGGACCCCGACCGCCCGGTCAACATCAATCCGGTGGTCCTGGGCGATCCAATCCCCGACGGCGAAGGCGTCCTTTCACCCAGTTACATGGGGTTCCGCCACCGTCTCCAGGAACAGCACGAGGCGGCGTTCGAAGTGATCGCGTCGGAGGGGAAACGCATGGGAGAGGTCTTTGGCCGGTCCTATGAAGATCTTCTGTATCGCTACCGGGCCGAGGACGCGGACGTCCTGTGCGTCTGCATGGGTTCGCTCGCCAGCGAGGCGACGGAGGCCGTGGATACGATGCGGGAGGAGGGGCTTCAGGCGGGCGTACTGGGGCTCCGGGTGTATCGACCGTTTCCGGCGCGGCAACTGGCCCAGGCCGTTTCGCGGGCGAAGACCATCGTTGTGTTGGAGAAAGCGATCAGTTACGGATACGAAGGCGCCTTGGCCACCGAGCTCAAGGCCGCCCTTTTCAGCTGCAACGGCCACCGCCCGGGTGTGTATAATTTCATCATGGGGCTTGGCGGCAAGGACGTCAAACCGGCGGACGTCACCGAGACCGTGCGTGAGGCCGTGAGGCTATCGGAATCCGGAGTCGTCCAGGAACGTCCCCGGTGGCTCGGTTACGGAATCTAGAGCCTTTCCGTGAGGCCGTTGATGCCGCGATGCCGTCTCAGCATCTTCCGAGAGAAAGGAGCTCTCAGCCACCATGTCCACCACCATCATGGATCTCCCCGACCAGGAATACATCCTGCCCGGCACACGGACCTGCGCCGGCTGCGGGTTGCCCATTGCGTATCGTTACATCCTAAAGGCACTGGGTCCCAAAACGATTGTGACACTCCCGGCCTGCTGTCTGACGATTCTCCACGGCATGTATCCCAAGACACCGATCGCGGTCAACGCGGTCAATAATACGTTTGCCAGCACCGCCGCGTCGGCCTCGGGGCTCGTGGCCGGACTGAAGGCTACCGGCCGCCACGATTACACGGTGCTCGCCATGGCGGGCGACGGCGGAACGTTCGACATGGGCATCCAAGCCCTGAGCGGCGCTGCGGAGCGGGACACGGATTTCATCTATGTCTGCTATGACAACGAAGCCTATATGAACACCGGGGTTCAGCGCTCGAGCGCCACGCCGACGGGGGCGGTCACCACCACCACGCCGGTGCAGCCCAAAGAGCAGCCCAAGAAAGACTTTGTCCGGATCATGGAAGCGCACCACCCCAGGTATCTCGCGTCGGCCTGTTCTTCCTATCCCGGGGATCTGTACAACAAGTTCGTCAAGGCCAAAGGCATCAAGGGAACTCGGTTTGTTTACCTGGCCATTCCCTGTCCCCCGGGCTGGGGATTCCCCACGAAGGACACGGTCGCCGTGGGTCGTCTTGCGGTCGAATCCGGAATCGTGATCCTCTTTGAAGTGGAAAACGGGGAGTTCAGACTGACGGGAAAGAGCCTGAGCATGGCGCGTAGCGGGCGAAAACGACCCGTCGACGAGTATTTGAAGCTCCAGGGGCGTTTCAGGAAGATGGGACCGGAAGCCGTTGCCGAATTCCAGCGTCAGACGGACGAACAGTGGGAGCGGATGCTCAGGAAGGCCGGGCTGTAAGGAACGAATCCGCCTCGGTCGGTTCCAAGGAACCGACCGAGCGGCTACTCCCACCATCTCAGCAGTACACTCCCCCAGGTGAATCCCGCTCCGAACGCGGAAATCACGACGTTATCCCCTTTCTTGAGCCGCCTGTTTTCCTCGCAGATCTCGTAGAGGCACAGGGGGATGGTCGCCGCCGTTGTGTTGGCGTAGCGGTCGATGTTGATCACGACCTTGCTCATGTCGATTCCCATCCGGGTGGCACTGGCCTCGATGATTCTCAGATTGGCCTGATGCGGCACGAAGAAGGCGACATCCGCTCCCTTCAGTCCGTTTCGTTCCAGGATCTGAACCGAGACATTGGCCATCTCCGTCACGGCGAACTTGAAGACCTGTTTGCCTTCCTGATACACATAATGCTCCCGGTTCTGAACGGTCTCGAAACAGGCAGGCTTTCGGCTGCCTCCCGCTTTCATGTGAAGGTGCGCCCCGCCGGCCCCGTTGATGCGCTGTACATAGTCGAGGATCCCGTAACCCGCTTCCGGACAGGGCTCGAGAAGGACCGCTGCCGCGGCGTCACCGAACAGCACGCACGTGTTCCGGTCCGTGTAGTCGATGATGCTGCTCATCACGTCGCTTCCGATGACGAGGACCCTGTCATAACGACCGGATTCGATCATCTGGGCGCCGGCGGTCAGCGAGAAGATGAACCCGGAGCAACCGGCCGACAAATCGAAGCCCCACGCCCGGCTGGCGCCGATTTCGTTTTGCACAAGACACGCCACAGAGGGGAAGAACATGTCGGGTGTGACCGTGCCGACGATGATGGCATCGACGTCATCTGGTTCGACTCCCGCGCGATCGAGGCACTCCTTGGCCGCCCGAACGGCCATGTGGGAGTTGCCCAACCCCTTCTCCAGAATCCGCCGCTCGCGGATCCCTGTGCGTGAGACGATCCACTGGTCGTTGGTGTCCACCATGTTCTCGAGATCCCGATTGGTCAGCCGCCGTTCGGGCAAGAATCGTCCCACCGATCGGATGTAAGCGGTTCGAACCGACATAAGGTGACTCCTTGTCTGCATGGCGCGTTACATGATGCCTCGGTAATAGCCGCCATCGATCTGAATGGAAGCACCGGTGATGTAGCTCGCCCGCTCGGAGGCGAGGAACGTCACGAGGGCCGAAAATTCCTCCACTGTCCCGAGGCGCCCCATGGGAACCGAAGATTCCCAACGCCGGATGATGGCCTCGGGCGTGGTCCCCTCTTTTTCCGCCGTGACCACGGCGAGAGATCGGACCCGCTCGGTCATCGTATACCCCGGGCACACGTTGTTGACCGTGATGTTGTAGGGGGCAAGCTCATTGGACAGGGTCTTGGCCATGCCGATGACTCCCGAGCGCACGGTATTCGAGAGAATGAGGCCGTCGATGGGCTGTTTGACGGCGATCGAGGTCATGTTGATGACACGCCCCCAGCGCTTCTCGATCATCTTGGGTACGGCTTCACGGGTCATGATGATGGTGCTCATGAGATTGAGCCGCACACCGAACATCCACAGGTCGTCGTCGATTTCCAGGAAGGTCCGCGACGGAGGTCCCCCGGCATTGTTCACCAGAACATCCACGGTCCCGTAGTGCTCGATCCCTTTACGCACGAAATCCCGTGCTTGCTCTGCGTTGGTCAAGTCGGCCGGTATCCCAATGATCTCCCCGCCCGTTGCAGCTTTGATCTCTTCGACCGCACGCGGCAACTCGGGATCATCGAGCGCGCAAATGGCCACCTTGGCACCCTCGCGACTCATTTCCAAGGCAACGGCTTTGCCCAGACCCTGGCTTCCGCCGGCGATGAACGCGACTTTGTTCTGCAATCCCAAATCCATGCTGAGCTCCTTCGTTTGAAAACAGTCCTCGTATGACCCCGCCCTCCGAAACTTCCGCCCCCCAAGCGGCGCAGCTCACTTCAAGATGGCCGGCTGTCCTTCAGGAGTCGTAAAGCGACTGCATCGCCTCCGTGTACCTGCCCTCGGCCGTGTAAATGAACCAGGGAGCGTGGACGGTGAGCTCCTCACCGGCCCCCTTGACGCACTGGAGGTGCACCAGGCGACCCTTGTCCGAGGGGTTCGAGAAGACTACCGTCAATTCCTTTGGGCTGAAGCCATGCCGTCGCACTTCGACGATCAGGTGATCGAGGCGAGATGCCGGATAGACGATCGCCAGCCTCCCCCGGTTCGGCAGAAGGTAGGAAGCGGCAGCGAGCACGTCCTCCACGGAACCCCTCAGCTCGTGACGGGCGATTGCCTTCTGGCCGTCGGGGTTCATGCGGCCCGATCGAACCCGCCGGTAAGGGGGATTGCTCACCACCAAATCCACCGATTCGGGGGGCATGTGCCCCGTGAGATCCCGGAAGTCCGCCTCCACAATGCGGATCTTCTCCAGGAAGCCGTTCACCTGCACGTTTTCCCGTGCCAGGGCGACGAGCTCCGGCTGGAGCTCGATTCCAGTCAAGCAGCTCCCCTGACCCCGGTAGGCCATGACAAGCAGCACCACTCCGCACCCGGTCCCCAAGTCGGCCACCCGGTCCCGTGCCCGTACATGAGTGAGGCCCGCCAAGAGCACCGCATCCAGGGAGAATCGGTAGCCGTGGATGCTCTGGTAGACCGTCAACTTGCCTCCAAAGAGCGCGTCCCGAGTTTTCAAGATGCATTACCAGATCATGTCTTCGTCGGGATCCAAGGGATTGATCACCAGGCCGCTTCCGACCTTCGGGAAAAAGTAGGTCGCCTTGTGCGGCATGATCAAACCGGCGTTGGCCACCTCCTGCACCTGCTCGATCCGGGTTGCGTTGATGAAAAAGCCGGCCTGGTATTTCCCGGATCGAATGTCCGCCAGTCCCTCACTGAGATCGTGATTGAAATGGATATTGTTCTCGTTGGCGAGGAAGGATTCGGAAAGGCCCAGCACACGCTTCAGGAGCACGTGGTCCAGCACGACGACATCGAGGGGGCGCAGTACTTCAGGTACACCGATCGAGGCAAGGTAATCCCGAACGGGGTGTTTCTTTGCCTTGAGCAGATAGAGAGCCCCTCCGCCATGATGGGCGAATCCGAAAAGGATTTCCGTCCTTTCGCCGCCCAGCCTCAGCCCTTCCCGCCAACCCGTCACCCCGGTCACGGAATCCACATATGGCACCACGTCGAAAAAACCATCCACGGAACGGAGAAACCGCTCGGGATCGATGGTGCCCAGGTTTCGGAGCATGCGGTGCGTGGGCAGGATCGTCAGTCCCCCCTGATTGAGGTTCGACAGATACATCATAACGTATTCGTAGGGAGCCCGTGTCCGCGCGGCGCCGTAACGATCCCGCTGAATCGTCCGATAATTCAGGGCGGTCTCATAACGGTGATGACCGTCCGCGATGAATATGGCCTTATCCAGCATCAGTTTCGAAACCTGCCGCAGGATGTCCATGTCCACGACCGGCCAAACGCGATGTTCCATCCCCTTCGCATCTCGAAACCTCATGACCGGCGGGGACTCCAGGCCCTTTCGCAGCGTCTCGTCCACTGCGGCACCGGGATCCGAGTACAACGCAAAGATCGGGCTCAAGTTCGCGTTGCAGGCGGTCATCAACCCCAGCCGTTCGTCCTTGACGGCCTGGAAGGTCTTCTCATGGGGCTTGACGCCTCCCGTGCTGAAATCCTCCAGACGCAATGCGCAGATGAAACCGTACCGAGTCAAGACCTCCCCCGCGGACAGGGCATAATCCGGCTCGTAATAATAGAAAGCCGGCTGGGGATCTCGAACGAGGACCGCATCGTCCTGCCAGGATCTCAAGTACCGCGCCGCGCGGGTGTGCGGATTGTCGCGCTCATCGTCCCGGGCGAGCTCTTCCCCCAGCTCGATACGGATCATGTTGTACGGACTGGCCGCATGAAAGGCCTGTTGCTCGGCCGGCGAAATGACGTCGTAAGGGGGAATCACCACAGAATTGAGGTCCAAGACCTTGGAAAGATTGTAGCGAAGCCCACGAAACGGAGCAATCTGGGCCATGATCGAGGATTCCTTTCTGATCGCGCGATTGGGGATTGGAAAACACGGACAGCGGTGATCGTTTCACAAGGGCAAACGTCCGGGCTTCCTTGCTAGCACAGCCGCAGCCATTTTACAAGCCGCGCAGTCCGTCTGGGGCACCGGCCTCACCGCACGACACCCTGGAGGTTTCGCGGTCTCACTCGTCGGCAAACAGGAAAAACCCGAGGAGGGCAGGATCCGGAGGATCCTTGCCGACAAAGGAGCCCACCTCCTCCTCGTAGGCCCGAAACAGGGGCTCCAGATATGCCATTGCCGATTCCCGCCGTGCGGCGTCTTGAAGGCTTCCCCGCACCCAGGCGCGTATCCGCACCCCCAATTGGTTCGGTTCGAGCCCCGGAAAACGTTCCCGCCAGAGGTCCAGCTCAAGCGGCTCCACGGTCCACTCCCCGGCTTCCATGGCGCGAACGGCTGCGGTCCATACGAGAGATCCGAGGGTCACATCCTCGAGGGCGCTGACGCGCCCTCCTTGCCAGAGCCTCCAGCCGTGGGCCCTCCCGGCGTCCACTCCCAGGGTATTGAACAGATCCCTTCCTCCCCGTATCGTCTCGACCAACCGCTCCGCCCGAGCGAGCTCTGAACGAGTGGAAATGAGACCTTCCGTTGGATCTTGAAGTGGTCGTCCCAAAGCGGTCGGCAGGCGCGGCGTGCGGCCGAGCAGATACTCCGCGGCCTGGAGCCAAGGAGCGTCCAACAGGTTCATTCCTCCGGGCCACTGCGCGATCCAGCCCTCCCGAACGAGCCTCCGGAGCATGCGCTGCACTCGGATGACCGCCTCGTGCCCATGGCGGAATAGATCCTCCAGATAGACGTCGGCGAGGCATCTTGCGGCTCTCCCCACATCCCCCGAGGAGATCCGTTCGAGTCCAAGGCTGATCCAGGATGCGGCCTTTCGAACGGCAAGGTGCAAGGCATCGGGACGGTCCGGTTCCAGCTGGTCGGCCACGAGAACCTTGTTGGCCAAGCTCGCCAGCTCCAGGCGCAAGGAGTCTAGAAGAGACGGATCCCGGACCTCTTCCAGCACCCGATGGAAGAAATCCTCTTGCGAAGCGAGGGTCAATGCGAAGGCGGGCGCGGGCTTCTCCTCATCCGCCAGGATCACCCGTGCGCGCGGGGACCGCCCGTCGCGTGCCCGGGGCGCCGCATAGATCGTCAGCGCGTCATAGTAGTCCGGAATCGCGCAATCCTCGAGTCTCCCCCGATGGAAACGGTAGGCATCCTCCTCGATCTCCGCCTCCAGTCCCCAGATGACATGGTTGAGGAGCTCACGGTAAAAGCCTTGGTTGACCTCGAAGAGCAGTCGCAGGATGCGTTCCAGGAGGGGTTCATACTGCGGGTACAAGGCTTCCCAGTAGTACTGGTCGTCCAGGGTGTTGGGAGGGAGCAGCTCCCGAGCCTCCACGGGATCCCGATCCTCGTCGATCAGCGCCACGCGCATCCATTTCTTGAACAGGCTGACCAACAATTCGAAATCCGCGTGATGGAGCCATTCGAGGAGCTTCCGCGTGCTGGCGGTTTCCAGCCGTTCCAGCCACTCGAGGGCCTTGGCGGGACGTAGGTCCGCCTTTCGCCACCACTCAACGTCGAACACCAGATTCAGCTGTTCCACCTGCGCCAAAGCAAGCAGCGGCAACGCATCTGAAGGCCCGATTTCCATCACCGTGATCCAAAAATCCTCGGGAGGCATGCTCGCCACCACCGCTTCCGAGTCCTTGCAGGAAAGAATGGCGTCGAGACGTTCCGCGACAGGCAGCTGCATGAGCAGAGTCTCGCGATCCCGGGCTTGAAGGCTCTCCAGATCCGTAACCTGTCCACCTGCGGTCGTTGTGTTCATCATTCGCCTCAATCTTGTCCCAATGACGTCAACTCCCCGGAGGTCGACCGGGGAAGCGGGGAGTTTCCTCGGACCGTCGGCCTCCGCCCCCTTGTGCGCATTCGTTTCATCATGCCACGTCGCGGGCTCGGACGGAAGCCTTCAATGCTCACAGATCGCCGGGAAGTTGCTTGCCCCGAACCCCTTCCTCTTGTAAGGTGAAACCCTGCTTTCGTCTTGGGCCCATGTGCGGGCCCGCCTCCCTGTCGCCGGCCAAAGGAAAGGGAATAGAGTGAACCCATGAAAGCCTATCTGGTCAAGAGGCTTCTGCAGATTTTTCCGACCCTCCTGGGCATATCGCTCATCACTTTCTGCATCATCCAACTGGCACCGGGCAACCCTGCCGTGCTGAAACTCAAGATGGCCGGGCAGGGTCAGGTGGCCGAGACCGCGATGTCGAGGCAGATCGTCGAGGAGACCAAGAAGCTCTACGGTCTGGACAAGCCGCTTCCCGTTCAGTATCTGCTTTGGGTCAAGCGGGTGGTGACCTTAGATTTCGGGGAATCCTTCAAAGACCACCGCAGGGTGCTCGACAAGATCGCCGAGCGTCTCCCCATCACGATCCAGCTGAATGTCATCTCTATTTTTCTCGTCTATCTCATCGCCATTCCGTTTGGCGTGTACTCGGCCACGCGCCCAAACACCCTGCCGGATCGGGCGCTCACCCTTTTGTTCTTTTTCCTCTACTCCCTTCCGAGCTTCTGGGTCGCCATGCTGCTCATGATGTTCTTGGGCGGAGGGGACTTCTGGGACCTGTTTCCAGTGTACGGGATCTCTTCGATCGGCGCCGAGTCCCTGCCATGGTGGAAGTGGTGGATCGACCGCATCCAGCACTTGGTCCTGCCGGTGACCTGTATGACCTACGGGGGGCTCGCCTATTTGTCCCGGCTGACCCGGGCCGGGATGCTGGAGGTGATTCGGGAAGACTACGTCCGTACGGCCAGGGCCAAGGGGCTCAGCGAGCGCACGGTGATTTTCAAACACGCGTTCCGCAACGCTTTGCTCCCCATCGTGACGCTGCTCGCGTTCCTGCTTCCCGCTATGTTCGGAGGCAGTGTCATCGTCGAGTCCATTTTTTCGATCCCGGGAATGGGACAGCTCGGTTTTGAGGCCGTGCTCAGCCGAGATTATCCCGTCATCATGGCCATCACCACGATTTCGGCCCTACTCACCTTGGTCGGCCTGCTTCTGGCGGACATCCTGTATGCGGCCCTCGATCCGCGCATCAAGCTGGAGTGAGATCATGACGGGATCCACGGAGGCCGTTGCAACCGCGGGGGGAATCCCAAGGACCTATTGGGGCATGGTCCGCTATCATTTCTTGAAGAAGCGGCTTGCCGTGGCAGGGCTCGGGATGACGCTGCTTCTTTTCGTGACCGCCATCCTCGCCCCCCTGCTGGCTAACGATCGGCCCATCGTGGCGCGGATCCGGGGCCAATGGCTTTTCCCCGTCTTTTCGGAATCGGAGCGAGTGGGGGACGAAACCTGGCGCGATCACCGAAAACGGCTCGGTTTTCTGGTTCAAACAGACCTGTCCGGAGAGGGATTCGCCCTGTGGCCTCCCGTGCCTTATTCACCGACGGAATACGACCTCCTCGAGAACCTCTCGGGACCCAGCAGCCGGCATTGGCTCGGCACGGACGACAGTGGGCGTGACGTTCTGAGCCGCATGATCCATGGCGCCCGCATTTCTTTGTCCATCGGATTTGTCGCCGAGGGCATCGCCTTAATCATCGGAATTGTGCTGGGTGCGCTAGCAGGGTACTTCGGCCGCTGGGTGGACCACCTCATCAGCCGCATCATTGAAATCCTCATCACCATCCCGACTTTTTTCCTGATCATTGCTATCATCGCCTTCCTGCCTCCGAGCATTTACAACATCATGGTGGTGATCGGTCTCACGGGCTGGACCGGAATCGCCCGGTTCGTGCGGGCCGAGATCCTCAAGTTGAAGCAGTTGGATTTCGTGACGGCATCGCGCGCGCTCGGAGCCTCGCATACGCACATCATCCTGCAGCATTTGATTCCAAACGCCATGGCCCCGGTTTTGGTTTCGGCCGTTTTTGGAATCGCCGGAGCCATCCTGACAGAATCGAGCCTCAGTTTCCTGGGCTTTGGGGTGCCGCCCCCGACTCCGAGTTGGGGGGACATTCTGTCCCAGAGCCGTGACTACATTGAATTCGCCTGGTGGCTGACCGTTTTTCCCGGTCTGGCCATCTTCTCAAGCATCACCGCCTACAACCTCGTGGGCGAAGGGCTTCGTGATGCCATGGACCCCAAACTTTTCCGGTGAGGGCTCGTCATGGTTCCCCCCCTGTTGCACCCGCTTCCCAACGACCAGCCGGCCGTGTTCAGCGTCTCGGAGCTGACGGCGCGCATCCGCTCGCTTCTGGAATCCAAT
>CAZGQL010000070.1:17259-17490 GCA_964527905.1 uncultured Syntrophobacteraceae bacterium
GGGTCAAGGGAGAGATTTCCAACCTGCGGATCCCGGCCTCAGGACATTGGTATTTCACGCTCAAGGACGAGCAGAGCCAGATTCGGGCTGTCTTTTTCAAGGCTCAGCATCGATTCTTGCGCTTCGAGCCCGAAGCGGGGCTCGCGGTGCTCTGCCAGGGTCGACTGAGCGTTTACGAACCGCGGGGCGAATACCAGATCATCGTTGAGACCATGGAGCCCCAGGGAGCGG
>CAZGQL010000070.1:17521-21532 GCA_964527905.1 uncultured Syntrophobacteraceae bacterium
GCTCAAGAAGCGATTGGATGCCGAGGGTCTGTTCGATACCGCGCGGAAGAAAGCCCTGCCGGACTGCCCACAACGGATCGCCGTGGTCACATCGAGCACCGGGGCCGCTTTTCGCGATATCCTGAAAATCTTAGCGCGAAGCCGAATTCCCCTCGATGTGTCCCTTTTCCCGGTCCGCGTGCAGGGTGCCGAGGCCGCCGGCGAAATTGCCATGGCCCTCGACGCCGTGAACGACCTTGCCGATGTGCACGGCTGGGACGTGGTCGTCGTCGGGCGGGGAGGCGGCAGCATCGAGGACCTTTGGCCGTTCAACGAGGAGATCGTGGCGCGGGCCCTGGCTCGATGTCGGGTGCCCACCCTCTCGGCCGTCGGGCACGAAATCGACTTCACCATTTCCGACCTGGTCGCCGACCTTCGGGTCCCCACACCGACCGCGGCAGCCGAATGGATCGTTTCCCGCGGGGATGCCTTCGTACGGGACTTGCTCCAATGGCGTGATCGGATGCTCCAAGCTTTCCGCACTCTCCTCGAGCGGTGGACGCAGCAGGTAAGGCTGCTGGAGAAAGGCATCGTTGACCCCAGACGTCGCCTCGAGGACCTAAGGTTGCTTCTGGACGATCGATCCGACCGCATTCAGCTCGCCTGGTCGCGACGCCGCCATCACTTCGACATCCAGCTCGCACACTTGGCGCAACGCATCTCCTCCCTGCACCCAGGAAGACGAATCGACCAGCACCGTACCACTTTGAGTCAGGGGCTTGCCTCTCTCGAACGTGCTCACCGACAGGGTCTCCAGACCCGCCGCATGGCGCTGGAGCAAACGGTTTCCAAGCTGGAGGCGCTGAATCCGCTCGCCGTTCTCTCGAGGGGCTACTCGATCACCTATCGCATGCCGGAGCGCCGGATCGTCCGGCGGGCCGGTGAGGTAAGCGCGGGAGATGTGGTCCGGATCCGGCTGGGGCAGGGCTCCATGGATTGCCGGGTGGAGCGCGCCGACGAAACCGATGAACTGTGATTCCCAACCTTGCATGGAAGGATGTTCCCATGGCGAAGAAGAAAGGCGAGCCGTTCGAAGCGGCGCTCAAGCGGCTCCAGACAATCGTGGACAAGATGGAGCGCGGCGATCTTGCCCTGGAGGAAGCCGTGGAGGCTTATACGGAGGGCGTTCGACTCGTGCAGTTCTGCCACCAAAAGCTCGATGAGGCCGAAAACCGTGTGCGGATGCTCCTCAAGGATGAACAGGGAGTTTGGAGTGCCACGCCATTGGAAGGTGCCGACACCGAGTCGGACGACAAGACCGAATGACGCACTCTAATCGCCGCATGGCCTTGGGGGGCGGCTTCCTTGCACGTTGTGCACAACGGAGGGACTCTCCCGTTGCCAGAGAACCGGATAGAGAATCCGCATCAATTCAGTGGAAACCCTCCGGCAAGAATGCTAGACTCACGCGCACTCGGGGATGAGACGGAAAAGAAATGAGCGAATTCAATCTGAAGCAATACCTGGCCGAGCGCAAACAGTGGGTTGAGGCCGCCCTCGATCGGGAATTTCCCCAGCCGACCGGGCTCCAGAAGACCGTGATTGAAGCGGCTCGCTACAGTCTGTTTGCCGGAGGAAAACGGCTCCGCCCAATTTTGTGCATGGCCGCAGCCGAGGTGTGCGGGTCACCCCCACAAGCCGTCATGCCCGTGGCATGCGCACTGGAAATGATCCACACCTATTCACTCATCCACGACGACCTGCCGGCCATGGACAACGACGATTATCGACGCGGTATGCTTACGAGCCACAAGGTCTTCGGCGAGGCGATGGCCATTCTCGCCGGCGATGCGCTGCTCACCGAGGCCTTCAGCTTCGTCGCGCGCATGATGGATGGTGACCGGCAGGATCCTGCAGCCATCCTCCGAGCGATTCGCATGCTGGTCAGGGCGGCTGGATACCGTGGCATGATCGGCGGTCAGGTGATTGACCTGGAATCCGAATCCCGCGAGGTGGACATGGCGACGGTCGAGTATATGCACATCCACAAGACCGGAGCCTTGATCGCCGCCTCACTCGAAATCGGCGCCTTGCTTGGAGGTGGTTCCGAGGAGGCGATCGCCTCCCTCAAGCGATATGGCCATCATCTCGGCCTTGCCTTCCAGATCACGGACGATCTCCTGGATGTGGAAGGAGACGCTGCAGTCATGGGAAAACAGCCCGGATCCGATGCGGCCAAGAACAAGAAGACGTATCCGGCACTGATTGGCATCGCGAGGTCCAAGGAGGCCGCGCGCGATCACGTGGACCAGGCCCTGCACACCCTGGAACGGTTCGACGAAAAGGCGGAGCCGCTCCGGGCCATCGCCCGTTACCTCCTGGTACGGAGAGCCTGAAGAGGGGTTTCGGTCACCGTCCCAACCAACCGTTGCATGACTTCAGGAGAGATGAAACCTTGACGGAGAACGAACGTAAGACGTTGCTTTCGCAGATCGACAGCCCGGCACAGCTGAAACAGTTCTCTCTCGCCCAGTTGCAGCAACTCGCTCAGGAGATCCGTGATCAAATCATCTGCACCGTTGCCCGGACAGGAGGGCACTTGGCGCCGAATCTGGGCGTCGTCGAGCTCACGCTGGCGCTTCATTTTGTTTTCGACGCTCCTCTGGACCGGATCATCTGGGACGTAGGCCATCAAGCCTATGCCCACAAGCTGCTCACGGGGCGTCGGTCCCAATTCCAAACGCTGCGTCAGTTTGGGGGCATCAGCGGGTTTCCGAAGCGTTCCGAGAGCAAATACGACGCCTTCGGCACCGGTCACTCCAGCACCTCCATATCGGCCGCCCTCGGCATGACCGTGGCCCAGTCCCTGAAAGGCTCTCGACACCGCGCCATTGCCGTGATCGGCGACGGCAGCATGACGGGAGGACTGGCCTTTGAAGCCCTGAATCATGCGGGTGACCTGGACAAGAATCTCATCGTGGTGCTCAACGACAACGAGATGTCCATCTCCCCCAATGTCGGGGCCCTGTCGTCTTTCCTGAGCCGCAAGCTCTCCAACAAGACCCTGATGTCCCTGAGGCGCGAGGTCGAGTCGGTTCTCAGATCCATTCCGGGCGTGGGCCAGAACATTCTCCAACTCCTCAAGCGCAGCGAGGATTCGCTGATCAGCTTTTTCACACCGGGCATGCTCTTCCAGGCCCTTAAGTTCCACTACATCGGCCCCATCAAGGGACATCGGCTGGACCGGCTCATCGAAACCTTCGAGACCGCTCGCCATCTGGAAGGCCCGGTTTTGGTTCACGTCATGACCCAGAAGGGACGGGGCTACCAGCCGGCCGAATGCGATCCGACAAGCTTTCACGGGGTAGGATCCTTCGACATTGAAACCGGAAGGAGCTGCAGCCCCGTACCTGGCAAACCGTGCCCACCCTCCTACACGGAGGTCTTCGGACGGACCATTGTGGAATTGGCTGAACGCAATCCCAAGGTTCTGGCGATCACGGCCGCCATGCCCCAGGGCACAGGGCTTGAAGCCTTTGCCAAGCGCTTTCCCGACCGTTTCTTCGACGTCGGCATTGCCGAGCAGCATGCGGTCACTTTCGCGGCAGGGCTTGCAGCGGAGGGGCTGCGCCCCGTGGTGGCGGTCTATTCCACCTTCCTGCAGCGGGCCTTTGATCAGATCATCCATGATGTCTGCCTTCAGAATCTCCCCGTGGTGTTCGCCATGGACCGAGGTGGACTCGTGGGGGAAGACGGCCCGACCCACCATGGGGCGTTTGATCTGTCATACCTTCGGTTGATCCCGAACATGGTCCTGATGGCGCCCAAGGACGAGAACGAGATGCGCCGCATGCTCCAAACGGCCATTGAGCACCCGGGGCCCATCGCCTTGCGGTATCCAAGGGGGAACGGTGTCGGCCTGCCCCTGGAGGAACCCCTCACCCCTCTTCCCATCGGCAGGGGTGAACTGTTACGGGAAGGGACCGACGTCGTGCTGGTGGGCATCGGCCAGACGGTACAGGCTGCGCTCGA
>CAZGQL010000071.1:0-12259 GCA_964527905.1 uncultured Syntrophobacteraceae bacterium
CCTCAAGGAGCAGCGAACCTGGCGGGATCTGCGCCGACTGGAGCAGTCCGTCCAGGCAGTGCGTTGGGTGGATGCCCATGAAGCCATCGCCGCGCCCGAGGTGCTGGTCGCCTGCGGCCTCTGGGCCTGCCGCGAGCTTGCGGCATCGCAGGTGCTCTGTGAACGTGCGAAGGCGGGCCGTAGCTCGCTGCTGGTGGCCCGGTTCGAGCCGTTGGACATGGGACCCGTCGTGGGAGCGCCTGCAGGCGTCCAGATTTCTCCCGGCGAGACGACCGCCCTCGCCTGGGAAGACGGGCAGCGGTTCGAAGTCCCCGGCGTGACCGTGATCGAAACGGCCATTGCCGAGGGGCACTGGGCGCGGTCGACCGCCGGCACGACCGTCTTCGCCTACCGGCCGCACACCCAGGCCGGGCTCATGGTCCTGTGTACGGCCACCGTGGCCGGGGTGGCCCTCGGCGCCGACCCCGCCCAGCAGAAAGCCTTGCTGCAGCGCATCCTGGAGGAGACGACACGTCGCACGGCGCTGCGGGCCGGAACGGACCCTTCCGGGAGCACGGTCGGAGTCTGCAGCACCGCGGCCGAGTATCTCGATCACCACGGATCCGATGGCGCACTCGTTTTGCTCGCGGCATGCGGCGCTGCGGATGGCCGGGTGAGCGAGGCCTCCCTCGAGGCCATCGGTGCAACGCTTCCGGGGGACCGCCTCGCAGACCTGGTGGCCGCCCTGCCCACCGCCTCGCCTGAGGAGATGGAGCGGGCCCTGCGCGCCGCCGGGTGGGGCGCCCACCTTCGCGTCCTGGCGCGCAGACGAACGGAGGACTCATGATCGAAAACAACCCGCTGGCCCAGGAGATCACGGCCCAGATTCAGCTCGGACTGCCCGGCACGGTGGGCAAGCTGGCGCGGCAGCTCCGCTCCATCGACCGCATCGCCCCCCGGCTCAAGGAAGGCGGTCTCGTCCGGCGCCTCACGGTGGACCGCGATCGACCCCGCCGGGCGGTCGGGGTGGCCGTGGCCCATCGGAAAATCGGTGCCTTCGGCGGCCTGCTCTACGGTGTGGCCGCGTTGGGCCACGAGCTCACCGCCGCGGGGGGGGACATCGCCCACAGCCGGCAGCTCAGTCGCATGGACGTGGGCGACATGAGCCTTCTCGAGGCCGATCGCCGGCTCCAGTGGAAGTGCACCGGACTGGTCTATGACCTGTTGGAGGAGATCTTCTCTGCGGACACTCTGCCGGAGCTGGTCATTTTGGATGTGCCGCTGGTGATGGGAAAGGCAGTGTATGCCCAGGTACTCGATGATGCCGAAACCAACGCCCAGCTCAAGCGGGACATCAGTGTGCTGAAGGAGCGGCTGGACGGTTTCTGGGACCGCTGGATCGAGCGCTGCTGCCCCTTCGACCCGAGCGGTCCCAAGGTGGTGAGCCTCCACCGGGGGCGCTTCGGCAGCCTCCTCAAGCTGGTGGAAAAGCGGGGCGCCGAGGTGTCGCCCGACCCCATTGACCCGCACGTGGAGGAGCTCGTTCGCACCCAGTGGGTGGACGTGCTCTCGGTCGGCATTGATCGGGTGCTGCGGGGCATCCTGGTTCCCGAGCACCGCACGGCGGCCTTCGAGCAGGACCAGGACCGGCTCGACAAGGACGCCTTCCCCCGCGCCATCGTCGACCGGGGAAGGCTCGGCTTCCATTATCTCACGGGCCTTCGCGGCCAGCCCGTGTACGTGGAGACGCTGGGCTCAGCGGCGGCCTGGGTGGACCGGGGAGGGGCCGAGGCCATCGACGCGCTGGCCGGCGATCTGTTGGCGCTGACCTATTTCGACGCTCGCCAGGCCGTGCCGCTGCCCCTCTGGTACGCCCAGTCGGGAGTGGAGATCGTCAAGCGCAAGGAGCGCGGCCGCGGCATATTGGAGTTCTACAAGGCCGAGGCCCTGCGCGCGATGCGCGAGGAGCAGGTGGACCAGGCTTGGTTGGCCGGGTGGGAGGAGGAGTGATGTACGCAAGCTTTGTCGCACGTGATGACTTAATCGATCCTATAGCGGCTGAGTCTTACTCGCCTCAGCTGCTTAAAATCTCCCGTCGAACCGCCAAATTCAAACGGCTCGTTAGCTCCCTTACGCAGGATCCCAGGCTAGGAGTGACCGGTACGATCGAAAAAGACTATGTCGAAGCGGACTATCCTGGCGCAGTGCCGTACCTGACGACTAAGCAGGTGAACGATGTGCTTGCGCAACCGACCGACTGCAAGTTCATAACTGCAGCCGCCGACCGAAAATGGGCTAGCTGTCGAGTTCCAGACGGCGCGATCCTCATCAACAAGAGCGGCCGGGTCGGCTCTGCGGCGCTATTGCGGGCTGCACCATACAAGTACGTCAACACGGTTTCAGACCTCATCAATATCCGAGTTGATCCGAACGCCATCGATCCATATTTCTTAGTAGTTTTCCTCAATACAGAGTGGAGCCTTGGTCAACTTTGGCGTCGTACGGGTGGATCTGTCGTAGATCACGTATCGATTTACGCTGTCCCTGAAGTGCGTGTTCCCAACCCTGCCCCCGCTATCCAGCGGGCCATCGGCAACAAAGTCCGCAAGGCGGAGCGGCTGCGGGAGCTGGCGGCGGACGAATGGCGCAATGCTCATGCGCTCCTCGAAGCTGCACTGGGCCAGCCATTGGAGCCTAAGGCGTTCGAAGTGCCGAACGCAGATCATCTGTCACGCGCAGGCTATCGCTGCACATCGCTGCGCCCTGCAATGGCGGTTGTCTCGGTCGACGACGAGATTGGGGCGCAGTACTTCCACCCACGTCGCGAGCATGCTCGCCAAATTGCGTCACGGACTGGCTCCTGGCAGCGCCTCGACCAACTGGCACGGCGGGTACGAAAGAAGGGGCGCGGGATGGGATTTCTGGGGCTTGATCTGATCGACTCCAGCACCGGCGTGGTCACTGCAGCCTCTAACAATGCCTCCGCCGAGGGCGCACTCTTTGAGAGGGACGATATTCTCTTCAGTCGACTTCGACCATATCTAAACAAAGTGACAATTTGTACGGAGCAATGCAGCGGCGTTGGGTCAACCGAACTCCTTGTTTATCGGCCGAAAGATGGAATTGACCCCTACTACCTATTCCTCGTCTTGAAGTGCCCATTGGGATTATACCAAGTGATCGATGTCACCTCCGGGTCCACGCACCCCCGTGTGGATGAGGAAGTTGTCGATGGAATCCGCGTGCCACGCATCGGTGCAGATAAAGAAAACGAAATTGGAGACAACGTTCGTGCTGCCTTCGCTCATTGGACTAGCGCGCCGGGGCTCGTCGATGACGCCCGCACCGCCGTCGAATCCCTTATCGACGGCACCCTGGACGAGGCGGCTCTCCTCGCCGAAGGAGAGGCCATCGAGCAGTGGCTCGCCGAGAATCCCAGCCCCCATGAGACGGAGAAGCCATGACCGGTCGATCCAGCGCCGACTACCTGGGGAAACTCATCGGCAACACGGGCAGCCCGACCAACCTGCGGGTGGCCCTGCGCGGCTCCTTTTCCGCCCGCCGCGGCGAGTTCGTGCGCGTGCCCCACACCGAGCGCGCGGGGGAGCCTGCGACGGACTGCCTGGGCCGGGTGGTGAACATCTCCCGCAGCAACATCCTCTACTCGGACGCCCTCGGCGAAGGGGTCGCCGAGGTCAATGTGCTTCCCGGATCGCTCGCCAGCGGCGAGACGCTCTACGCCACGGTCGAGCTCATCGGCTTCAAGGACCCGGCGACGGGCGAGATCCGCCTGCCGCGCCGCCCCCTGGACCCCGGCGCCAAGGTCTACGGGGTGGACTACGCCTTCCTGCGCGACTTCTACCAGTTCAGCGAGGCCACCTCGATCCACCTCGGAAATCTCGTGGGCTATGAAACCGGCGCCGAGGCGGTGCCCATCTTCCTCGACGTGAACATCCTGGCCACCGAGCACCTGGCGGTCCTCGCCATGACCGGATCGGGCAAGTCCTACACGGTGGGGCGGATCATCGAGCGCCTCGTCGCCCAGATGAACGGCACGGTGGTCGTCTTCGATCCCCATGGCGAATACGGCCGCGCCTTCGAGGGCGGGCAGCTCCGCACCAACCCGGGCGTCGTCGAAGTGGACGACCCCCGCGACCAGGAGGCGCTCCCGAAGATCATCGAGAGCTTCAGGCGCCTCGAAGAGCTCGGCGGCGGCATCCGCATCTACACGCCCCAGCATGAGGACTTCGATCGCAAGTACGCCAGCACCAACGAGCGGCTGGCTCTGCAGTTCGACAACTTCGACCTCGAATCCATCGGGGGCATTTTGCCCGGGCTCACCGAACCCCAGATGCGCGTGCTGGATGCGGCCATCCGCAAGTGGAAGCGCGACCAGCCCAGCCAGCCCCGTGACGTGCAGGTGCTCATCGAGCTCCTCTCCCGGCGCCTCGACGAGGTCCGCGAGGACCCCGACCTGAACCTCACCGACGAAGAGAAAAAAGCCCTCGGCGCCCGCAGCGCCGCCATCGCCGGGATGCGACTTCGGCAGCTGCTGCAGGAGGCCAAAGCCTTCTACGACGCCCGCAGCAAGTCCGCGACGGACATCAAGGAGCTCATCGGCCGCCGCGGCCGCACGCCGGGGAGGCTCGTCATCGTCGACCTCCAGGGGCTCTCGGATGACGCCCGGCAGATCATCGTCGCCCTCCTGTCCTCGGAGATCCTGGCTGCGGCGGCCAGCAAGACCGACCCGACCCGACCCTGCTTCCTGGTGTACGAGGAGGGGCACAACTTCGCCCCCGCCGGCGGACCGTCGCTCTCGCGTGACGTCATCAAGAAGATTGCCGGTGAGGGCCGAAAGTTCGGCGTCGGTTTCGCAATCATCTCCCAGCGGCCGTCCAAGCTCGACCCGGACGTGACCAGCCAGTGCAACACCCTGGTGACCATGCGGATCAAGAACCCCGACGACCAGCGCTTCATCATGAAATCCACCGAGCAGCTCTCCCAGGCCGATGTGGACGAACTGCCGGCGCTGTCCACCGGTGAGGCCCTCGTTTCCGGGCGTTCCATCCCGGCGCCGCTGCTCATCAAAGTCGGCTACAAGGCACTGAAACACGGCGGCGAGTCGCCGCGCATCCTCGACGAATGGGGCCCGGGACGGCTGTGATCGATTCAGTCCATCGAGCAGAACAGGCGCTGCGAGCGGAGTTTCACTCACTCAAGCTCGCACGTGCGGAATTTCCGATGCTGACCGATTGGGGGGTGGAGGACTTCAGCCATACCATCCATTCGCTGGGCTGCAACTACCTGGCAGCCGTGGGGCGTGAGGCGGGGTTCTGGGCCATGTCCGAGTACCCGGTGCGAGTGCCCTCATCCGGCGTTCAGCATTCGGTGAGGCCTGATATTGTCTGGTGGGAACGGTCCTCGGCTGACGCCGTTGTCCTCGGCGAGTTCGAGCGTGCAGAGCCCCATAAGCCAGGAAAACTTGTGGACAAGGCCAGGAACCTGCTCCAGGCCCACCACGCGCTGGGTGAACGACCGCGGCTCCTCCTGCTCGTGGGCTGGACGCTTTCCGGCACCAAACTCGGAGACCTGGGATCGGTCCGGACGGTCATGACGAGTGGTTTCCGCGCCTCGGATGGTACACCGGTGCGTGGTCTTGGCCGGCGCTCGGTATTCCTTTTGGCGACGGCGGTCTTCGGCGACGGGGAGGGAGACCGCAAACTGTTGCGGGTGCAGACATGAAGGTTGCTGATCTAGCGACAGGCGTTGTGCTTGGGGGTCGGTTTCGCCTCGTGCGGTTGCTCGGCCGGGGGAGCTTCGGTGACGTCTGGCTCGCCGACAGTCTGGCGGACCCCCGGCTGCCGGCGCAGGTGGCGGTCAAGGTCTACCTCCAGAAGCGGCAGAACAGCAGCGAGCGGTTGCTGCTCGGTGAGGCGACCACCGCACTGGGCTTCGATCACGACCGCCTGGTCCGGGTGTTCGGCGCCGAACGGATCGACGGACTCGTGGTCATGTGGATGGAGTATGTCGACGGCCCCACGCTCCTGGAACGCCTCGGCAGCGAAGACCATCCACGCCCTGTCACTCTGGAGGACTCCCTGGCCTGGCTGCGCGACATCGCCGAGGGGCTCGCCTACCTGCACGTGCAGGAGCCCCCCGTGGTCCATGGCGACCTCAAGCTCGACAATATTCTCCTGGAGCCCGGCGGCGGCGCCCGACTGCTCGACTTCGGCCAGACCCGCCCCATCGAGGATCGCTTTGTCGCCACGGACGGTACGGGCGCCCTGCCTTACATGGCCCCCGAGACCTTGGGCACGGCAGTGGACGGACAGGGAAAGCGTTACGTATCGAGCGACATCTATGCCTGCGGCGTCATCGCCTACCGCATTCTGACAGGCCGATTCCCACGCAGGACTTTACCGGAAGTGATGAACCTCACACCCTTCCCACGCCCCATCGAGCTCAACCCTTCTATTCCTGAACCCCTCGACGCGCTGGTGATGCGCTGTCTGGAGAAACGCCCCGACCGACGCTACGCCACCGGCGCCGAGCTCCTCGCAGCCGTGGAAGGCCTGCAGGGGCAGCTCGATCAGCCGATGCAGCCCGTGACGGCCCCGGCTCGCCTTCCGGAGCGGTCTCCGTCCCTCGCCGAAGACCTCGAACGCCTCGTGAGGGACCTCATTGCGCAGGGCCGTGCCGACGAGGCGGTTGACAAGCTGGAGTCAGCCCTCCGCCACATGTCGACCGCCCCCAACCTCCTTCTCGTCTACGCGGCAGCCGCACGCGCGGTCAACAAGCTTGAGGTGGCCCACCTCGTCTACCAGCGCGCCATTCACTGGCTGCGAGCCAATCATACCGAGCCTGCGGAGATGCGAGACGCCATGGAAGGAAGGAGCGAGCTGGATGTGCGGCTCAAGCAATACGACGACGCAGCCGAAGGGTACATATGGCTGGCTGACCACTGGCCGGAAAAACGCTGGTATCGCTTCAGCGCGGGGGTAGCCCTCGGGCTGGCAGGTCGTTTCTCCGCTGCCGCGGAGACCCTGCAATCACTGCACGAGTCCGGCCCGCCCTCTGCGGTCGTCTGCGCGAAGCTCGGCTTCGTCCACCGTCAAATGGGCGCCCTCGACCTGGCGATCCAATACTTCAACGAGGCCCTCATGCTCGACCAGCACGAACCCGTGGCCCTCTCCCAAATGGCCGAAATCCGCGCCATCCAGGGCCGCATGGACAAGGCTGAGCAGTATTTGGCACGCCTTGAGCAGGTCGAGGGCGCCGAGGAAGAGCTCCGCCGACTGCGCCGAAAGCTGGGGAAATAGCAACGCATCATCTCCGACGACGCTATCAGAGTTCGCCTCCCACATGGACTCGATGCAAAAGGTCCATTCATGACGGTATCCCTCACGGAATGAGACGAGGGTGTCGAGCTTTGGGAGGGAGTGGCGAAAGGTAATTTATAAATCGATGCTTCTGATCCCTAGGGCAGGGATGGCCGCGGAGCAGGAGCTTCGTTAACATATGAAAAACACTCGCAGAACCTACTTCCCACCCAAGAACAACGAGGGGTGATCTTCCCATGATCCTGCGTCGTGCTGCCGCTGGTAACTATTTCATTAAGACGGTTCCATTTCCCGGTGCCGGGATATCAACTTATCAAGTCAGCCTGCGTGGCGTTGAGGTGCTTGATCGTCTTGGAATTCGCGAGGGTGACGAGGTCCCGCGGGATGTTTTTGACAGGCTGAGAGCACAGAACCTGGTTTGGACCGGTGGCAGTGGTCCAGGTGACCCTTTCGCTGCAGACCCACGAGATTTGGAAAACCTGCTGCAAGACTTAAAACGATGGGCAAGAAACGGAAGCCCCGAGGAATTGCGACGCATTTTGTCCGAACGGCACCCGGGATGCACCGTGAGCTCTTGCATCACAAGTTCCTTCCGTAAATGGGTTTTGGAGCATGAGATTTCCATCGCGCCGTCCAGTATCGCTGAACTGACCTTTTTCGATGTCTATGAGAACTTCCTGTCTTCTTCCAGGCCGCCGGGATCAACTCTGTACGAGAAGCTGTTCAAGGAAACTGAAGGCTGCAGAGTCCTGTACCATTGGATGAAATGGATTGCTGAAGTTTATCGCGTAAAAATGGAGCAAAAGGGATGTCCACCGACGTGGAGGGACACCGTTCACGGATTCATCTACGAGCGTTTGGATCTTGGGGATGTTCCCAGGCCTGAGGGGTTTGAGATATGGAGAAGACCTCCACCTTTCATACGCTGGCTCGTCGCAGAAAACATCGTCGAGTGGGTGTTTCCCGAGCAGGTCAGCCCCAGAGATGCTGAAATCAGCCTGTATGTCAACGGCCACCCGATCCCTCTGGTGTCGAGAAGGCAGAATGACAAGAATCTCTGGGTTGAGAGAACCGGTCCCGTTGATGATCCCGATACGCCCGTGAAGGTTGAATGCCATTACCTGCGCGGAGGGAGTTCCTGCGGTGGACGATCGATGACGTTCCCTGAGAATGATATCTTGTTGTGGGCTCCCGATGGTCGCTATATCGACCCAAGCGAGCCGTTGCGTCCGACTTCGGATCATGATTTTGTTTATTTATTGACCCGCAGCCAACACGAAGAAGGTCTAAGATCAAGCGGGATCGTTTTGAATGAGGATGACGCTGAGATCGAACCGGCCGGCTGGATCGACTGGGTCGGATACCGTGTCCACATACCGGCATCGACAGGACGGCTTGGGCCTTACACTGTTTTAGAAGACAAGCCGTCGATGGAGGTGATTGTCCCTGAGCCATTGCGCTCGGAGGGTGTGGAATTCGCCCACCCCCTACCGGTGTTCCTGGGGGAGTGGCCTCAGATTCAAGTCCATTCGTCGCAGGAAAGCATTCAGGTTACTGCCTCGATCGGTGAAAGGCCCACCTCGATCGTACTCACGAATCCATCCAGAACAAAAATACTGGATTTGAACCATCATCCTGAAATATCTGAGAATTATGGGCAAATAACGCTGAGATTCTTTGCCTACTCGGCCTCCGGGTCGGAGTGCGTCACCAAGGTGGTCTTTCGACTACCGGCATGGCGTCTCGAGTATGTTCGAGATCCGCAGGGGAGGTCCACCAAGGCAGTTCAAATCTCAGGGGTCTCGAATGGAACCCAGATCGTGCCTCTGGAGCATTGCCGGATAGACAAGAGCGGGTCTGCGCAGTTCCTGATTTCCGCAATGGATCCCTGGAAGTGTCCGGTCGTTCAGGTGGCGTGGAAAAGATCCGAAGGTGATGAAATTCCTTTCAGCATAAGACTGCCGGTAAACAGGGGGGCCATTCTTGAGAGTGGCCAAAGACTACCGGATTGGAACCCCCTCCCGCTTAAGGTGGATGCTGAATGGATTGCAAGCAGTACAAATGAGATCCGCTTGCAATTGATGAATGGCGTTGCATCGCAACACAATAGAGCCTGCTCGGTCAAGCCATCCGGGAAGCCTGCATGCAACGTGGGCAACATCCTGGGGTGTTCCGTCAGAATTCCTTTTCATCGGCTGAGGGACTTCTTTGGAATGGAGTCCGAAGCGTTCTTCATTCGCTCAATGACAGGGTGGGAGTGTTTTCTGGAGTTAAACCGGACAGAGCCTCCACCATTACCACTCCCCGGCGAACCGAGCACATCGGATCTTGCCCATGCCTTGTGGAACGACAATCGAGAAATTCTGAAAGGGATATGGGATGAGTGCCTTGCGGGTATCTCCAGCGTGATGGCGACCCAGGATCAATTGTACGAACTGTTTCTGGGGTCGTACCTGGGGGATTGGAGGGGGATAAAAAAATTATCGCAGAGACTGGACATCCCGGAAATGGTCTCTGTGCAGATGCGTTGTCAAATGCGCCGCAGTTTCACCATCTCTGATGCAGAAGAGCTTCGAGCCCGAATCGCACAATGGCCCCGAGATGCATACAGGTCTTTTGCCGATGGGGAGTGGTGGTACCGTTTCCATCGTGCCATGCATGGTGGTGTTGGATTTGGCGCTCTGGAGACCTCTCACTCACGGCTGAAGAATTTGACGACGGCAGATCCTGTAACAGCCGTGGAAGCATATTGCTTGGCATCGCTGTCAGCGATTCTTTTGAGCGGAAATCCTAACACCAGAAGGGAAGACCTTCCCGAGGCTCACATTCCCAAAAGTCGTATAGAGGAATTCCTGACCGTCGTGCATCGATACTTCAACAAAGCTGTTCCTGCAACTTTCCAGAACAGTCTCCCTGAAATTCCTCACTGCTTTGAAATGCTTTTCGCCGCCGCAGATGTCGATCTCCTGAGAACGTGCATTGCCCAAATCCGAAGGGAGATCGAAAATTCGAGAAAAATGTTGGACCAGTTGCGCAATCACCGGGCACGGTATCCCTTCCTCTTTGATTTGCTCATGGCCAGACAGTGCAGGCTTGATGGAGACCAGGAAAAGGCACTGTCAATATATAGAGGGCTGATTGATGTGAGAAGCGACTTCATACTGGATGAGATGTATTCATGAGACCAGTGACGGAGACAGGAACATGACTTTTGTTCTGAAAGATCTTGTTGCCCAATTGGTAAAAATCAACGCCAAGAAGGATAAGTCGAACCAGGATAGAGAATCACTGGATGAGATCGCCATCAACATCGTTGGGAACCAAGAGTTGATGCAACAGTTCCTCCCTCAACTTGAAGCAGGTGGCAAGTGGAGCCCTTCTGTTTTGGAGGCTTTTTCAAAACACCTGGTCCTTAAATGTCGCCAGGAAGGGTTCAACGAAGAGAGAAGGCGGTTCTTGCTGGCCCTATTGAAGAGCAACCGAAAGGGCAAATGGCTCCCCGATCTCAGTAGAGGGCTGTCATTTTTGCTTCTTGAAGGTGTTCCCGAAGCCATGGACATCCTGACAGCGTTCATTGAGAAACAACGTTCACCAAGCGATCCAGACGTCTGGAAGTCTTATGAAAAATGGTTCCTCAACCACTTGAGTCCAATGGGCGGACTTCCCTATGTCCTCACCGGATGGTTGAGGTCGTGGCCGGATGCTCCGCACTCACAATTCGAGACGGTGGTCAGCAAACTGGCTGAGATGTGGTCCAGTCGACCAACGGTCAAGTTGACGAGTGAATCAGCCAAAGAGCCTTTCACCAATTACCTTCAGAAACGGGCGATGGATTCTTCGCATCCTCTGAAAGAGTTCGAACGGCCTTTGCTGAAGTTGCTCAGTCGCTATGAGAATCCTGAATGGGATGCGTGCCTGGAGAGAATCCACAATGTTTTTGGCGGCTTCATGGCAATCCCGCAAGTGAGCGAAACACCTTTGATGGCGCAGACTGAATCAACGGCCGCATTGGAAATTGAACCACCCCAAAATGAAGTTGCCGAAGCAGTGCCTTCCAAGAATAGCGAACCAATAAAGCCGAATGCTCCTCATTTTACCCACGAAGAAAGAAACCTGCCTGACCTGGTGGGTTTGGAGCGAATCGAGAGATCAAAAAACAGTTTCCTCCGGGATCTCAGCACGCTTGTCCTTGAGTGCAGGAGCCTTAAGGAACAGAGTGAAAGGCTGTCTGCACTCATTCAGAAGCGCGAGGAAAAGATCGGTAGGCTGCACGAGAATCAAATAGAGATGGAGATCAAGCTCTCGAGTCAAGAAGATATGACGAGACAGGCAAGAGAGCAGGTCCAGCAGCTTCAAGACGAGGTGGAGCGACTCAACGAGGAAGTGCGCCAGGCCGAGCAGAGATCGGACGAAAGAGTCCATCAGATCCGAATGCAAGCAGAAAACGAGGTGAATCGATTCAAGCATGAACTCTGGATGCGGTTGCGTCCGGATTTGGATGACCTTATTCGCGGCGACCTTCATGAAGACGACTATGCGACAGCAGAGAGAGGGAGAAGTCTCTTTAGGCGCTTGCAGGACATCATCAAATCTATGAAAGTCTTGGGGATTATACCCTGAGCAACGCAAGGAGAGCGGGCTTTGCAGAGAGCAATAGGCATTGATTTTGGGACGACGAATACTCGTATGGCTTATTGTGACGGTACTCAGATTCGTGTTCTTACAGAGAAGCACGGAGTGAGTCCATTTATACCCACAGCGGTGAGCTACCGGAACGGGAAACCTCGGGCTTTTGGAAGAGAGGCCAGGGAAGAAGAGACTGGTATCAGTGTGACATCGCTGAAATGGGAACTCACTGGAGATCGGCAGTTCGATATCGGTGATGGAAGCCGGGGAAAGACAGCCGACGAAGTAGTCGCCGATTTTGCGGGTTTTCTTCG
>CAZGQL010000071.1:12277-21163 GCA_964527905.1 uncultured Syntrophobacteraceae bacterium
GTGTGAATCCCGATGAGCATGACATAGCGGTCACCATCCCGGTAGGCTATCCCCTCTCCGCGCGAAGAAAGCTCACAAGAGCGTTCGCCAAAGGCGGCTTAGAGGTAAGGAGTGTCTTCCCGGAGCCAGTGTCTGCTCTCTACTCAGTGCTGGCTTCCAATCAACGGGAAGGGTACACGGCTATTTTCGACTGGGGAGGAGGCACATTAGACATTGCCACAATACAGTTAAAAGGAAAGACAGCCTATGTTCTCAGCACAGAGGGTATGAAAGAAGGGGGCGATGACTTCGATGAGTGGATCGCCAAAGATGCGCTCGAGATGTTTCTCACCAGGAATCCCGAGATCAAGGGAGACCGGGAGCGCATTTGGTTGAACAGATACCGCGGGCTACTCTTGCGGGCTGAGCAAACAAAATGGGATTTCAGTCGTCGTATCCGATGGGACTCGTTTATAGGGAACAGGGATCTGGAATATCGGCTTGATGTTCCTTCTTTTGAGGAAAGGTTGAGAGGTTCGGTTGAGAAGGCCCTCAATCTCTTCCATCGTGCAATACGGACTGGGGGCGGGACAGAGCGCCTGGTGAAGCCAGTGATCCTATCGGGCGGGACGCGCAATCTCGCTTTCCTGCGCCGCCAACTGGAGACCGAGTTCGGAGACAAAATTATCGATGAGCTTCCACAGATCAGCTACTTCCGAGACCTTACAGCAGACCGTATTGACTCGGCCACTGCAATCGGGGCAGCTCTCCTGATGGCTAATCGGAGTCTTCCTGTTTTTTCGAAGTCGATCGGTGTTCGACTGGCGGATGCACGGAGCTCTTCAACTTCTGATATGTTCTGCCCGATCTTCAGGAAAGGCCAGACTGTCGAATACAACAAACCCGTGCGTTTGGATCTTTACGTCACTAATCCGTCCGGTGGTGTTGCCTATCTGATGATAGCCGAGCAAATGAACGAGGAAACCGAGCCGGGAGGGTCACTGCTTAGGATTATCACGTTTCCTGTTCACACGAGAGAAACAAGGGTCACAGCCACTTTCAGTATCACCGAGGACTTGCTTCTTCGCATCAAAGTGACTGGGGCAATCGCGCGCGTGTCCCCTGATGAATCTGAATTCTTTATCCCAGTCCATAATCTTGGGTTCGATCTGCCGCCCGTCCTTTAATGGAGCCAGGCAATGATCTCAAATCTGACAATTCGCTCCAATCTGATAGAAGGGCTTACGAGACCTTCGGGAGTTCAGGAGAGAAGCCAGAGAATGAACGCGCCGCTGGCGAGGATATCGGCACAAGATTTAGAAGAACTGGACCAACTGAGCGCCTATCCGAGCCATTTTTTTGATACACGTAATCTGCAAAGGGGCATAGACGGTCTTCCGACATCGGAGCAGAGGGAGCAATGGGTCTCCTATCTCTTTTACGGTGACAAGACCGTCTCCATGAAAGAAGAGGAGAGACTCTGCAAGCCGTGGGTGGAAATGGCGGAAGGGGTGCTGGCAACTTGGGACGAGATGGAATCCCACATCGATGTCGAACTCTCTATGGAGTATCTGTGCATCTTTGAAGCGGTGAAACATTGTCTTTCTGACAGGACAGATCTGGCCAGTATCGAGTTGATCAGGCAAATAGATACTGTGTCTGCTCTGATTTGTAGATTCCTCGAAGGCCGGGGCATCCACAAAAACGTGCAGCACGATCGCGTGTATCGCATTCTGGGGCTGAGCGATTGGTGAAGATGTAAGGGGCAACAATGGCCATAGATCCCATCCAGATATCAAAGCACATACAACAGCATTTCCACTCCTATCTTCAAACAACCTTCGGCGTTTCCGACCGATACCCATTGTTGAATCAGCGCCTAAAGGATGTGATGAGTGAACACCATCGTTTCTTTCGCGGTCCATTCCTTCAAGGGCTTCCCCCCTATGAGAAGGATGCCTCGATAGCAGGTCTGATCCAGGAGAATGTCCTTCCTGATCAGATCCAAACCGTTCCTTTCTTCGATTCATCTGATCGGCCATTGTACAAACACCAGGTGGAGACCATAAGGAAGTTGAGAGCCGGTCGTAACGTGGCCCTTGCCAGTGGGACCGGCAGCGGGAAAACGCTATCTTTTCTGATCCCGATCCTCTCCGAAATCATGGAGAACCCCGCACCGGGTATTCACGCACTTCTGCTGTACCCGATGAACGCTCTTGTCAACGATCAGTTGAAACTCCTGCGGCGCCTTTTGAAGCATCATCCTCACATCCGTTTTGGCCGTTATGTCAACATTGAGGTCACTCCCGAAACAGAGAGAAAAGCAAGGGAACTCTACCCTGACGCACCACAAAACGAAGTCGTGTCGCGTGAAATCTTTCGAAAGAGGCCGCCGCAAATCCTGATTACAAATTACTCCATGTTGGAATACCTCCTACTCAGGCCAAGCGACACGCCGCTGTTTTCCGGCCCATGGCGTTTCATCGTGGTGGATGAAGCCCATAGCTATCGAGGTGCAAAGGGCAGTGAGGTCGCTCTCCTTTTGAGAAGGGTACGTGACCGAGTAAAAGGACCGGGGGACAACTCAATTCAGTATGTTGCGACCAGTGCAACACTGGGGGATGACAAAGAGGAGACCGTACAGAAAGTTCAGGCTTTTTGTACTGACTTCTTCGATGCTCCCTTTACGGAAACAGATATTGTTCAAGCTGTGACGTCACACGTTCCATTGGGCGACGCTACTATTGGTATCTCTCCTCAGACCTACTCCAACGAAGCTCTCGTTCATGCTGTCGAGCAAAAGGTGTGGAGCCCAAAGCTATCCGAATTGTTGAAGGAACAGGGCTTTAAAGAGGCCGACATACTTGAGGCAGAGAGACTGGCTGCGAGCGACTTTGATGGGGCCCTATATCTTGTTTTCCGTAACGATAGCCGCGTTTCAAGGCTAAGAGACGAGGTGGATTTGATCCCGGATCTCCATACTGCAGCAAAGAATATCTTTGGAGGAGCTGGTGAGGACGAGATCAAATACCTTGTAGATATGGTCAGGATATTCAGTATGGCTCGCCTTCCTGGAACGGAAGCGCGCATGGTACCCTGCCGCTATCACTTCTTCGTGAGGGGAATCAATGGAGCTTATATCAGCTTTTCTGCGGGAGAGCGGAACGAGCGTGGGGCTACAGATCCTTACCCTTCCTTGGACGAAATCCTCAGAGATCCAAATACAGGAACAGCAACACTGAAGCTGCACCTCTGCAGGAAATGCAAGCAACCTTACGCCTTCGGGTATGATTTTGGAAATCGATTCGCAGCACTTGGATCTCCGTTAGATGGAAGAGGCGATCCAGTCTATATGGCTTGGGATTTACCTGAGACGGACTTTCCTGAAGACGAGGATGAGCTCACAGAACCCCCGACGAAAGAAGCTCACGTTGTCACCTGGTGTACGCAGTGCGGTCAGTACTGGGACAATAACGGGAATCCCTGCACGTGTGAAGCCAATTACCATTTTCCATTATGGGTGCTGCAGCGCAACTCCGATGCACTCACACGCTGCCCGGTTTGCAGAACCTCACATAGCGTAACGCCATTCGTTTCAGAGGCGGATGCTGCTCAGGCTGTTGTTACCCAGGCGATCTATAATAGCCTTCCCCCTTCAGGGGATCGGAGGACACGCTCATTTCCTGGCCAAGGAAGGAAGCTCTTGATTTTCTCCGACTCCCGACAGAAAGCGGCGAGATTTGCCCCATATCTTGAGCTGACAAGAGATGCTCTGGCATCGAGGTGGTTAATCCAACATGCTGTCAACGAAGCGGGCGGTGACGGACGCACCGTTTCTGCCGACACGGTTGTGGACTATATGGTTCGTGCGGTGGAAGACCTCGGGCTGTATCTCCTGGATGACCCCGATGAAATGAGAAATAAATTCAAACGGAATATCGTACAGGAATTTTGCCTCAGTACGGGTAGGAGGAGCTCCCTTGAAGCTCTGGCTGTTGTTCAGGCTTTGATCAACATAGGAAAATGGTTTGACCCGCCGGGATCGCTAACCCAATATGGGTTCTCTGAGGAAGAATCCTCTACACTTTTTCAATTCTTCTTGCAGACCATGAGACTCCAAAAGGCTGTGGAGCTCCCATCTCCTTTGAGTCCCTCTGACGAAACCTTCGAGCCTAATCGCCGCAAGGAAGGATTTGTCGAGCAGGAAGGAGAGCAGGGAAGCAACTACCGGCTCAGTGGCTTTATTCCGGCCTCAGGCCGTACCCATCTACAGCGACGATCATCCTACCTCAAGAGAATCCTGCTAAAGAAAAACGGCAAGGATCCGACGCCGGCAGAGCTTACAGACCTAATGAGACAATGCTGGAGGTCCCTCACAAGTGACGAAGATCCCCGATCCCCTTTGGTGAGAGTCGAGATTGCCCGTGGCACGATGGGATTTCAGATCCGCTGGAAGAGCCTCCGTTTTCGTCTGCAAGATGATTGGTTCAGGTGCACAAAGTGCGGCCAGTGGTCGGCGTGGTCCATTGATGATATTTGCCCGGTGCTGGGGTGTGATGGTCGACTCGAAAGAAAACTCGCGGCTGTCGCCCTTAAGGACCATCACTACAGAGGGCTCTACACTGCCTCTACGCCTCCAGCTCCGTTCTCTGCCAAGGAGCATACAGCTCAGCTCAGCTCAGAGCTGGCATCCGAATACCAGGAGGCCTTCGAAAGGGGGATTCATCGGACGCACGGTCAAATCAATATTCTGAGCTGCTCGACTACATTTGAGTTGGGAGTCGATCTCGGAGATCTGGAAGCCGTTTTGCTTCGGGACGTGCCCCCTGGTCCTGCAAACTACCAGCAGAGAGCCGGACGGGCCGGCCGAGGTGTAGGCACGGCCGCATTTGTTACCACGTTTTCCCTGTCCCGCTCCCATGACGAGCATTACTTTTCGTGCCCCGAGGAAATGGTCAAAGGTCATATACTCCCCCCGCAGCTGAATCTTCAGAATCACCTCATTGTTGATCGCCATGTGAATGCGGTGCTGCTCTCAGAATTTGTCCGTCAGTCTGTGCAGAACACGGGAATGGAGCTCAGGACCATACAGGACTTCTGGAATGCCTACGATACTTGGGTCAATCAAGGAGATGAGAATCCTTTCTATGGGTTGTATTTGAAACTGAAAGAGGAAGTGGCTTCTCTCATTCCAAAGGACTTTCCACCGTACTATGGCCAGCAAAGCCCTGAAAGGCTCAAGGAATCGTTATCTGGAGCCAGGAACTACCTCAAAGATGAGCTCGAGATGTACAACAACGCTCTCAAGGACGCCAGGAGCAGAAGAGAACAGCTTGAAAGAAACGGAAGACCCACAGCCCCGATTGCCGCATACATGGACTACTTGCGTGCAAGAATGAATGGGATCAAGAACACCGATTGGGTTAGCTTCCTGAGCGATCGAATCATTCTCCCCGGCTATGCCTTCCCCATCTACAATGTGATGCTGGAAACCAGGGCTCAGGATGCTGGAATCAAGCTCGAGAGGGATCTCAAAATCGCTCTCTCGGAATACGCTCCAGGAGCTGAGGTCGTGGCGAATGGTCTCCTTTGGAAGAGTATTGGCCTTCGCCTTCCTCCGAATCGTCCTCTACCGAGGAAATACTATGCCCGCTGCCCGAAATGCGGCCATGTCGAGCGTCATATCAATCATAAGGAGCTTTTCAAGGGTGGCCGCTGCATCGTTTGCGGAGACATGGGCAGGGGACAAACGCGTCGAGCGAAACAGCTCTACTTGATCCCACTGCACGGTTTCATGACCGACCCGCAGGTGGGAGGCGAGAAGGTCAATTTTTTAAGAGCAACAACTTTTCTGCCATCCTCCAGAACATACTACGTACCGCAGCAGGAGGACGATGCGGTGACCATGGAGCTCGCCTCCCATGAGCGACTTTGGGTTTCCGTCAAGACTAACCGTTCAGCAGACTTTTTCGTTTTCAATGCAGGAAAGAACGGCAAGGGGTTCTGGATATGCAAATCCTGCGGACGACAGCTCGAAGGGGCCAAGCAGCAACATGATAAACCATGGGGTGGGGAGTGTCAGGGCAATGCGGATCCGGTCCGGCTTGCCCATGAATTCCAGACGAGCGTCTGCAGACTCATGTTCCATGAGACAAAAAGGAATTTCACAGACACTGGGTTTTGGCTTTCGCTCATGTACGCAATCCTTGCAGGCATGACCGATGCGCTCGGCATTGAAGAAACCGATATAGACGGGGTCATCAGTCCTGTATCCTTCCGCGATGGCGAGCCCGCTCAGGAGTTGGTCTTGTTCGATAACGTCCCCGGAGGGGCGGGGCACATTGACGCACTGGCTAGAGAATCAGACCTGAGACTGGTCCTGGAAGCAGCGTATCGCCGAGTAGCCACTTGTACCAGGTGCTCGGAGGATGCAGCCTGTTACGCATGCCTGAGGCGTTACGGCAATCAATACTGCCACGATCTGCTCGCTCGTGGACCCGTCGCGGAATATCTGGAGCGACTTCTCGGCGATCTGAGTGCCGGTTCACAAGATGATAAAATTTACTATTCACCAGATAAGGCGAGATTCATAAAGTCTCTTCTCGATGGAGCACGTCGCCTCGTCATCGTAGCGCAAAGCTTCACCGACAGAGCACCGGGCGATATTGGATCATGGACTCTGACCCTGCAGAATGCGGTAACGAGTATGGGTGAGAATATGGTGCTGTGCCTGAAAGATCTGCCTGCCGAAGGTGCGGAACACTATGTGGCATGGCTGATACTTCTGCAGCATCAGGGTGCTCGGATCTATTTGTTGAAAGAGAATGCGCCATCCCCGCCTTATCATCTCCTTTCCGAATCTCAGCGGGGGGGAAGAACGGCGATCAAGTGGGATGGAGAGTCCTTTCCAGTATTCGACAGCTCACTACATCAGAAGAAGTTCTCCTACAACTCATCGGATGAACGCCTGAAAGATGTTGATATTGCTCTGAAGCAATGGGTTGAACAATATGCATACCCATTGATGGCATACCAGCTAAAGGCAAAGGGCTTCTCAACGATACCAATCACAAGGGGCAGTCAGATCGATTATACGAATATCTTTCGGGATAGCCATAGATCGGATTACACTCAAGTTATCATCCAGGATCCTTATCTTCAGAATCAGCATCAGTTAGACTGTCTTAAACGTTTTGCAGCAGCTGCCCTGATTCAATCCCAAAAGGAAACATCCGCGACTTTTACACTTCGTACCAGACTTTCAAATCCTTCGAAGGACAGGTTTGCGTTCAGTCCTGCGGAACACCGCGGCAAGTTGGAGGAATTCCTAAGTCAACTAAAGGGCTTCCAAGGCAAGCTCGACCTTCGAGGCCTTTACGACAAGATACATACTCGTTTTGCTTACTTCTCTTGGAGCGACGGATCGGAGCTCCTTTATCTCCTCGATAGGGGTTTTGACATGCTATCTCCGGGAACTGATAAGGCGAGAGCTGACATACTGATCCTCAAGATCACAGAAATTGATCAAACTCTCAAAGCAGCCCTTGATCTCCCGAGTCTGAGTTCTGAGGCTAATTCCCAGGAAAAGGGTACGGTGGAATGATTCAGTGCACGAGACGTGTGGTTTTCATAGCCCCTTCGCTGTGGACATGGAGGGGGATAATGTCAGGGGGGGAACACAGCCTCTTCCCCAAATCGAGCGAGTGGCAAGCGGATCCCAGGACAGGGAGGCGAGCTCCATGAGATGCAATGGATGCGGTGCCCGAATGGAATCCGTGATCACCGATCTCCCCTTCAAAGTTGGGGAGCGAACCATCGTGGTTTTGAAGGGGCTTCCGGTCCTGCAGTGCCAGGGCTGCAGCGAATATCTTCTCGACGATACGGTCATGGGGCACGTGGAAGAGATCCTGCGTCTTGTCGATGCGGCCGCGGAGCTGGAAGTCATCCGGTACGCAGCATAGCCGCGGGAGGGGGCCTCTGAGGTGTTGCCGGGACCCGTCCGTTGGCGGCTGTGGAATCCATAGTTCTTCGCGATATGCCCACCCTACAAATGGCCGAGGAATTGTAGGGTGGGCACAGCTTCACCGTGGCCACCGTGCCAGGGTAGAGCAACGCAGAGCATGGACAGGCTCAGGCCAAGGAGACAAGACATGCAACTTGTCATGAATGCCACTTACAAGGACGGTGTCCTCGTACCTGATCGAAGTCTCGGAGCGGACAAGGAAGGCAAGAGGTTCAAGGTCATCCTCGTGGAGGAAGATCGGACCACCGCCAAACGGGAGCGCTTTTTTCGGTTCGTGGAGGCGCACTCTTTCAATTTGCCCGAGGACTACCGCTTCGACAGGGACGAGCTCCATGAACGATAACGTTCTCATCGACACCAATATCTGGGTCTACCTCTATGCATTGAATCAGCCGGCAAAACGAGAAAATGCCCGGCAGCTGATCGAGGGGAATTTTCAGAACATTGTCGTGAGCTCCCAGATACTGGGTGAGCTTTACCATGTGCTGACTCGAAAAGGCTTTCAGGATCCCGCTTCAGCCAGAGAAATCGTGGCCGAAACCTTGGGGGCGTTTCCCGTCTACGAAATCGGTGCCGAGCATGTTCTCGAAGCCATGAGCCTCCATCAGCATTACGGCTATTCCTATTGGGACAGTCTGGTGATTGCCACGGCGCTCCTGGACGGCTGCAGCCGTCTCTATACGGAAGACATGCAGCACGGCCAGGTCATCGAGGACAAAGTGCAGATCATCAACCCTTTCATCAGTTCACTGGGGCAGAAATGAATCCCGGTTTATGGTGGGCACGATAAAGCCGTGCCCAACCTACAAAGGATGGACATGCAATGGTTGCGTAGGGTGGGCCTGCCCTCTGTGCCAATGTGACTGAGACACCTCCCCTGTGGT
>CAZGQL010000072.1:0-21149 GCA_964527905.1 uncultured Syntrophobacteraceae bacterium
TCAGAAACAGTCCGATGCCCCTTGATGGCCTCCAGGGCAATCTTGGCCTTGAACTCCCCGGTGAACTTGTTGCGGCGATCCTTCATTTCAGCCCTCCCTTGCTTGTTTGCTGCCATGGGCCGGGATCGCCTTTCCACCTTATTCAACTGTCCAGTTTTTGGGGTACACTGTATTTCCCGTTCGCACTTTAGTGTTTAAGGGGGGCCGTTCATGAATGTTGTGGTTTTCGGGTTGCGGGGCTTTCCGGGGGTGCAAGGGGGCATAGAGAGCCATGCGCAGAACCTGTATCCACGATTGGTGAGAATGGGATGTCAAGTCGAGGTCTTCGCGCGACATCGCTATATCAAGCCAGGGTTTGCGGCTTGGGAGGGTGTGCGGTTCACATCGATTTGGGCTCCAGGTGAGAGAATCGCTGGTCTCGAGTCACTCGTGCACTCGTTTCTCTGTGCTTGCTTGGCGGGTTTCAGAAGGCCGGATATCCTGCACATCCACGGGATCGGCCCGGGGATTTTTACGCCAATGGCCAAGGCGCTTGGGATCAAGACCGTGGTGACTCATCATGGTCACGATTACAACCGTGAAAAGTGGGGAGGGGCCGGAAGGTTTGTTCTGAGGGCCGGGGAACACCTAGCTGCGCGTTTTGGCTGCGAAATCATTTCCATATCGAAGGAGATCAGTAAGCTTATCGAAACCAAATATAAGCGAAAGAGTCTCGTTATTGAAAATGGTGTGAATATCCCAGATTTGTCCGAATCCTATGATGAAATCAAGAAATTCGGACTTCTCCCCGGAAAGTATATCTTAAATGTCGGACGTATAGTCCCTGAAAAGCGTCAAATAGACCTTATAGAAGCATTTAAGAAAGTTAAGCTTAAAGATTGGAAACTTGTTTTGGTTGGAGGTTTATATCCAGAAACGCAATATGTAACCTCATTGAAAATGCGTGCAGCGAAAGACGATTCGGTTGTACTTACTGGATTTCAGACTGGGAAGAGTCTACAGGAACTGTATTCTAATGCTGGAGTTTTTGTTTTGCCGTCTTCGCATGAAGGACTGCCTATTGCGCTTCTTGAGGCTCTTAGTTATGGTTTGCCTGTCCTAGCAAGTGATATTCCTGGAAACAAAGAAGTGGGACTGGAAGAGACTCACTATTTTCGATTGGGCGATTTAAGTTCATTAAGTGATGGCCTTTGGAGATTATGCGGCGTTAGGTATGAGTTGAGCAAGAAGGAAGATATTAGGAGATGGATCAGTAGGAGATATAGCTGGGATTCTGCTGCTAGTAAAACATTAGAGGTATACAAGAGATGTCTTGCACGATGATTTCGCTCGTAGGGAAAATTTAACTAATAGCGATATCTATTTATATACTGTGGAACGGCAATGAAAGTATTAATGGTCAATAAATATTTTTATCCTCGGGGTGGTTCTGAGCAGGTTTTTTTTCAGGAGCGAGCCTATCTGGCTAATCGCGGAATCGCGATAGTTGATTTTTCCATGCAGCATGAATCCAACGTACCTTCTCTTTACAGTAATTATTTTGTACGGAACGAGGATTATGGTAACCGCCCAAAGCCGCTCCTTTTGGGTGGTTTGATAGATACTGTGAAAAGAGGACTTAAGTTTATCCATAATGGCGAGGCGGTTTCAAAGATAGGTGCTCTGGTTGAAAGGGAAAAACCAGACTTGGCTCATCTTCACAATATATATCATCAGCTTACTCCGAGTATTATAAGTGCTCTAAAACGATACGGCGTTAAAGTGATTATTACATTGCATGATTATAAACTGATATGTCCAATTTATTTGATGCTAAGGCAAGGGCACGTGTGTGATAAATGCCAAGGAAAACGATTTTGGAATGTTATTACCAATAAATGCCATAAGCAAGGTGTTTCACATTGTATTTTGTTGGCTATAGAGGCATACTGGCACTATTTTAAAAGAAGTTATTACAATGTGGATCGAATATTGTGCCCAAGCGCGTTCCTTAAAGACAAACTTGTGTCGCTCGGCACAGGATTTCCAGATATCAGTGTCTTGCATAACGGTGTCGATTTAAACAAATATGAGTTCTCCGGTGTTGATGATGGTTATGTTTTGTATGTGGGAAGAATTTCACAAGAGAAAGGGCTCCACGTTTTGGTGGAGGCATATGATCGGATGTGCCGTAGTATGGGGTCGAAAGGTGAACAGCAGAGACTGATCGTTGCCGGCACAGGAGAAGGCTTGGAGCAGTTGCGGGCGCGGCATGCTGGAGTCGTTTTTTGCGGCTACAAGACGGGAGAGGAGTTGCGGGGGTTATTGGCAAGCTGTTCGTTTGTGGTGGTTCCGTCGGTTTGGCATGAGAACTTCTCGATGACGGTACTTGAGGCGATGGCGTCGGGGAAGGCCGTGATTGGTTCCAGGATGGGAGGAATCCCGGAACAGATCGTTGACGGTCATACGGGGTTTTTGGTGGCTGCAGGAAGCGTGGAGGAGTTGGAAAGCAGAATGACGCAATTGGTCGTTGACCGTGAATTGTGCACAAGGATGGGTGAGGCTGGGCGTAGGAGGGTGGAGTTGGAGTTTTCGCTCAGTCGACACGGGCAACGTCTAATAGAGATCTATGAAGAAGAATTGATGCGATCGCGCTGAGAAAGTTTTTCGAATGCGATCTCTAAATTGTTTACTTATGCCTTTTTCATGACCGTTGCGTAACGGGATATTGTTTAGCTAAAGCATAAAAAATTATTACTAATAGGCATACAAAATGTCATGGAGATATTTCAATGGAGGCATGTGTTATTGTAACATATCGCTGTAATGCCAAATGTCATATGTGCAACACATGGAAATTTCCAACTGATATAAATAATGAGGTTTCGCCCAAAATATTGGAAAGACTGCCGAGTACATTCCGTTTTATCAATATAACAGGAGGAGAGCCATTCCTGAGAGATGATATTGCAGACATAATTGATGTGTTATTATTAAAAAGCAAAAGAATTGTTATAAGCACGAATGGCTTTTTAAACGATAAAATAATTAATGTTGCAAAGCAATACGTAAATAGAATAGGCTTTCGTATTTCACTTGAAGGGCTTCCGGCAACTAATGATTCCCTAAGGGGGTTAAAAGATGGTTTTGATCATGGCTTGAGAACGCTTCTTGCCTTGTACGATATGGGGTACAAGGATATTGGGTTTGGAATAACTGTCTCAGATAAGAACGCTAAAGATATGATCGAACTTTGGAGATTATCTAGGGCAATGAACTTAGAATTCGCCACAGCGGTTACCCATAATTCTTTTTATTTTCACAAGGACGATAACGAGTTCGTAGATAGGGAAATGATCGCATCGGAGTTTGATCGGTTAGCTGAAGATCTGTTGCTAACGAACAGGCCAAAGAACTGGTTTCGAGCTTATTTCAATATGGGTTTAGCCAACAAAGTCCGAGGAGGTGCGAGGCTTCTTGGTTGTGAGGCCGGAAGGGATGTTGTGTTCATCGATCCACATGGGAACGTTCTGCCGTGTAATGGGTCGCCAGTGCCTATGATCATGGGGAATCTCGGCGAGGATTTGTTTGAGGATATCGTGAATGGACCGAATGGAGAACGTGTCCGAGAGCAGGTGGCAAAATGCGATAGGAATTGTTGGATGATTGGTTCGGTCTCCCCAGCCATCAAGCGACAGCCATGGGTTGCAATGCCTTGGATTTTTAGAAACCTGTTCCGTGTGCGGTCACATGAAAGGCAAACGCCTCAGTGTAAACCTCTTCAACGCCCAAGGGCGTAAACAGGTTGAAAGTTCGGCCTATTGGGCAGCTCACAAGCGGCCGGGTTCGGCAACTTGTGAGCTGGTCATCATATTCTATGGTTGCTGATAGAGCTCAGCGGATGCTGATCTGCAGGGTGTCAGGGGGCACTAGACTGCCAGCGGGTTGAGCATCGAGACAAGCTCCAATCACCCAGCCTTTAGAGGACTGGTCGGACGTTGCGATCGTCTGGGCTGGCCAATTGCACTGTTTACAGGCAGGAATCCTTGCAAACGAGCTGTTTAAGGCCTGACCGGGCATGGGCTGTGCGTTTTCCTTGAGTGCGAACTCCTGGCCGGTGAGGCCGTTAGCCTGAACGGCTCTCCAGCCTGACGACTTGTTGAGGCTCGGAATACCAATTACGTCCCCGTACCCAGACGAGCCAGGTGTTGGGGTTGAAGACCAGTTGTTAAACTCAAAAGTCAATCCCGGCAGTGGCTTTGGCATGCCGGTGTGTGTGCACGGCCAGGTTCCGGTGGTGGTGAGGCAGAGGGAGATGTTGTTGCGGACATAAGAGTTCTCAGCTCGGCTGCCGAATTCGAAATTCATCTTATTATCTACGAGGGTGTTATTATAGACTGTAGAATCTTTGAAAATGGACAATGGATGTGAATTCCAGGAAAAAAAGCCCGTGCGACAGCCCGAAACGAGGTTACCATAGAAATAATTGTGGTGGCTGGTGTCACCTTGCCAAAGCCCAACTTCGTCATCGATTCCAATGCCATCCCCTGGTGTTGATGTAAACCGCCAATAGGTGGGGTCCGACGTACAATACACAAGATTGCTTCTCACAGTATTATATGTTGATCGGCCTTCCAGATATATTCCAACAGCCATAGCATTATATACAGTGTTGTTTTCTATTAATATGTTAGAGGGGCTGTGGTAAACACCTATTCCCTCTCCCCAGCTGTTGGTGACAATATTATTCTTAATCACGTTATCTCTGGGTGAGCTTAAGAAGCCGAGGGCAAATGGCCAAATGTTATCCGGGCAGGTGCGCGTTGGCCAACAATTACATGCCTTATTAACGGAACAATTCCTGATCTCGGAATTCTTGGAGCGAAGGAACTGGATCCCTGACATCTTCGTGTTGTCAGTTTCAACGTTATCTGCAACAATATCTGTTGCGCCACCTAAGATGCCAAACCCGGCGGAGTTGATGATTTTTAAGTCACGAATGACAATGTAGGCAGGGTCCTTTCCTAGCTGATTTTTATCTAGGGTAATCAGGCCGAGCCATACGTTGTTGGGGGCAGAATTATTTCCATTGATGACAGGTTTTGAATTAGCATTGACTCCAAACTTCACAACACCATTGTCAATATAGTATGCTCCGATTGTAATGGGAGAAGCAGGAGTGCCTGAGGCCGTGATATATAAAAACGAATTGCCACTAACACTCCATACTCCTCCACATTTGAAGTAAACGCTATGGCCTGTTGTGTTATATAGAACACTATTCGCCTTGGAAAGCGTCTTCCATGCAGTCGCATCACTAAGACCGTCCAGCGCGTCATTGCCGTCGGGTTTCACGAAGTAGGTAGCCGCTTGGGCGTCAGGTGCAGCAAATAGAACAAGGAGAGTGAGGGAAAACAAAAGCCAACTTTTCATGGAATTACTCCTTCAACGTAGATACATTTCCTATTGCGGAATGCCTCAAGTGTCCTTCGCTTACAAGGACGCCCGGTGTTCGCTTCCCGCCTTCGCAGCCTCCAGTTAGGATCAGCGGTCACCTAAATCCTTTTCCCCGACTTGGCCCTCTCGTTCGGGATTTGCAACAGGGGTGCCAGGTACCCACGATTCCTGGCTCGGATAGGGTCCGGCAACTCCTGCCCCTGGAATAGAATTGCATTTCTGGGAGTACCGGTGCCAAATGTGCAATCAGGATGCTCGCTACAGGACGTACCCAGGAATTGTCCCATGACAAGCATGCGGCAATTGTTGTAGGACGCTCTTTACAAGAGGGTCCTGCTGCCCGCCCACGCTCCTCTCGTATGTGGTTCCACCAGGAGAGTTAGGAGGCGGTTGGCCTCACACGGAGAGATGTCTACCCCCCCTTGCTCGCTCGGGAAAACCTCGTCAGTGTGTTGACGCGGGAGCATGGATGATCATGATCAGGACCCTCGTGGGTGGCCGTAACTGTACATGTTTCATGGACCAACTGCTCCCATGCTCCGTTGGCAAATTGGACTTGTATGGACAAGGGATGCATCCAACTTGCTGCGCATACATGTAATGCAGTGATGCTCAATCTACTCTACCGCGGTAATGCTTGAGAAGCTCGCGGTCTGGGAGGATCCGATCCCCCCTGCGACCCAGGAAGTAATAGCCAGAGGCTGCATCGAACGTTCCTGGTTTATCGATCAGGTATTCGTCAAAGTACTTCAGGAAAAAAGATGTCACCGTGGCGAAGGTCGATAGAAAAGACCGAACGGCATGTGACGTTGCGAAACTCCACAAAAAGTACTTGTAAGACCAGGCCAAAGCCATACCAGGGCCGCACACGGCTCCGCTGTCGATTTCATCGAACTTGCGAAACAGACGCCGAAGCCCGAGATGCGTAAAACGGGTAAAATCGTAAGGTCCCAAATGGACCTGCTGTATGAAAGGAGCTTCGCAGTATACGAAGCCTCGGTGTTTCAGTACACGATGGATTTCCTCCACACAGCGCTGCGGATCGACGACATGCTCGAGAACCGCTTGCACAATCACCCCGTCAAAGGTCTCACCCTCGAAGGGAATGTCATGGGCATCGCAGATCACCATGGTCCGCGGGCCGAAAGAAACATCCGACTCGACGATGTCCATGGAAGGGATTTCCATCATCGTCTCCATACCCTGACCCAGGATACCGCCACCAAGCACAAGAACCCTTGGATTGGGCGAGAAATCCACAAGCATTCGGGTCAGCCTCTCATAGTTCCGGCGGGAGGCGATATTCAGACTGATCGTCGGTGTCAACTGACGTACCAGTCTCTTCAGGCCCCTGTGGCTCGCCAATTTCGGGAGCCATCTGCGCACCAAGTGCACGATCCCGGGGCGCGAGGTGGCCAAGCTGGTGCGACGGTGGGCAACAATGTCTGCGATGGTAAAAACGCTGGCCTTGTCGTTTATCAGGATCGGAATGCCGTCCACTACGGGGAACGGTGCACCGCATGTCTCTCCGGTGCATCGCAGGACGGCGTCCACCTCATTGAGCCCCGCGCCGCACACGGGGCACCGCAGCCGATCCCGAAGTGCGGGGGGTAGTCTCAGTCCCTGCATGGATTGCCTCTAGTGTGCAAGCTTCCTATGGGAGCGGCCTTGACAACATCCGCTCGGCAAGGGAAAGGCTGCGGGCACTCGGATCGTCGGGTCACGCAGGATCCGTGAACACTTCGATCTCCGCCAGACCTGTCTCGTAGCCCTTGGCGCTGTTGATGTACACGGTGACCTCGTTGGTCCACTTCGTCGGAAAACGCAACGTCACGGGCGCTCCGTCATTGGCCAGGGGACCGAGGGTTAGGGAGCTCCCGTCGCTGAACCTGATCGTCGCGCTCAGGATCTGGTCCGTGAGGTTCGGGCGGTCGTATAGGACAACGCGGTTGACTTGCTGCAGGTCGGGCCAGGAAAGGGTGATCCACGCCCCGGCAAGCTGTCTCATGGCCGCCCATTCCTTGCTTTGATCGACCGGGTACCCGATCTTGTAGCCATCCACCGCTTTTAAAGCCGTGCTTCCCGCCCCTATGTCCTGCGATGACGCCGTCACGCGGGCCAGCGGGGCCACGTTTCGGCCCGGAAAGAAGACCTCCTCCGAAAAATCGCTCTCGTTGCCCTTGGCATCGCGGGCTGTCATGGCAAAATAATACGTGACCCCGTCCTGGAGGCCTTTCACCAGACAGGACGTCCCGCTGCCTGCGTCCACCCGCTTCGTGTACGCTTTACTCCACTCTCCGTAATACACCCAATATCCCACCACACCCGCACTGGGCGATGGGTTCCAGGATAGGGTCACGTCCGCCCCGTGTGCCGTCGGAATCCCAAGCACAACCGCGACCAGCAGCCCCACCCCAATGCTGGTCACGCACTTCGAAATGCCCCTCCATTCCCTACCAACCATCCATTCCGCCATAGCCCCTCCCTTTCATCAACCTCTGCACTTCCAAACGTTTCATCTCCCTCCAGGATCCACGCCGCCGGGATCCAGTAGAATAGCCGCGGCACGGTGTCGAGCATCGGCACAGATATGCAATCAAACCGATCAAAACGTAATGATGATCGCAGCGGGCGGGTTGGGTGCTCGAGGAGGGCGTCAAAATTAGGAGCATCTGGGCATGGGGCTTTTAGCCCCGGCCAGACTGTCGTTAATGCTATGTTACCTTACTCCCACATGCCGCTTGCCTACCATCCCGATTCCGAGGAATCCTAGGCCAACCACGGCCTACCTGTCAACGCAAAAGCGAATCTTGAACCCGTTTGGATGCAATAGAATGGATGGTAACCATCGAATAAGGCTATGGATCGGGCGATCATCAGAAAGCCTTCAATAAGCCCACCATGCACACCGGTGCGTCACCTGAGGCGTAACCCCTTACCTCTCCACAGCGACTATGGGTGTCCGATCCCCACGACTGCCCAGGTTTGGATCGGCTGCATCCTCAGTGACCGATGGGACGTCGAACCCTTGACAGCCACCGTGGAATGGCGTGACCGGATCAAGACGGGCGAGGCTCGGTGCTCACGACGGTCACAGGTCTTGCCGGGATGGGCCTTGATGGCCAGCCGATTTCGGGCATGAGTGACCATGCCGGCGCCGGCTCGGCTCTCCATGCATGGGGCCGATTGCCATTGACCCCAGCCCACCGAATGGTGATGATGGAATCACTCGTTCTAAGGCATGAACCCGCTGCAGGGGGATCGGCCGTGCGACCCTATCGACGCCACGGCCCGGCGTCATCCGCTGCACTCTGTTCTTCCAAGGCTGATGGCATGGTTTTCAGTTCCCACCTCTTCCTTTTCTACTTTCTCCCTGCGGTGCTGCTGTTCTATTACGCCTCGCCGAAAAACGGGCGGAACCTGGTCCTGACCCTGGTGAGCTATGTCTTCTATGGATGGGCGAACCCTTTGTTCACCGTCCTCATGCTGACCTCGACCCTGATCGACTACGTATGTGGTCTGGTCCTGGCAGAACAGTTCCGTTCCGGGGGACTCGGTGGGCCCGTACCGCAACTCACCGTCGGCGGGCCCCGCAGCCGGGCCCAACGCATGGCCCTCATGGTATCGATTTGCTCCAACTTGGGACTCCTCGGCTTTTTCAAGTATTTCAACTTCGGCATCGAGAGCTGGAACGCCTTGGCGGCCGGCATGGGTCTGGAATGGCTCGGCTTAGACGTGGCGCTCCGGGTCACCTTGCCGCTCGGCATCAGCTTTTATACCTTCCAGTCCATGAGCTACACCATCGACGTTTATCGGGGCAAGGCGCGGGCTGTGCGCAACCCTGTCGACTTTGCCTGTTTCGTATCCATGTTCCCTCAGCTCGTGGCAGGTCCCATCATCCGCTTTTCGGACATTGCCGACCAGCTTCGGGACCGTGCTTGCAGCCAGGTCCGCTTCGCTCGCGGAGTCGTCTTCTTCAGTGTGGGGCTCGCCAAAAAGATCCTTCTCGCCAACCCCTGCGGCAAGGTGGCCGACACCGTATTCGACGCGGCCGCGCCCACATGCCTGGACGCCTGGTACGGCGTTACCGCTTATGCTTTCCAGATCTACTTCGACTTCAGCGGTTATTCCGACATGGCTATCGGACTGGGCCTCATGCTGGGCTTTGTATTTCCCAAGAACTTCGACTCCCCCTACCGGTCGCAGTCCATCACGGAATTCTGGCGCAGGTGGCACATTTCCCTCTCCACTTGGCTGCGGGACTATCTTTACATCCCTCTGGGCGGCAACCGGGCGGGCTCCCGCCGGACCACCTTGAACCTCGCCGTCGTGATGCTGCTGGGCGGGTTGTGGCATGGTGCTTCGTGGAATTTCGTTCTGTGGGGTGGGCTCCACGGCGCTCTCCTGATGCTTGAACGGGTCCTGGGCAAACGCCCCTTCTACCACGCCCTGCCGGCCCCGCTGCGGATCAGCGCCACCTTCGTGATCCTTTTGTTCACATGGGTCTTCTTTCGAGCCAAGAGCCTTGGGGCGGCCGTCTCCTACTGTGCAACGATGCTCGGCTTGGGAGGCGCGACCGAAACGTCACTTCTGCTCTCGGGGGTCATCGTCCGGCCCTACTATGTGTTGACCTTTGTGCTGTGCGGGCTCGTGGTCTGGACGTGCCCACAGACCTGGGACTGGTCTCGCCGGATCGGCCCGGTCAAAGCTGTGGTCGCCTTGGCGCTGCTGGTTCTTTCGGTGGTGGTGTTGACCACACAGGCTTACAACCCTTTCATTTATTTTATCTTCTGATGAAAGCGCTTCGCGCAGGTAGGGCAAATGCGCCCTCATCGAGGGGCAAGGGTGTTGAATCAGGGTTGTGCGGCATGCTTTCGGGCGAGGATGAACTCGGTTCTTAAGTTGCGAACAAGCGTTTGCGGTAGGGGCGGTCTTCATCCCCCCTGGACCTGCCTTAAATGATCAACATGGCCAAGGAGGTTCCTTCATTCAAAACATCGGGGAGGGAGTCTCACCCGCCTCGGCGGTTGAAGTCAACGGTACCGGATGACACATCCGGGGTCCTCTGGACCCTGACAGATCGTGTTCAAACCTCTAGTTAAGGCACCATGAACGATCGCCCTTCACCCAAACCGTCCCGCGAGGAAGTTGCGAAAGCCGAGATCGGCCGGACCGACGTGTCCCCACCCGTTGCCCGGCTCCTGATGGTTTGCTTCTTGGGGCTGATCTGCATCGTTCCGATGGTCCAGCACGTCCGGGAGGTTTTGCTGTGGCAGGAGGGATGGCGTGCCTCGCCTGTGCCCGAAGCATGGGACATCTTCCGCCATGCGAGGCGGGCTGTCCGTGAGTGGCGGCGGAGCGATCTGGATCTATGGGAGCGGACCTTCACCGTCAATCGCACCTTGCTGCGCGACATGGAGCAGTATGAAGATCGTCTCGAGGAGAATTCCTGGCTGACCGAGTACATCCTCTCTCCGGCCCAGTACATGCTCGCTCGCTATCTACGGGCCGGTAACGAGAAGACCACCATAGGCAATGGCAACTGGCTGTACTACCGCCCGGCCGTCGAATACCTGACCGGTCCGGGGTTTCTCGCATCCGTAAACCTTGAAGGCCGTACGGCCTGGGCCGGAAGCGGACCGCTCGCCACGCGGTCCGACCCCATCGGGGCGATCCTTCACTTCCGGGAGCAGCTCGCTGCCCGCGGCGTCGAGCTCATCTTGGTGCCCGTGCCCCCAAAGGCCTCGGTGCACCCTGAAGGCTTGGCCCCCACACTCGCAGGCCGGCGCACGCCTCTGCAGAATTGCTCCTACGGCCGCTTCATTCAGGCGTTGACGGCGCAGGGTGTGCGGGTGATTCCCGCGGACGAGCTGCTGATTGATTGGGCGGGCACTTCGGGAGCTCCAGCCTACTTGGCGACCGACACTCACTGGACACCTGGAGCCATGGAAGCCGTGGCCCGGCACCTGGCGCGGGTCATCGAGCCTTTGCTTCCTCTGCCAGCTCGGCAGGATCTGTTCGTCGCCTCCGAAAGCACGGTGGAAAACCTTGGGGACCTCGGCGTGATGCTGAAACTGCCGCCAGGCGCTCCCTGGCCTCCAAGGGAATCCGTGCCGTTGCGATCCGTGCTGGAAACCGCATCCGGTTTGCCGTGGGCTCCGGACCCTACGGCGGACGTCCTGGTTCTGGGGGACAGTTACACCAACATCTACTCCCTCGAATCCATGGGGTGGGGCACGGGGGCGGGATTTGCCGAACACCTGGGCCTTGCGCTGCATCGACCCGTCGACGCGATCGTGCGCAACGACGCCGGGGCGTACGCCACGCGGGAGTTGCTCAGCCGGGACCTGGCATCCGGTCGCGATCGACTGGCGGGCAAGAAGGTCGTGGTCTGGCAGTTCGCGGCCCGTGAGCTGGCCCAGGGCGACTGGAAGCGCATCGATCTCATCTCGCCGCCCCCACCGCTTGAGGGTCCTTCGGGGGTGCGCGCCCTCACAGGGACATGGACGCGCGTCGTGTGGACCCAGGCCCTCGATCCCCGTTCCCTCGATGAAGCCGGCCGGGGAGACGGTTTTCGGTTGATGGGCCTGGATACGGAAGACGGCCTGGGCATCCGGGAGATCCTCCCCGGTCCCATGAGCTGCCGCAAGCCACTCCTCACGGCCGACGGCCGACAGATCGTTTTCACCGACGCCCCGCGGGGAAAGATCATGGCGGTACACTGGGACGGTTCCGGGCTGCGGGAGTTGGCCGACGGATACGCGACGGATGTGGCCGTTGACCCTGAATCGGGCCGGCACTGGGTCTATGCTGTGCAAAGGCTAACCGATGAGCGGGACTTCTCCGGCCGCCCCGTGGTTCGGTTTGACCTCGAGCAGCCCTGGATCCGTGAAATGGTGTGGGACGCCACGGATGTCACGGTGGACAATTTCCAGGTGTCGGCGGACGGGAGTCGCGCGGCCGGCCAGTTTCCCTGGCCGGAAGCCGCCGTGCTCGATGTGAGGCGGGGGACCCTGACCAGGCTCGGTCGCGGCTGCTGGACCTCACATGCGCCCGACGACAGTTTTGTCGCCTGGGTCTTCGATGGGGCCCACCGTAACCTCCTCATGCAGGACGGCGCGTCGGGCGCGTCCTGGAGTGTTCCCCTCCACCGGGCTCCCAACGTCGGTGGGTACGAAGTCTATCATCCGCGTTGGAGCAACCACCGCCGGTTCTTCGCCATGACCGGGCCATACAAAGGGGGGGAGGGAGACAACCGGATCGGGGCGGTGGGGGAGGGAGTTGAGATCTACGTGGGTCGCTTCAGCGAAGACCTCACCCGGGTGGAGCGTTGGGCGCGGGTGACCGCCGACGGGACTCCGGACTTTTTCCCCGACGTATGGATCGACCCGTCGACGCCCCCGGCCTTCGACCCTTCGGACGTCGATCCGCCTGAGAGCATCCGGGCGAGCACGGCCAGCGGACCCATCGAGGTCGAGGCACGCCTGAGGGCCGTCACGCGGGTTCCGAGCCTGGAGTCCATCGCGCCGTACCGACAGGCCCTCGTGGTGTATGCTTACGATGTGCTCAAGGTCTTCGAAGGCGGCGATCCGGGCGCGCGGATCCTTGTCCACCACTGGGCCGTGCGCAACGAGCGTCCTGTTCCCATCCAGGGGCGAGTGGGCGATGTCGTGCGCCTCAGCCTCGAGCCCTTCGAGAGCCGCCCGGACCTGCAGGGGGAGCGCGTGGTGAGCGACCTCTCGGACATGGGATGGCCCATGTACGTCGTCTCAGAGGCCCCAACGCCCTCTCCGGCCGAGGCTGAGGGGCCCGTGGGGGAATGAGACCGCCTGCTCCCTCACAGGTCCTCGGGTCTCAGCTCCACCTTCTCGGCCTCCGATGCGCTTGTGCTTCCTGAAAAACTGAGGTATTGGGCAAACGCGGCCGCCTGCGCCCCAGCGGCGCGTGCGGTCCATGGCCTTCCAGGACAAGAGGTCACTCGGGGATCATGGCGGAACGTTGGAAAGTTTTGCTCATCGACGACGATGCCGGCATCCGGCGTGTCACGGCTCTCGCCCTCGAGGATGCCGGCTACGATGTGATCACGGCATCCGATGGGCCCACGGGTCTCGAGTTGTGCCGCTCGGAGATGCCCCAAATCGTGATCACCGATGTCGGCATGCCCGGCATGGACGGTCTCGAGGTGCTGCGGCGCATCAAGGAGATGGGGCTCGACGTGGAAGTGATCGTCTCCACGGCCTTCACGGAGATCGGTCTGGCGATCCGGGCTCTGCAGCTGGACGCGAGCGGCTTCGTGACCAAGCCCGTGAGTGACGACGCCCTGGCGGCGGCCCTCAAACGGGCCCAACAGCGCCATCGACAGCGCAAGGATCTCGACGCGTACACCTCCACGATCGAAGAGCGGTGGATGAGCACCGCCGAGGCTCTGGCCAAGACCTTTCTTTACCAAAAGTTGCTGATCGAAGGGTCCATCGACGGCATCGTCGCGTGCGACGCCGATGGGAAGATCATCATTTTTAATCCCAGCATGGAAGCCCTTTCGGGTTATCCCAAGGGGGAGATGATCGGCAAGTTCACCGTCATGCAACTCTTCCCGCCGGCGGAGGCCGGGCGGATCCTGGATGAGCTTTATTCCGAGGAAGGGGGCGAGCCTCCTTCGAGGATCTTTCCACTCGAAACGCAGCTGATCCGACGGGACGGGTCCCAGATCCCTGTTGTGCTGTCGCTGTCCGTGCTCTACGAGGGCGGCGAGCCAGCGGGAATGGTCGTGATCTTCCGCGATATGCGGGAGGGGCTGCCGGGTGCGAACCGCCCCGCGCCCCTGCCTCCCTGAGCCACCTCGACGAATCGCAAGCCCCGGAACCGGGAAGCCTATCATGCTCAAGCGACAGCACTCCCAAGATGCCTGCACATCGGATTCCATCGACCCCGGCGAGAGCTACCGGTCCATCTTCAACTGCCTCCCAACCCCGGTGTTCATTCTGGATCGCAAGCATCTGCACATCCTGGAATGCAACGACAGCGTCAAGCGGGTGTACGGCTACGAGAAAGAAGAGCTCCTGGGCGAGTCGTTTCTCAAACTGTTCGAAGAGAGCGAGCACCAAAACTACGCGATCGAAATACGCAATTCGGACACCCTTACCCACGTGCCCCAGCTCACCCGGGACGGACGGACCATCTTCGTCAACATCCTCGTGTCCCAGCATCAGTGGATGGGGCGCCCCGCCCTGCTCGTGACCTCGACCGACGTCATCCGCATGCTCATGATCCGTGATCAGCTCATTCAGGCGAGCAAGATGGCGACCCTGGGCGAAATGGCGACGGGTATCGCCCATGAGCTGAACCAGCCGCTTTCCGTGGTGAAGACCGCCAGCAGCTTCTTGCTCAACCGCGTCCAAAAAGGGGAGCCCGTTCGGGAGGACATCCTCAAGGCGATGCTGGAGGAGGTGGACAGCCATCTGGATCACGCTTCGGAGATCATCAACCACATCCGGGAGTTCGGCCGAAAATCGGCCGCCCGAACCGAGCCGGTCCCGGTCAATGAGCCGATGGAGCGGGCCCTGGCCATTTTCACGCAACAGTTCCGGCTTCGGGAAATTCGGGTCGTCAAGGAACTTGGCGAAGACCTTCCACCCGTTCTGGCCGACCGAAACCGACTCCAGCAGGTCTTCATCAATCTCCTGACGAACGCCCGTGACGCCATCAAGGAGAAGCGCGAGCGGTTGGGTCTCGAGGGGAGTCTCGAAGAGATTCGGGTGAAAACCGGACTCGTCGACGGCTGGGTTCGGATCGAGGTCGCGGACACCGGGGTCGGAATCCCCACAGCCCTGCGCGACCGCATCTTCGAGCCTTTCTTCACGACGAAACGACTGGGCAAGGGGACCGGCTTGGGTCTGTCGATCAGCTATGGTATTGTGACGGATTATCATGGGACTATGCGCGTTGAGACGGAAGAGAACATTGGCTCCACGTTCATCATCGAGCTCCCAATCCAGAGGCATCCGCATGACGAAAAAGGTTCTGGTGGTCGATGACGAGGAAGGCATCCGACGGGTTTTGAATCTGTCTCTGAGGGTCGTAGGCTACGAGGTGCTGACGGCCGGACGGGCCCAGGATGCGCTGCACCTGGTTCGCACGGAACACCCGCCCATCGTGCTGGCCGACATCAAGATGCCCGGCATGGACGGGATCGAGCTGCTCAAGCGCATCAAGGCGGAACGCTCCGAGACGGAGGTCATCATGATGACCGGCCACGCCGATCTCGAACTGGCCATCGAGAGCCTCCGATTCGAAGCCGCCGACTTCATCACCAAGCCCATCAATTTCGATGCCCTGGAAGTGGCCCTCAAACGCACCTACGAACGGATTTCCCTCAAACAGCAGGTGCGGGACTACACGGAAAGCCTCGAGCGGCTGGTGGACGAAAAGACGCAGCAGCTTCTGGCCGCCGAGCGCCTGGCAGCGATGGGGGAAACCGTGGCCACCATTGCCCACGCCGTGAAAAACATCGTGACCGGTCTCAAAGGGGGCATGTACGTGCTCCAGAAGGGAATCGAGCTGGACGAGAAGCCCTACCTGCGCCAGGGATGGGACATGATCCGCGGAAACATGGACAAGATCCGGGACCTCGCCCTCGATCTCCTGCGTTTTTCCAAAGACCGTCGTCCCGACTACGACCTGTGCGACCCCAATATCCCGGCGCGCGAGGTTTACCATCTCATGAGTAGTCGTGCCGCGGAGGAAGACGTCGCACTTCGGCTGGACCTCTCGGATGGGCTCGGCAAAGTCTACCTGGACCCAGAGGGAATCTACTGCTGTCTCCTGAATTTGGTCACCAACGGGCTGGATGCCTGCGCGACCCGGGACTACACCGGGGAGACGGCGGAGGTGGTCATCCGGTCCCGCCCCGTCCCCGGATGGGCCGTCGAGTACGAGGTGGTGGACAACGGGATTGGAATGGACGACGCGTGTAGGAAACAGGTGTTCCGAAGCTTTTTTAGTACCAAGGGCTCCAAGGGGACCGGCCTGGGACTGATGGTGACCGAGAAGATCATCCGGGAGCACGGGGGGGAGATTGATCTGGAATCAGAGCCTGGGCGAGGCACGACGTTCCGGGTTCGTTTACCCGAGCGCGAGGAGAGTGTCGTCGATGTGGCGAAGACCTGCCGTGTGCCCCACCCCAACGGAGAGGAGGATTTCATCGAGTGAGTTTCTCGCGGGCGTTGAATCCCCGTGAGGCCGTTGTCTTGGAGACTGTTGCAAGGCTGAATCCCGTTTTCCCCGGGGAGGCGTGTTCCCAGCAGTCATCGAAAGAACTCTGTTCGCGCCCTCACGGAAATGACGCTGGCGGGGTCCATCGAAATCCTGCAACGGGTCCTTGGCTGAGGGCTCCGGATGGGACCGTTTGACGCGGTCCACGCGTTGACTCGCTTCCGAGACTCCGTTAGAGTTGACGTACGCTTTCCCGCAGTGACCGGAGGCGAGCTGGGAAATCATTCAAAAAGAAGCATGCGGAGCGCGGGCGGGGAGAAATCCAGCCCCAACGGCATGATTGGTGTATACAGGGAGAAGGCGGGGTTGATCTCCGCCCGAGCTCGGATTTTTCAAGAGCCCTTGGATTTTGGATGAACCCTGAGCTTCGCCCCCACGGTTTCGATCACGTGTTTTCTGAAGGGGCGGCGTCCGTGCCTGCCCGTATCGGGGGGCAATCAGAGACTTTTCGGTCCCCGAGGGACATGTTGGGAACCCTTAAGCGGAGTGTTCGTGATGGATCTGTGCATGCACCGTTGCAGCGAAACCAAGGACCGATCGCTGCCTCGTCGGAAACGAGAGCAAGGCTTCACCTTGATCGAGCTCTTGATCGTGATGATCATCCTGGGCCTCTTGGCAGCCCTCGTGGCCCCAAAAATGTTCCAAAAGGTCGGTTCCTCCAAGCAAAAGGCGGCCAAGGCGCAGATCGCCATGATCGGGACCGCCCTCGACGCCTTTCGCCTCGACATGGGAAGGTATCCCACTGCGGAGGAAGGCCTCGAAGCCCTGCGCAGGAATCCGGGGCAAGGCCATTGGGACGGTCCCTATCTTTCGAAGGATATTCCCCCGGATCCCTGGGGACGCCCCTACGTTTACCGATATCCTGGCGAGCACGGGGATTATGATCTCTATTCCATGGGAGCCGACGGCCAGGACGGTGGAGACGGGGAAAACGCCGACGTGGTGAGCTGGGAGTGAGCCTGGGTTTGGGGATCTTCTCCTCAGCAAGATGCCGCGCAAATGGGTGTCCGATCCCCCATCGTTATTCCCGCACGTTCAACGTCTAAGACTTGCGGGGACAAGCTTCGGTGAGGATCCAGTCGTTCGTAGGCACCCGGCCGCCTGGGCGGGAATGGCGTCTCCTCGCTGGGCCCTTTGTTTTGCGGAGGGGTACTCGGTTTCCCCTAAGGGGGGAATGGGATGCACTCGAGCGAGGAACCCGGTCGGGATAGATCCGCCCCTATCGCAAATGCCTGGTTGGCAGCACACGGCCCCGCCCGGAAGCACGGCGCAACACGTTAAGTGGACCCCATCGTGCTGGGGGCTGTGGCTTCATGGACAAAAATGGAGTCAGTTGACCACTACGACTCTGAAGCGGTGTCGTAGTGGGAAAAATGCATGGTGAACGTCGCCCGTCCCTGGGTCGACGATCGAAGGTCCGTCGAGTAGCCGAACATTCTCGAGAGCGGTACCACCGCATGCACCACCTGGATGGCCTTGCGGGCTTCGATGCTCTCCACCCGACCCTTTCGCAGGTTGATGTCTCCGAGTACCTCTCCGAGGAATTCATCGGGAACCAGCACTTCCACCGCCATGTAGGGCTCGAGGAGGAACGGCGAGCCCTGTTCGCTCGCCTGCTTCACTGCCATGGTGGAGGCCACGCGAAACGCCAGCTCCGAGGAAAGGTTTTCCTGAAACGTGCCGCCGAACACGGTCGCTTCCACGTCCACCAAGGGATATCCGAGAATCGGACCGCTGCTGAAGGCATCCTTGATGCCTTGCTCGATGGCCGGGAAGAGCGCCTCGGGAATCGACTGGTCCCGGACACGGATCGAAACCCGGTTGCCGCTCCCCCGCGTCAGGGGCTTCAGGTGGAGGTCCACGGCGGCGAAGTGCCGGCTCCCCCCGATCTCTCGATCGAACAGTCCTTGCACCTGAACCTCGCTCCGGATGGTCTCCCGGTAAACGACTTGAGGTTTTCCGGCGCTTACTCCCACGTGGTAATCGCGCTCGAGGCGCGACAGCACGATGTCGAGGTGCAGCTCGCCCATCCCGCTGATCAGTGTCTGACCGGTGTCGGGGTTTTCCTGGTAGCGGAAAGTGGGGTCCTCCTCCGAAAGCTTGCCCAGACTGTCCAGGAGCTTTTCCTGGTCTCCGCGCGTCTTGGCTTCCACCGCCACGGAGATGACGGGCTCGTAGATATCGATGGGTTCCAGCAGGACGGGGTGGGCGGGGTCGCAGAGGGAGTCACCGGTTGAGGCCGATTTCAGCCCCATGATGGCCACGATGTCCCCGGCACCGCTCTTTTCCAGCCGCTCCCGCTTGTTCGCGTGCATCTGGAAGATTCGGGAGATCTTTTCGCGGACTCCTTTTGATGCGTTGTACACGTCGGCATTGGCCAGCATCTTGCCCGAATAGATCCGAACATAGGTGAGCTTGCGCCCCTGGTCCATGAAGATCTTAAACGCCAGAGCCGCCAGCGGTTCCTGTTCGGAACTCCTGCGCGTGACCACTTCCTTGGACACGGGGTGAACGCCCTCGATGGGCGGAACGTCCACGGGAGACGGCAGGAAATCCACGATGGCATCGAGCAGGGGCTGGATCCCTTTGTTCTTGAGGGCGCTCCCACAGAGGACCGGGACGATCTTGAGCTCGAGGGTCAGCCGTCTCAGGACGGGGATCAGATCCGCCGCGCCAATGGCCTCGCCTTCCAGGTACCGCTCCATGAGGACGTCGTCCCACTCGGCCAGCTTCGCGACCATGTCGTCCCGCACTTCCGCCGCTTCGTCCCGAAGCTCCGGAGCGATCTCCTGGTACTCGTACTCGGCCCCCAATGTTTCGTCGTGCCAGACCACCTGCCGCATATGGAGCAGATCCACCACGCCCCGGAATTCCGATTCGGCCCCCACAGGGATCTGGATGGGCAGGGGGATGGTCTTGAATTTCTCTTCGATCTGGCCCACGACCCGCTTGAAATCGGCGCCGATCCGGTCCATTTTGTTCACGAACGCGATCTTGGGCACATGGTACTTGTCGGCTTGGTGCCAGACGGTCTCTGACTGGGGCTCAACCCCCCCCACGCCGCAAAACACGGCTATGGCGCCGTCCAGAACGCGAAGGGAGCGTTCGACTTCGATGGTGAAATCGACGTGACCGGGTGTGTCGATGAGATGCAGCTCACAGTCTTTCCAGAGGCAGGTGGTCACGGCGGAGGTGATGGTGATTCCCCGCTCCTGCTCCTGCTCCATCCAGTCCATGACGGCCGTCCCGTCGTGGACCTCGCCCATCCGGTGCGATCGGCCCGTGTAGTAGAGGATGCGCTCGGTGACGGTCGTCTTGCCCGCGTCGATGTGCGCAATGATGCCGATGTTCCGGAAGGATTTCAGCCGCCGCGCTTCAGCCATGATTTTCCCCACTCACCCCAGATGTGCCGATGCTTCCCACGAGATCCCCGGCTCGAAAAACGGCTCAGTCTAAACAAAACCCCCTGGAGCGTCAAGGCTGGCCGAAGCGCCTGAAACCGCCCGGGGGACCGAGGTGTCCATGAGAGTCCTTGTGGTCGAAGATGAGAGGAAACTGGCCGGGTTCATCCGAAAGGGCCTCGAGGAAGAAGGCTACGCCGTCGATGTGGCCTCGGACGGCGAATCGGGCCTGAAGATGGCCCTGGACGGCGTTCACGACCTCATCGTGCTCGACATCAAGCTTCCGGGCCGAGACGGCCTCGCGGTGCTCCGGGAGCTGCGCCGGAAGAACCGGGCGACCCCGGTCCTGCTTTTGACCGCGCGGGCGACCGTCGAAGACAAGGTCCTGGGCCTGGATTCCGGCGCCGATGACTACCTGACCAAGCCCTTCGCCTTCGAGGAGCTCGTGGCCCGGGTACGGGCGCTGCTTCGCAGGCGCGGGGAGACGCGCGACCCCATCCTCCGGCTGGGAGACCTCGTCCTGGACCCCGCCCGCCGTACGGTGCATCGCGGCGACACGCGGATCGACCTCACGGCCAGGGAGTTTTCCCTGCTGGACTACTTCATGCGCAATCCCGGGCGGGTTCTCACGCGGGCCATGATCCTCGACCGCGTGTGGGACTACGACTTCGACCCGTCGACCAATGTGGTGGACGTCTACGTCAACTACCTGCGCAAGAAAATCGACACCGAGGGCAAACCGAGGCTGATCCACACCGTCAGGGGCGCGGGGTATGTCCTGAAGCTGGAGGAGCCATGATCGTCCGCTCGATTCGCGCCCGCCTCACGCTCTGGTACATGAGCCTCCTCACGGTGACCCTGGTGCTGCTGGGGAGCGCCGGCTACGGGGTTCTCTCCTACAGCCTGTCCCACCAGGTGGACCAGGCCTTGAACGGAGTGGCGCGTGTCCTGATCGAGCAGATCGGTCCGGAGCCCAACCCGGGTGTCCCTCCCGATGTGGACGAAGTCTTTCGAAGGTTCTTCGGTTTTTCGCCTTGGGAG
>CAZGQL010000073.1:0-13410 GCA_964527905.1 uncultured Syntrophobacteraceae bacterium
AGTTAAAGCCGGACAGCAGTGGGTCGAGATCCTGATCGTCGCAGCGATCATGGCGGTGCTGTCGGCCGTTTCGATCCAGGCCTATTCCAATTTCATCCGGAAGGCGGAAGCCACGACGGTTGTGACGGACATTCGGTTCATTGAACGCGAAGTATACAAATGCAGGGCGATGACGGGGTACTACCCGGAGAACCTTGAAGTTGTGGGTTTGGACAGCATGAGGGACCCCTGGGGGAATCCCTATCATTACAACCGGATCTGCGATGTCTGGGGAAAGGGAGGACTGCGGAAGGACCGGTTCATGAACCCTCTCAACACCGACTTCGACCTCTACAGCTGTGGCCCAGATGGGAAGACGGCTGCGCAACTCAACGAACCCGACGCGCGGGACGATGTGGTTCGCGCCAACAACGGTGAGTTCGTAGGCATCGCAACGGACTACTAGGCTTGGGACATTCGTATGGAAATCAGTGGGAACTTCCTTCGCAGTAAGCTGGGGCGCCGCATTTTTGCCTTGTTCATCTGTTGTTCGATCATCCCCATTGCCGCCCTCTCGGCCCTTTCTTTCAGCCAGGTCATGAAGCACCTTGAGGATCAAAGCCGTCGGCGGCTCCAACAATCCACCAAGGCGTTCGGCATGTCCACCTTTGAACGGATGACGCTTCTGGACAGTGAGTTCACGCAGGTGGGCCAGGATTACTTGCGTAATCTCTCAGTGGATGCCGATCGCCCTGGGAGAACGGAAGACATCGGTCCCAACGCGCGCCGGTTCAACAGCATTCTGCTGGAAAACCCCGACGGATCGCTTCAGATTCTCGCGGGCAGTGCAGGAGATGCCGTGGATCTGACGGTGGAAGAGCGGGGAAGTATCAGGGGGGACAGGTCGAGCATCATCATTCGCCGAAGTGACGTTGGATCGCCACGCATCTTTCTCGTCCGCCTCTTGGAAAAAGGGGAGTCGTCCGGCACGATCCTGATCGGCGAGATCAATCCCGGATATTTGTGGAGCGTCGGACCCAACAATACCTTACCCCCGATGACCGACATGTGCGTCCTGGACCGGGAGGGGGAGATCCTCATCAGTTCCATTGCCAATGCCACGGGCCTGAAAGAGAAGCTGCAGCAAGGCTCTAGTGGCTCCGGTCTGCGGGTATTCGACTGGGTCCACAACGGGGTCCAGTATTTGGCGTCGCAATGGACCATTTTCATGAGATCGGGATTCGAATGCCCCAACTGGACCGTCGTTCTGTGCCAGGCCAAGGGCGATGTCTTTGCTCCACTCAATGATTTCAAGTACATTTTCTCGCTGATCACGATTCTGTCCCTGTTGATCGTTGCGTTTCTCAGCATGTATTACATCCGTCAGACCCTCGGCCCCCTCGAGACGCTTCGAGAAGGCATCACGCAGATCTCGAAACGGGAATTCGGCACGCGGATCGAGGTTCACAGCGGCGACGAGTTCGAGGAGGTGGCCGCCACGTTCAACGAGATGACCGCCCAGCTCGGGAGGCAGTTCCACGCCATCTCGACCATGTCCGAAATCGATCGAGCCATTCTCTCCTCGCTCGACACGGATCGGATCATCGGAACCGCCTTGACCGCCATGCGCGGATTTTTTGCCTGCCATCATATTTCCATCCATCTCATCGATCCCCAGGAAGTGAATACCATGTATTGCTACTTGCCCACCAACGGGCTCCTGCGGGATTCCGGCGCTCAGCGCTTGTTCCTTGACCCTGACGAGGCCCGCATGTGCCTCGAGAATCCCGAACAACTCATCTTCACAGCGGATGACCCTGTGCCGGCTTTCCTGTCATCCGTGGCCCGGAGCGACATCGGTTCCTGGCTGGTGCTTCCCGTGCTCGTCAAGGGGCGGCTCTCCGCGATGATCAACATGGGATATTCCGTCGGCGAGCCCATTCCGGCCGACGACCTCGAGCATGCGCGGAGGCTCGCCGACCAGATGGCCGTGGCCTTGTCCAACTCGGCATTGATGGAGGAATTGGACCAGCTGAATTGGGGAACCCTTAAAGCCCTTGCGCGCACCGTGGATGCCAAGTCTCCCTGGACGGCGGGCCATTCCGAACGCGTGACTAACCTGGCCATGCGGATCGCGCAACATTTTGGTTTGTCCCAGCAAGCCCTGGATGATCTCCATCGGGGAGCCTACCTGCATGACATCGGCAAGATCGGGGTTCCCAACCGGATTTTGGATAAAACCGGGAAGCTTACGGAAATGGAATACGAGCGCATCAAGCGGCATTCCGTCATCGGGGCGCGGATCCTGGAGCCGATCGGGGCCTACCAGCGGGTGATTCCCATCGTTGGCCAGCACCATGAGCGCTACGACGGGAAGGGGTATCCGGAAGGGCTTTCGGGAGAGGAAATCCATCTGGGGGCGAGGATTCTCGCCGTGGCGGACGTCTACGACGCCATGGTTTCGAATCGTCCTTACCGGGATGGCCTACTCCGGAGAGATGTCATAGACCATATCCGGAAATCGGCTGGGGAGCAGTTCGACCCCGAGGTGGTGGACGCCTTCCTGCTTGTCATGGCGGAGGAGGATGCGAAAGCGGCGCACGATGAAACGCCCTTGTTTGAACAGGCTTGCGCCTGAACCTCAAGTGAAGTCAAACGGCTTCACAAGTGGAGCCGAACAACTACATGAATCGTGTCGCATCCGTCTTCAAAGCGTGGTTGACAGGCATTCGTCTCGACAAGGATTTTCCGATCCCGCGTAACAAGCCTCCGCTCCGACGGGCTCCAACTGGTGGTCCCGTTTGGCAGCCATGGCGCACAAGCCGGCCGTGAACAATCCCATCGCCACACCAGCGAACAGTCCGATCATCAAGCCGATCCAAAACATGCGAATCCTCCCCCATCCGGCACTCGGTCGTCCACAAACCGCGTTCACATGGTCGGGGCTCCAGGGACTCCTGGGCCCCATGCTTCAACTTTATATGCAATATCCGTCCCATAATTGGACCAGCCGCGTCAATCCCGCAGCAGGAGGCGTTGGGCCCTCTTTTTTTATGGGTGGGAGGCATCCCTCTTTCGGTGACCCAGAACCGCTCTGCAGTTCTGGATCTGATCGTCCACCGTCAAGGATTTGAATATCCGCGTCCAGATGTCATCTCCCTGACGGCATCATTCCGAGGGAGGCGGCAGGTCGGGACGGCCACGCGGAGACGCCTGCGGGGGGGGCGTTGTGAGGACAACGAAAGCCGGAAGCGAATACCGACGGTTTCTCGGTAAGGTGTCAAATATTGAACCGGAAATGGATGATGTCGCCATCCTTGACGGGGTAGGACTTGCCCTCGAGACGCACGACTCCAAGCTTTCGTGCAGCTGTGTAGTCGCCCGCGCGCTTGAGGTCGTCGAAGGCGACGACTTCAGCCCGAATGAAACCGCGCTGGATGTCGGAGTGAACCACACCCGCTGCTTCGTGCGCCGGCAGGTTTTCCGGAATGGTCCACGCTTTGACCTCATCGTCCCCGACGGTGAGAAAGGTGGCGAGGTGGAGAAGCGAGAACGAGCGCTGGATCACCCGATGGAGGGCCGACTCCCTGATGCCGAAATCCTCCCGAAAGGCGGCCGCATCGGCTTCCGAAAGCTGGGACATTTCCATTTCAAGCTGGCCGCGCACGACCATCGCCTCGACGGATTCGAACCCGGATGGAGGAAGGGTGTCGTCCTCGTCCGCGTTGTTCACAATGACCAAGAGCGGTTTGGCGGAAAGGAGGGTGAAACCCCGTAGTTCGGGGGCGTTGGCCAGTTCGGGCCTGAGTCGCAAGGGTTTTTCCTCGTTCAACCATGCGGCGCAGTCTTCCAGAAGCTGCCACTCGGTCTCGGGAATCTTCTTGCCGCGCTTGCGCTCCGCGGTGAGCTTTTCCATCCGCTTCTCAATAGTTCCCAAATCGGCGATGAGAAACTCATCCGTCAGCTCACGAAAATCCCGTTGCGGTTGGGGGGGGCCGAGAGACGGGTCGGAAAAGTTGCGGACCACCAGGAGAAAGGCGTCCATGGGACGCATATGGTTCAGGAGGAGAGACATATACTCCTGTTTGCTCTCGACTAGTCCCGGAAGTCCCTGGAGATCCATGTAGGTGACCTGAGCGTAGGTGGTCTTCTTCGGATGGTAGAGCTCGCTCAGCCAGTCGACCCTTGGATCGGGAAGCGAAACGACGCCGAGCACGGGGGCGACCTGCCCGCCCGGGGGCTCCGATTCCGTCCCCCGGCGGGTCAAGGCGTTGAAAATCGTTGTCTTCCCGGACCTCGGGAGGCCCACGATGCCGAGCTTCATTGCCCATCCTTTTTCACTTGGGATCAACGCGTTGCGGGGCCCGGATGCTGAGCGGACCACTCTAAACCGCGTGGACGATAATCAAATGGCTACGGATCGTCAACATTCGAATCTGCTTCAGCAAAGACTGGCACCCCTGAGCGAATCCCAGCGGTGGACGGTTGGGGTGATCGCCGCCTGGATGCAGCAATGCGGTAAGATTTCGGGGGCCCTGCTGCAGGATGCCATCCATGACTGGCTCACTTCGGGCGCCCCAAGCCTGGTCGAATGGATCGACGATTGGGTCGGACGGACACGCTGCTCCAGGCCACCGATGCGCCACCTGGAAGCCGCCCGACGGACGGCCGACCACTGGATGGCATCCGGACTCCGGTGCGCTCAACGGGAGCCTCCCCCGCAAGGTCTTCCCGATTTCGCCCGCTGCCCTCGTGTGGTCTTCGGAATCGGAAAGGAACGGTTCAATCGCCCGCTGGCTGCCTTTTTCAATTCCAGGAAGCCTCGTTTGAGGGTCCCCGGCGAACGGTGGCTTGACGATCTGCGGGAGCTTCTCCCCAAGGTTGCGGCCTCCGGCATCGGCGTTGCCAGCAGCGTCGGGACCTTGACGTATGATCTCGTGACGGTCTATGCCATGGAGCATCGGCTCCCGCTGGTGCTCTGGCTGCCGGCGCCCTTGGAGCGACTCCATGGACGGCAGGCTCAGGCCCCCTTTCAGCGCCCCCTCGAAGCATGGCTGCAACTGACCTGTTGGATCGGTTCGGCGGCCTGCAGCGCGTCGACGCGATCCGTGTGCCGGGATCGCATGCTGGCCGAGCTCTCGGATGTGCACTGCCTCCTGGAAATCCGATCCGGGGGCAACCTGGAGGCGATCCTCAAAGCCGACGGGGAGGGAGCCTTCAAGCAGCGGTGGGTCCTCGATGCCCGGTCTTGTCGAAATGTGGATGACCTCCCGAGGTGCGGGGTAGCCAAGACGCAGGGGCGATCCGACGACACGGTGGGGTCCGCTGCTTGCGCGCCGCGGCACGCCGCGCGTGGGAGGGCCATCGCGTGCCACCCGGGCTCGACTCCTGAGCTGATGGCGTTGGATGCGATTGATTGGAGTCGGTTCCTTTGCCACTACACCCGGGCCTGCGCCGGGCCCTGGCCCGGTGAGACTTACGAGGAATACCTCCTGGCGCTCCTCGACGAGACCCCCCACGGCCGGCACAGCGCCCTGGACACCTTGGTCCGAATCCTCCTGGAAGGGCGGATACGCGCGAGCACCAAGCTCCTGAGGGGCGACGTGCCGGCGGTTTCCTTTACATCGCTGTCCCCTTATGGCTTGCACCGGCTGCGGCAATGGAATAGGGTTCTCGCAAGATGGACGGTCGAACCATACGGAATCGCCGTCGACCGGGGAATTTTGAAGCGGGCCGGCGCCCGGCCCGTCATCTACGGTGCCGCAAAGGTCTATGAGCAGTTGACCGAACGGGACCGGTTCCGTTTTCAAAAGCATGAGCCCCCCGGGGCGCTTTGGAAGCACGAGCGGGAGTGGCGGCTGCCGCGTGACTTGCTCCTGGACGAGATTCCGGAGCACAGACGGCTCGCGCTGGTTCCAACGGAGGAGGAGGCTCGGAGTCTTGCGACGGTCGTCGGAAACGGTTGGGGGATCGTGGTTCTCAGGGGGCACGGCACACGGAGGTGATGGGATGAGACGAAAGACGCGATGGGTCGTGGCACCGGTGGTGTTTGTCGTGCTGACCTTCGTTTCCGGCGCCTGGATGCAGGCTGTTTGCAGGGCGGACGATGTGACGGACACCATCAACGAAGCGGTTCAGCAATACAAGGCGGGAAAGTATCATGAAGCCGCCGGGACCCTGGACTATGCCGCTGAACTGATCCGCCAGAAGCGGAGTCAAACCTTGAGACTCCTCCTTCCTGAGCCTCCGGCCGGTTGGAGTGCGGACGAGGCCACGTCACAGACCCTCGGCACCGCCGTGTTCGGAGGGATGGTATCGGCCGAGCGCCGGTACACCAAAGGGGACGCCTCCGTTACGGTCAAAATCGTTACGGACTCGCCGCTGCTTCAAAGCATGATCGCGGTGTTTGCCAACCCCATGATTGCGGGCATGAGCGGGAGCGAGGTGCTTCGGGTCAAGGGGCAAAAGGCCCTCATCCGCTACAGTCCGGATGAGCGGAAGGGTGAGCTCAACGTTGTGGTGGCCAACCGGTTCCTGGTGACCCTGGAAGGACACGGCGTCAAGCGGGAGGACCTGGTGGGTTTCGCATCGGCAGTGCCCTACGAGAAGCTGGAATCGTTCTGACGATCCGGACCTGTCGTCGCCCGGTCCCGACGGTCGGGCGCCGAGTGCCCATACGAGAGGCCGCATGCTCGTACAATGGGACCCGCCGACGCTCCACGCGATACGACTTGAAATCGATCGTTCGACAGGCGTAGTCTCCCGATAACCGGTCGATCGCCACAGACCTCTCTAAAAAGGGTGAGCTCATGGAATCGAAAATTGCACAGGCCGTAGGACTTCACTTTCAGCCGGTCGCCCTCCTGTTGGCCGATGACAAACCGGAGAAGGCCCTGCAGTTCAAGGAAGGGAAGTGGGGCTGTGTCATGTTCCTGTTCGCCAATGCCGCGAAGGGGAAGACGGCGGCGTTCGACGCGGAAACCTATGGCTGTTGGGGCGGGGGCGTCGGACTTGGATTCGGGAACACCTATCTCCAATTTCCGGGCGGCGAAGACTGTTTCGCCTACTTTCTCTCCTCAGGAAACAAGCAGTGGGAAAAGGGGAGGGAAGTCGGAAAGGCGCTCGAGTCTGCGGCGGGCAAAGCATTTGCCACGGATTTCCTGGAGGGGGAGGCGTACGTCAAGACCCCCGAGCTGGTGCATCAATGGCTCCGCGAGATTCCCATGCGGGAGATCGCGTCCCGCTACGTGCTCTTCAAGCCCCTTTCGGAAATCGACGTCGAGGCCGAAAAGCCGGAGACCGTGGTGCTTCTGGCCAATCCGGATCAGCTTTCCGCCCTGGTCATTCTGGCCAATTACGGGCGGGAGGGTATGGAAAACGTGATCATACCCTGGGCCGCCGGGTGCCAGACCATCGGGATCCTCCCCTACCGGGAGGCTCAGTCTGGAAAGCCCAGGGCGGTGGTGGGACTCACTGACATCTCCGCCCGCAAATACGTTCGCAGTCTCCTGGGATCGGAGCTCCTGTCCTTTGCCGTACCCTGGGAAATGTTCCTGGAAATGGAAGCCAACGTGGAGGGGAGCTTCCTCGAGCGGCACACCTGGAAGTCGCTTCGGGACCCCAGAGCCTGAACCCACCGTCGGACAATGCTCGGAGGCGGGCTTTTCGAGGCCGGAGCAGCTCCTGAAGGGCGTTACGGTTGCCTTGGATGGGCCTGGTAACGGGATGCGGGCATGGCGTCGACGTGGGAGATGGAGGGAGATGATGCTCGCCTGGCGCGCAGGGTTGGGACTGATGGCGCTCTTTCTGGCTTGCGCTTTCCCGGCTCATGGGGAGAGGAATGGCGGTGAGTCGGTCACGGTCCATTACTTCAGGGCGGAAGGGTGTCCCCATTGCGAGGACGCGGGGCGGTTTCTCGCCCGGCTGGCCGCGGACGATCCCCGGATCGTCATCCGGGACTACGAAGTGGAGCTGGACGAGGCCGGAAGGGAGGCGTTCACCCGGGTGATCGAATCCCTGAATCTGACCCAGGTGAGTGCGCCGTTCATCGTGGTCGGGGACTGGGCGATCGCGGGATATCACCGGGATGAATGGACCGGGGCCGAAATCGAGCGTCGGATTGCCGCCTGCCTGGCCGTGCCGTGCCCCGATCCCGTCGGTCGCCTTCTCGCGGAAGGCTCCCTTCCGGAAGGCGCGACGGTGACGGTCTTCGTGACCTCTGTGCCCGACGAGATTTCCATCCCTTTTCTCGGCACGGTCCATACAGCGAGTCTATCGCTGCCGGCCCTGACGGTCGTGCTCGCCGCCCTGGACGGGTTCAACCCCTGCGCCATGTGGGCCTTGGTGTTCCTGCTGGGGCTGCTGCTCGGGATGGAAGACCAGAAGCGGGTGTGGATCCTGGGCCTGGCTTTCCTAGCGGGCTCGGCTCTGGTTTACTTCCTCATCATGACGGCCTGGCTCAACATGCTGCTCGCGTTCGGCATGTTGGTGTGGATCCGCATCGCCGTGGGGCTGGTGGCCCTTGGGGGGGCCGGTTACAACCTCTATGACTTTTTTGCCAACCCGGAGGCGGCGTGCCACATTTCCCACTCCGGCAGCCGGCGGCAGATCCTCGAGCGGCTCAAGTCCATGGCCCTCAAGGAGCGTTTGTGGCCCGCCCTGGTGGGCGTGGTCCTGCTGGCCGTCGCGGTGAACCTGATCGAGTTCGTCTGTTCGGCCGGGATTCCGGCCGTTTACACCCAGATCCTGACGCTTTCGTCCCTGCCCCTGTGGCACTACTACGCCTACCTGCTCCTCTACATCGTCGTATTCATGGCCGATGACATCCTCATCTTCGGGGCCGCGGTCACGACCCTTCAGATGACCGGGCTGGGCACCCGGTACGCCCGGGCAAGCCGGCTGCTCGGAGGCCTGATCCTGGGGGCCATCGGGCTGGCGCTCCTTTTCAGACCGCAATGGCTGACCTTCCGGTGATCCCTGCTCCGTGAGCGTGTGCGAAAAGGCGGGAGGCCGAGAACCTTTGCCGTTCAGGGCCTCCCGCCTTCAGCGGATGGCTCAGATCACGCCCCGTTCCTTGAGGGCGGCGAGCTTGGCCCCTCCAAGGCTGAGGTATTTCTGATAGATGAGCTCATTGTCGGCCCCTACGGGGCGGCAGACCCACTTGATGCGGCCCGGGGTCTCGGTCATGGCCTTGAACGTTGAATTCTGGACCAGGACTTCGCCGTAGTAGGGATCCCGGATCGTCACAAAAGTCTGCCGTTCCTTCCAGTGCTCCCGCTGCAGGACCTCCAGGGGTCTCTCGAGCCGCCCCGTCGCAACCGTTCCCTTCTTGTCCGGGCGCTTGCTGTAATCCGTGATGAGCTGCAGGATTTCCTCCGAGGTGTACCGGGTCGTGACCTTCTCGATCTCGTGCTGGATCTTGGGCTGGTTTTCAGGGGTGAGCCGCTCCTTGATGGTGGGGAACATGTCCTTGAGATCCGGCCGGTTCAGGACCTCGCACAGGGCCGTCCAGTTCGGGTCCGTGAACCCGGAAATGAAGGTGTAGCCGTCCTTGCACTGGACGTAGGTGTACGGGAAAACGGCGTAGTCGTAATTGCCGGCCCGGGGCATCTGGTTTCCGGACATGTGATAGTACTGCATGGCGTAGTTGGAGATGGCCAGAAGACCCTCGGGCGGGGAGCAGTCGATGAACTGGCCCTTGCCTGTCCGTCGCCGGTGAAACATGGCGTTCAAAATGCCGAAAGCCGCCCAGGCACCGCCCGTGTACCATCCCATCCAGTTGCCCTGCCGGAGCGGCTTTTTGAGCTCCTTGGGCACCTCGGGATCCAGCTCGGGCTCGCCCGTGATGGACATGATGACGCCGCGGGCCTGGTTCACGATGTCGTAGTCCGGCTGCCCCGCCGCCTTTTCCGAATCCTCTCCGAAGTGTCCGTAAGTGTGGACGGCGCAGTAGATGAGGCCGGGGTTCACTTCGCGCAGATCCCGGTAGCCGACACCGAGGCCGTCGAGGAAGCCCGGCTGGTAGGTTTCAATCAGGATGTCCGCATGCTTTGCCAGCCGCTTGAAGAGCTTCGCTCCCTCCTCCTTGGCCACATCCAGGGTGATGTGGCTTTTGTTGCGCCCTTCCACCAGGTAGGCGAGTCCCGTGTCCTGGACCATCATCCCATAAGGGCTCATCTTCCGTGCGATGTCGCCCCCGGGCGGCTCGATGCGGATCACCTCGGCGCCCATCTCGGAGAGGATCGACGAGGCGAAAATCCCCGCGAAACTGCCGCGGCTCGCGTCGATCACCAGCATGTCGTCGAGGGCTTCGGGTTTTTTGGCGATCATTTCGGGGTTGGTGTCCCGGTACGCCCAGCGGGCGTATTCCCGGTTGATGGCCATGCCGACGATGTTTTCATCGGTCAGGATATCCTGCTCCAGGTCCGGGCCCTCGAGCTCAAAGTCCGAAGATCCGGTTTGCTTCAGTTCCGCCATGGTTGTGCCTCCTTGTCTCGCGGTTCGACCTACGGATATTTGATGCCACGTTTGCCGTCCCAATCAGGGGGAGGGCAGTGGGAGGGGATTTTCGGGTTCCACTTGAAGATGACCCCCTTCTCGGCCAGCTCACTGACCTTTTCCGACGAGAGCCCCAGAATTTTAGTGAGAACGTATTCGTTGTCCATGCCGATGGGGCGTGCGGCCCACCGGAGCTTTCCGGGGGTTTCGCTGAGACGCGGCGGGTAGCAGGGCTCGGTCATTTCTCCGTAGAGCGGATCGTCGTAGCTCTGCACACTTCCCCGGGCTCGGAAGTGCTCTCCATGGTAAACGTCCTTGACCTGGAGCACGCGGGAGGCGGCAAAGCCGTGACGCGTCGCGAGGGCCTCGATTTCGGAAACCGTTTTCGTCGCGGCCCAGGCCCCCACGGCCGCGAGGACTTCCCGGGCGGGGCCGTCGGGGAGGCGGTCCTCGGGGTTCGGGTATTGTGCAAAGAGTCCGGGGGCTTCCATCGCGGTGCACAGGCCCTCGAACTCTTCACGGCTGAAGGCCGCCAGCGCCACCCAGCCGTCCGCACAGTCGAAAAGATCCGACGGGCACACGGCGAGGTCGCGGTTGCCGCTTCTCGGCCGATCCTGGCCCGTCCTGGAGGCGTACAGCCAGGTCCAGTCCAGGAAGCGGATGACGTTCTCCACCTGGGAGTAGTCGATGAACTGTCCTTCCCCCGTGCGCTCTCGGTAGTTCAAGGCGGCCAGGATGGCGTTGGCGCACATGATCCCCGTGATCCAGTCGGCGATCCAAACCCCCGACTTGATCGGCCCGCGCCCCTCGAAGCCCGTGATGGGCGAGAGGGCGCCCATGCTCTGGGCCACGGCGTCGTAGGAGGCGCGTCCCGTCCAGGGGCCCCAGCTGCCGTAACCCGACACGTGGAGCTGAATGATGCGGGGATTGACTTGCTTGAGCTCGGGATAGCTGATGCCCCATTCCTTCATCCGGCCCGGGGTGAGGTTGTCCACGACCACGTCCGAGCGCTTCACGAGGTCCAGGAAGATCTCCTTGGCCTTGGGGTGCCCGAGGTGCATGCCCACCCAGTACTTGTTGTGGTTCTGTTCCTGGAGCCCCGGGGAGAGATTTTTCCAAAAAAAGGCGAATGGCGTCACGAAACGCATTTGCTCGCCCCGCTGTCCTTCGAACTTGATCACCTCGGCGCCGAATTCGGCCAGATAGTCGCACGCCGCCGGACCCAGCACGACGTAACAGACTTCCAGCACCCGAATTCCCTTGAGCGGCTGAGGTTTGTCCAGGAGGCTTTCCGCGTCGAACAGCTGCTTCATGAAGTCGTGATACGATTCCTCTTGGTTCATCCTTGACCTCCTCTTGAAATGTTGATCCACACGGCCGAAAAAGCGAGCATGCTTCGATCGGCATGCCGGCGACCGGGAGCTGACCGGACCGTCGTCAGGCTCCCTGGCTCGGATTCCGCCGCAAGCCTTCGTCCATGAGACTGCGGGCGGCTTCCAAGACGTCTTCTGGGGTGAGCGCCGTCATGCACCGGTGGTCGGTCGGACAGGCGCGCTTCAGACAGGGCGCACATTCGGTCTCCTTGCGTACGATCCGATGCGCGACGGTGTGGGGAGATGTGGTCGTATGGTCCGTGGGACCGAACAGGGCCACGATGGGAACCCCCAGGGCCGCTGCCACGTGCATAGGGCCGGAATCGTTGGTCACCATGAGGCGGCAACGGGAGAGGACGGCCATCATCTGTCGAACCGACGTCCTGCCCACCAGATTCAGACACGGCGCGTGAGCCGCGGCCACCAGGTCGTTTCCCAGCGGGATCTCCCCGGGTCCCCCCGTCACGACGATGCGGGCCCCATACGTTTGGGCCAGCGCATCCGCCACGGCCGCGAAACGGTCCGGAAACCAGCGCTTGGCCGATCCGTAGCTCGCTCCCGGGTTGATGGCAATCCAGAGGTCTCCTGCGGCCAGCGCCGTTGCCGCCCATTCCCTTTCGGTTTCCGTGCAGGTGAGGCACAACGCGCCGTTGCCGCCCTCGATCCCGAAAACCCGTAGAAGATGCAGGTAATACTCGGTGTGGTGCAGGCGCCGTTCCCGAGGACCGCAGGGGGCCCCATGGGTGAGCAGCGGGCCGCGCAGGTCCCGCCGGTAGCCGAGCCGCCGCGGGATGCGGGCCAGGTAGGCCATGAGGGCGGCTTCCAGGGCATTTTGGAAGAGAACGGCCAGGTCGAAGGATTCCCGCCGCAGGAGGTCCGCAAACCGCGCGAGGCCCAAAGCTCCCCGGTGATCGCCCCGCTTGTCCCAGACGAGCACCCGGTCGCAGTGGGGATGGGGCTTGAAGAGTTCCGCAACCAGGGGATTGGCTACGACCACCAGCTCGGCTTCGGGGAAGGATGCCCGGACCGCCGCCATGGCCGGGGTGGTCATGACGGCATCCCCGATCCAGTTGGTGGTCCGGATGAGGATTTTTCGAATGGACTGGGGATCGAGACGCTTCATGAAGCGGTGTCTAATTCGAGACCGCGCCGCAGATCCGCTCCGCGGTCTGAATGGCCTTCGCCTCGAGCTCCCTGCCGATGGTTCCGTTGCGCCGGAGCAGGGCGAGCTTTTCCTGGTCGATGATCACGGGGGGCTCCCCCGCGCGCCGGACGACATCGATCTCGAGATCCACGTAGCGGGCTCCGTACGGATAGAGCTCAACCGGCGTGTTCACGTTGTAGTATTCGCCGATGAGGCTTCCTTTCTTGTTGAAATAGCTGTGCTTGATGGACCAGGATCCTTCCTCGATTTCCGTCAGGGCGTAGTCCCCGGGGCTGATCGGCAGGTCCAGACCGTCGTAGCGCCCTTCCTGAAAGGTGCGCTTGAACACGACTTTCTTCCAGTCGGTCAGGTCCAGCAATGCCCCCTCCCGGGGGCGCATGGGCCTGCCCGAGGGAC